>NZ_JARKPQ010000334.1 GCF_029975155.1 Propionicimonas sp. | reverse complement strand
AACGCGGAAGATCGGATTCATCTTGGACCGGTGCACCTGCGTCGATCAACGGGGCGAAGCGTCGCGCGATCGCTTCTGCGGTCGCCTGATCGACCGACTCGCAGCCCAGCTGATGCACAGTTTCACCCGTCCGTACCTGGCCCACGTTCGGTTCGGCACCCGAGCCGACATCGAGGAACGTACGACAAGCTGCTGGCAGATCGTCCTTGTGATCGCCGACCCAGACGAAATGGACGCCGGCGTCCGGGCCTTGCTCGGCGAGCCGGGTCAACCGGGCCAGATCGACCTGGGGCTCGTCCACCACGACCACCACGCTGGGCGTGATCGGCGCAGGCACCTGCTCCCGCTCCGAAAGAGGTCCTCTCACGAGCCCCGGCCCCTTGAGGCCTGCCCTGCGAGTCGCCACCAGCTCATCCAGTTGGTCGGTCACCATTCGGCCTGCTGCCGAATCGGCTGCTAGGTGCGCGCTGAGGGGCGAGTGCGGCGAATTCGTGTGCGGGAGCCACTCGAGCCACTGCCACGATGGCCGCCGAGTTGCCGAGGTCAGACAGCAGATGACGGTCTCCGCCGGCGAATGCAGACTCGCCAATTGAACGACGACGGCCCGCGCGAGCCCATCGGCGAGTTTGCGATGGCCGCAGATTCCTACCGAACCGACCGACCGCAGATCCACCACCACCGGCGCATCGACCAACCATCGGCTGGCATGGGCCAGCGCCTCCACCCTGGCGAGCAGTTCCGGTAGTCCCTGGCCGGGGCGGTACTGCGCATCCAGATGCGACGTCACCGTGCCCACCCCCAGCCGGAATTGCAGGAACTCGGGGTTCTCCGGGCGGCGGCTCCAGATCAGGTCGGTGCGCGCGTTGACCGCAGCCACGCAATCGGCAACCGAGGGATACAGCGCGAACAGCTGGGCGCGCTCGCGGGCCTGCAACGCGGCGACGCGTTCTGTTTCAGCTGCCAATGTCTTCTCGAAGTTGGCGAGGGCCTGCTTCTGGCGCGCCTTGCCCTCGATCCGGCTGGTCGCCCAGGTTCCTACCATCAGCAGTGGGCTCAGCGCCACGAAGACGACGCTCATCATGCTCCGGGTGAAAGCGAACAGCACCGCGCCCATGACCAGCGGTGCCAGCATCGCCAGCCACGGAAACCGCCGCGATTCCGGCGGCCCGGGCGGGTCAGCCAACTCAAGCGCAACGTTCTCGGGACGCGCCAGCACGCGTGGGGAACGCACGAAGGCCACATCACTGGTCGACCAGTCGGGCCTGGCACGCAGCGGTCTCACGACGAACTCGGAGTCACCGATGGTGACAACGTCGTCCTCGCCGAGGGTGGCGCGCGCTTCCCGTGCTCCTGCTATCAGGACCCCGTTGGAGGAATTGAGGTCGATGATCTCGATCTTGTCCACACCAACCGATACCCGGGCGTGCCGCTTCGAGACACGTCGGTCGGTCAGGTGAACATCGCAGCCTTCGCTTCGTCCGATCACACTCATCCCGATGAGCAGCGGAACCTCGATTCCCTTGTCAGGGCCGGCGACCACGCGCAAGAGCGCGGCCGCTTCACCGCCTCGTGCCGACCTGTCGAAGGAGTCACTGCTGAGCTCGAGTTGCGCGCCCGATTGAATACCCGAATCGATGAGCGCAGTACTCGCGCTGACCAGCCTCGGCTGTCCTGTGACCGGATCAAAGGTGCGCAGAGTCAGGCCGGACAAACCTGTGTCTTGGCCCAATGCCCCCGCCAGAGCCTC
>NZ_JARKPQ010000332.1 GCF_029975155.1 Propionicimonas sp. | reverse complement strand
TCGAGGGTGGCTTGCAGGTCTTCGCGCAGGTCGTCGCCGTACATGCAGGCAGCCTACGACCAGTCGAGGATCACCTTGCCGCACTCCCCGCCCCGCGCTGTGGCGAACGCCATCGCCCACTCCTGCGCCGGGAACCGGTGGGTGATCACCGAGCGCACCGCATCAGCGAAGACTGTCGAGGTGGCCAGCATCGAACTCATCAGATACCAGGTCTCGAACATCTCTCTTCCGTAGATGCCCTTGATGGTGATCATGTGGGTGATCACCCGGCCCCAGTCGATCGGGTAGGGGTCCTTGGGCAGGCCGAGCATGGCGACCTTGGCCCCGTGGTTGAGGTTGGCCAGCATCTCGGTGACGGCGGACGGCGAGCCGGACATCTCCAGCCCGATGTCGAAGCCCTCCAGCATGGCGAGTTCGCGCTGGGCGTCCGCGATCCGCGTCCGGCCGACGTTCACGCAGAGATCAGCCCCGGCGGCGTGCGCCAGCCCGAGGCGGTAGTCGCTGACGTCGGTGACCACGACGTGTCTGGCGCCGGCATGCCGGACGATCGCCGCGGCCATCACCCCGATCGGACCGGCGCCGGTGACCAGCACGTCCTCGCCGACCACCGGCCACTGCAGGGCGGTGTGGGTGGCGTTGCCGAGCGGGTCGAAGATGGCGCCCAGTTCCGGGTCGATGGCGGCCGGCTGCAGCCAGACGTTGGACGCCGGCAGCACGACGTAGTCGGCGAAGGCGCCGTCGGTGTTCACGCCGAGTCCGACCGTGTGGATGCAGACGTGGCGGCGTCCGGCCCGGCAGTTGCGGCAGCGTCCGCAGACGATGTGGCCCTCGCCGGACGCCCGGTCGCCCACCGTGATGCCGGTGACCTCCGCGCCCACCTCGACGACCTCGCCGTAGAACTCGTGGCCGATCACCAGCGGCGCCCGGACGGTGCTCGCCGCCCAGTCGTCCCAGGACTCGAGGTGCAGATCGGTGCCGCACAGCCCCGCCCGCAGCACCCGGATCTTCACCTGGTCGGCCCCGCACTCAGGCTCCGGGACGTCGATCAGTTCCAGCCCTGGCCCCGGGGCGGTCTTCACCAGCGCACGCATGCGCTCACGCTATCGCCGCCTCCCCCTCCCCGGGTCCCCCAACGCCGAGCGCCACCGTTTCGGTCATTCGCCCCACCCCGGGGTGTGGCGTTTGACCGAAACGGTGGCGCTCGATGCTGGGGGCGCTCAGGCCTCGATCAGGCGATCAGCCCCAGCTGTAGTTGCCCGCGTTCGGATCGGCTGAGTTGTCGACCACGACGGTCTTCATGATCTTGTCCGCGAGGGTCTGGCGCTGCGCGTCCCAGAGCGGGAACAGCCAGCCGATGTAGCAGATGATCGTGTCGACGATGTGGGCGAGCTGGCGCAGGATGCCGTTCGTCGTGCCGATCACCTGACCGGTCTCTGCGCTGATCAGCTTGGTCTTGGCGATGCTGCGTCCGAGGGTGACGCCCGTGGTGCCGCTCTTGTAGCCGAGGTAGCACCACCAGCCGATGCTGAGGATGGTGCTCACCGCAGCGCCGAGGCCCGAAGACGCATTCGAGACGAGGTTCGTCAGGATCGAGATGACGATGGCCGGCGCCACGTAGTCGATCAGGCCGCCCAGCGCGCGCTTGGGCCAGTCGACCAGGGCTGCGCCACCGGCAGGGACGACCGGGTAGCCGCCGCCGGAATAGGCGTTCGGGTCGGTGTAGCCGGGCTGCTGGCCGTAACCGGGCGGCGGAGGCGGGTAGGACCCCGGCCCGGGCGGCTCCGGGAATCCGCCACCGGCCGGCGGCGGGGTGTAGCCGCCCGCGGCAGGGGCGGAGTAGCCACCGGCAGGCGGCTCATAGCCACCCGAGGCGGGGGGCTCGTACCCACCCGAGGCCGGGGGCTCATAGCCACCGGACGCCGGCGGCTGGTATCCGCCCGAGGCCGGAGGCTCGTAGCCACCGCTGGGCGGGGTGTATGCGGGCGGGGGTTCGTAGCCGCCCGTCACGGGGGGCTCGTACGTCGGCGGCGGAGGCGGGGGGCTCGGCTCGGAAGTCGTGGGGGGTTCGTAGCCAGGGACGGCGTCACTGGGGTCCGGCGTCGTCGAGTTCTGGTCGGACATGCTGTCTCCCTCTCTGATGGTGAAAACGATCCTAGGGCCGCGAGGCCGCTGAGGGCAGGAGGTGATAATGATGACGTGCCGATCGCCGTGAATCGGGCCGCTTCCGGGCCTCGCTATCGCCTCCGCGCCGCCGCGGCATTCGGCGCGGCCGGCCTTTCCCTCGCGCTCGTGCAGTCGGTTGCCGGAATCGGCATTCCCTGCCCGTGGCGGGCGCTCACGCACACCCTGTGCCCGTTGTGTGGCGCCACCACCATGGGCGCACATCTGCTCCACGGCGATTTCGGCGCGGCATGGTCGGCGAATCCGTTCGTATTCGTCCTGCTCTCCGGCCTGGTCTTGGCCACGATGGCGTGGACGCTGGAATTGCTCGGCGGTCCCGCCGTCCGGTTGCCCGCGCGGCTGGCCGACCAGCGGGTCTGGTACGCGACACTCGCCGTCGCGGGGCTGGTATTCGCGGTCGTCCGGAATATCGCCGGCTGACCGCGGGAATCGACAGAAAAACGGGCGCCCGGACCAAGGTCCGGGCGCCCATCCGCGAACCGGCTCAATGGGGAGCCGAGCTCAGTTCGCTGCTCGACCTCTTCTGGTCGGGGTGGGCCGCCACCCACCGTCGCCGTCACGAGGCCGAGAGCCCTGTTCTGGCGGAACCCGCCGGATCGGGGCCACAGCTGGCCACGTCCCGGAAAGACCGCCTGATATTCATTATCCGCGCGGACCAGCGCCGTGTCAGCATCCGCCCGGACCATCGCCGTGTCAGCAGCATCCACCCGGACGAGCGGGATGCCAGCAGCGTCGCCGGAGACCGGCGGACGGGAGTCCTCCCGCCCGCGCCACCCCTGCCGTGGTCCGTACCACCTGCGACTCCACGCTTCGCTGCGCCTCCGTTTTGTCCAGATCATCCGCTCCACGAGGGGCAAACCCCCGCAGGTATCCGGCAAAACCTCTCAGAGAGCCCCCCGACCGGCCAGCGAGGGACTAACCTGTGTCAAGGCCCAGACAACAACCATTGATCTGGATCAATTCGACCGAGAGAGCGATCCCACCGCGCCAGAACGTCACTGGTGCGGTTGCACGCCGATATGAGGAGGAGCGAATGGCCGTCGACGGTGCCGTCACGGGTCACGCGATGCGGAGTCTCCGGTTGCTCCTCGAGGCGTATGCGGGCTGCGAGCTTCCCCAATGGGAGGTGTTCGCCAGCAACGTCCGAGTCGTGCGCCTGGAGCCGGGGACGGTTCTGTTCAGCGCGGGCGAACATCATCCGTATGTCTATTTCGTGCAGCGCGGCCTGTTCAAGGCGCAGCTGCTGAGCGACGGCGACCGGCTCACGACGGTGTTCTTCCCCGAGGAGGGGGACGTGCTCGCGTCCATGGCGGCCCTCGGGATCGAGGGAGTCCGCCGGGTCGCGTCCCGCGGCCTGCACCCGCGCTCGGAGACGCTGCGCGCGGCGGTGGAGGCGGAATCGATCCACACGGTCACCGCCATCGAACCCAGCATGGTCGTGCGGGTGAACTACCGGGTGATCGACCATCTCTCCGCCCAGCACCTGCAGTGGTTGCGACTGACCACGACCATCGCCCTGATGCACGCCACCACTCTCCAGGCGGACGCCGGCTGGCTCCGCAGCACCCCGGAGCAGCGGTATCGCACCCTGCTGCGAGAACAGCCCGGGCTGCTGCAGCGGGTCACCCAGCGCGACCTCGCCAGCTTCCTGAACATCACCGACGTCGCCCTCAGCCGAATCGCGAAGCGGGTCCGCGAGGAGGCGATCGCCACCTCCGCCGGCGCGCTGGTGGACGAGAACGAGGTCGCGACGGCGTCCGCGTAGCCGCGGCCGACCAGGGGACGGACCCGTTTCGTCCACGTGGACGGAGTCGGGGGTCGGCTCGATCGCCGTCATCCCGGGTTGCCAGCCGGGACACAGGCTGCGCACAAGGTCCTGCGGCACGGTGGAGCCATGGACCAGCCGAGCAACGATCGCGACCGTGGGACACCGGCGCTCCGGGTTGCCGGGGTGGGCCTCGGGCTGCTGGGTGCGACGTTCGGCGGCGTCGCCGGCTGGTTCACCCTCGCGCCCTCCGCAGCCAGTGCCACGGCGGTGGTCGCGACCCGCACCGGGAGTCCGGCCGTCGTCGCTGAGCCCGCGACCCTCAGCCTCGCCGCAGGACGGCCTCACACCCGCACGGGCGGACGGTAGTGGTCGCCAGCGCCTCCTGGGACGCGCTGGGCACCTGGTGCGAAGTGCTCACCGTCCACGAGGACGACCTGCCGGACGTGGCGGAGCTGGCTCGCTCGCGGGTGGCCGACGTCGAGGTCGCGCACGCCCGCTGGCAGCGCGAGTCCGCGTCCGCGACGGGATCCCGGGCGATCGACCCCGTCCTGGCCGACGCCGCTGCCGCGGTCCTGCGCACGGCTGAGTTCACCGGCGGCCTCGTCGTTCCGCTGCCGGGGTGGCGAGCCGTCCGGCTTGATCCGGACGCCCTCACCCTCACGGTCCCCGACGGTGAGGAGTTCGGGTTCGGCCCCAGCGTCCATGCCTGGGCCGCCGACTGGATCGCCCAGGCGTGCCTCGATGAGCTCGGGGTGGGCTGCCTGGTGAACCTGGGCGGCGACATCGCCACCCGCGGCGAGGTGCCGGACGGCGGCTGGCTGGTCGAGATCGACGACGGCCGTCCGGGCCCACAGGGGCATCCGGTGATCTCGATGGGGTGGCCGGGCGGCCTGGCGACCTCTGCCGCGGCGGCCACGGACGCCGGCCACCGCACCTGGCGGACGGTGACGGTCGCCGCACGCAGCTGCGAGCGCGCGTCCGCGGCCTGTGCCGCGGCCATGCTGCTGGGCGATGCCGCGCCCCGCTGGCTCAGCCAGCGCGAGCTGCCGGCCCGCCTGGTCCACACCGGCGGAGTGATCGTGCAGACCAACGGCTGGCCGCAGCAGCGGTGGGCCGTCTGATCGTCGGTCGATGTGGTGGGCGCGCGGACGCCGGGTGATGGCTGCCGGGTCAGCCCCGCAGGTAGACCCGGCCCGGCCGTTGCCGTCCACCCAGCAGGTCGGGGACGGTGACCAGCGTGAAGCCCTTCGCCCGCAGGCCGTCGATGATCCTGGCGAGGGCGTGCCGGGTGCTGGGCCAGACGTCGTGGACCAGGATGATCGAGCCCCGGCGGGCCTGGTGCAGCACGCGCTTCGCGACGACGGCCGCCTTGCGGTCCTTCCAGTCACGCGGGTCGACGTCCCACAGGACGATCGCCTGCCCGCGCGCCCTGGCCGCCTTCCGGACGCTGCGGTCGACCTCTCCGAACGGCGGACGCAGCAGCGAGGGACGTGTGCCCGCCGCCCGCTTCACCGCCGCGTCCGTTCGGGCGAGCTGCCGGTCGATGGCCTTGCGGGAGAGATGCCAGAACTCCGGGTGGTTCCAGGAGTGGTTGCCGACGACATGCCCGTCCGCGACCATCCGGCGGACGAGGTCCGGGTGCGCCCGCGCCTGCCTCCCCACGACGAAGAACGTCGCGTGGACGTGCTTCCTGCGCAGCAACGACAGCACCGCGGCCGTGCCGGGGACGGGCCCGTCGTCCAGGGTGAGCGCGACGCACGTCAGCTTGGCGCAGTCGGGCGCGACGGGCGCCGGCTCCGCCACTGGTTCCCGGCTGGCGTCGGGCGGGGTCGCTTCAGAACTCGGCAGCCACGCCGGCAGCGGAGACGATCGCGTCGGTGCGGCGGTGGACAGCTGCCTCGCCGGCTGCGCGTGCGGCACGGCGCCCACGGGCTGTGCGAGGCCGGCCAGCAGGGAGATCAAGGCCAGCGCGCCCGCCACCCGCACCAGCCCGTCCACGCCTGCCAACGTAGCCGATGGTCCGGCCGGCGCCGGAGATCCCGGCATTCGCCGAGATGGCGAGGAGGGCAAGCCACCATGCACTCGGCCGGTGGTGACCCTTGCTCGCGGGGGACACGCGCTTGCCGCCAAGACTCGCGCCGGCGCCAAGCCCGACCTTGAGGGTGGCGGCGAGCAGGCTGCCGTCCGGTGAACCGAAAGGGGACGGTTCCTTTCCCGTTCACCGTTGACCGGAACGACCTCCGGACAACCGGGGCCGGTTCCTCACTCGGTCCACCTGGACGGAAAGGGACCCGTCCCCTTTTCGTTCCCTGGACGGAAAGGGACCCGCCCCCTTTCCGTTCAGGTGGGGTCCTGCGGAGAATGGACGGGTGGACGACGCCTCGCTGTACGACCGCGTCGGCGGTCACGACACGTTCGTGACGCTGGTCGCCGAGTTCTACCGCGGCGTCGCGTCCGATCCGCCGCTGCGCGCGCTCTACCCGGAGACCGACCTCGGGCCGGCCGCCGACCGGCTGCGGATGTTCCTCGAGCAGTACTGGGGCGGTCCGCACACCTACTCGGAGACGCGCGGGCATCCGCGGCTGCGGATCCGGCACGCGCCGTTCGCGGTGAGCCCGGACATGCGCGACCGCTGGCTGCGGCACATGAACGCCGCCCTCGACTCCCTCGGACTCCCCGAGCCCGAACTCACCGAGTTCCGCGACTACGTGACCCGCGCCGCAGCCTTCATGGTGAACAGCGTCGACTGACCCCCACTGCCGACGCGTCGGTGGAGGGGGTCAGGGTGCCTCGGCGGCGCCGGCGGGGGCCGAGGTGCCCGTGCCGGTGGCGGCGGGCGTCGGAGCCTGGGTCGTCGTGGTCGTCGCGGACGGGGTGGGCGTCTGGGTCGCGGTCGGCGTCTGCGTGGCCGTCGGCGTCTCGGTCGCGGACGGGGTCGTGCTGGGCGTCGGCGTGGTCGTCGTCGGCGTGGGCGTGGCGGACGGCTTCGCGCTCGCCTTCGCCGGCTGCACGACCTGGGAGACCGTGGTGCCGTCGCCACCGCCGAGCGCCCGGCCGAGGCCGAGCTCCACAACGGTCACCACGGTCAGCGCCACCAGGAACATGGCACCGACGGTGAGGAGCATGACCTGGCCCACGCGGCGCTTCCGTCCGTTCGTCCCGGCCGGGGACACCGGCTGCAGATCGACCCGGGTCGGCTCGTCATCGCTGCGGAAGATGCCGCCCCCGACGCCGGGCAGCACGCGGGTGGCGGCGTCCGCATCGGGACCGATCACCTTCGTGTCCCCGGCGTCGCCGTCCGCCACCAGCGTCCGCACCTGCTCGGGGTCGTACGACTCATCGCCACGCACCCGGTCGTAGCCCCGGACGATCGCCTCGCTCACCTTGCGGTGGGTGCGGTCGATCCCCGCGCTGTACAGCGTCCCCGCGATGCCGCCGACGATGCTGGCGACCGCCGCGCCGAAAATGGTGCCGGCCACTCCGAGCTGCGAGCCGATCGCCGCGGCCGTCGCTGCGGCCAGCGCCCCGCCGGCGATCTGCGGCATGGAGAAGGAGACCTTGATCGGCTCCTTCTCCTCGATGTCCTTCTGCTTCTCTTCAGTCACTACCTGGTGTCACATCCCTCGGGCTCTTCGACCTTCGAGGGTAGCGGGCCATTCCCAACGCAGGCTGTGCCGGCCTTGGGCGCCGCTCAGGAACAGCTCAGGAGTCGACGCCGACCTGGTCGGCGATCAGGCGGGCGATCCGGCGGGCGGCGTCCGGCTTGGCCGCGCGCCGGCTGGCCTCGGCGGCCCGCTCCCGCGCGACCGGATCGTCCACCCAGCCGCGCAGCGCGTCCACGACCTCGCGTGGTCGGGGTGCCCAGACCCCGGCACGGAGCTTCTCGACGTAGCTGATGTTGCCGTCCTCCTGCCCGGGCAGCCGGGAGTACAGCACCAGCGGCAGGCCGCTGATGAACGCCTCGCTGATCGTGCCCGGCCCGGCCTTCGTGACGAGCATGTCGGACGCGGCCATGAACTGCGGCATCTCGGACGTGAACCCGTAGATGTGCGCGGGCATGGTCCAGTCGACCCGCTCGAGGTCCGCGCGCAGGTCGGCGTTGCGGCCGCAGATCACCACCAGGGTCGCGGCCAGCGCGGCCTCGTTGATGGCCTTCGCCACCCGCTTCAGCGGACCCATTCCGTCGCCGCCGCCGACGAGCAGGATCACCGGCAGGTCGGTGCGCCAGCCCATCCGCTCGCGCCAGGCCATCCGGTCGTCGAGGGGGTGGTTGAACCGCTCGGCCACGGGCAGCCCGATCACTCGCAGGTTGCCCTCGGCGATGCCGTACTCGATCGCCTTCTCCCTCGCCTCGTCGGTCGCCACCACGACCAGGTCGGCGCGGCGGTCGAACCACAGGGCGTGCGTCGAGACGAGGTCGGTGACGACGGTGATGTAGGGACGTGGGGACTTGCGCATCGCCCGCATCAGGTGCGTGTTCACCAGAGGGTGCACGGAGACGATCAGGTCGGTGGGGTTCTCCCGGACGAGCCGTTGGGCGCCGCGCCGGACGTACGGGTAGGAGATCTGCGTGACCGCCCGCGAGCGGTTCCGTCCGTCCGACGCTCTGAAGGTGAACCGCCATGCCTGCGGGACACGGGAGATCGGCGGGTAGATCTCGGGCGCGAACCGCAACGGGCTGGGGTAGTACTTGCGGAAGAAGTCGACCATGGTGGTGTCGAACCGGCCGGGGAACTCGAGGTCCAGCGCCTCGATCATCGCCTCCGTCGCCGAGCGATGGCCGCCACCGGTGTCCGAGAACAGGAACAGGACCCGCTTCCTGGGCTGGGACTCCCCCGGCTCCGGCTGTTCAGTCATCTGCACTCCGTCTCGGCGGGCCTCCTGCGGGCCGGTCCCCTAGAGCATGGCACAGCGGACGCCCCCGGTGCCCGTCGGCGCCCAAGTCGCCGTTGGCCCGCGCCTCAGCCCGGATCCACCGAAACCGTTCGTCGAGCTTGTCGAGACCCGCTCGATCGGTGGATCCGGGCTCAGTCGTCGGCCAGCAACTGGAACAGGATGTGGTCGGTCCAGCGTCCGGCGATCGCCAGGTAGCGCGGCGCATAGCCGAACCTGACGAACCCGTTGCGACGCAACACCGCTTGTGAGCGGGTGTTCGCCGGGATCGTGCCGGCTTCGAGGCGGTGCAGGCCCTGCTCGCCGAACGCGAGGGACGCCAGGTCCGCCACCGCTGCCGTCGCCAGTCCCCTGCCGGTCGCGTACTCGGCCAGCCAGTAGCCGACGCTCGCCGACTGGAACGGCCCGCGGACGATGTTGTTCAGGTTGATCCGCCCCACCACGGTGCCGGTCTCGTCGAGGATCACGTGCGGCAGCATGGCGCCCGCCTCGTACCGGGCCAGCGAGTCGGCGATCGACTCCCGCTGGCCGTCGACCGTGAAGTAGCGATCGGGACGGACGGGTTCCCACGGCGCCAGGTAGCCACGGCTGCGCTGGACCGCGTCCGCCAGCGCGGCCGCGTCGCCCGGCTCGATCAGGCGAGTGGTCATCGGCCCATCCTGCCACCTGCCCGGTCTCAGGCGGTCCCCCACCGATCCCTGGGGAGCGCTGTCCTGAGCTTGCGAAGGACGGCGCGTCACGAAGGGCGCCACACCGAAGCGTCTCGACAAGCTCGACGAGCGATCGAAGCGGGTCAGCCGAGGATCTCGTACTTCTGCAGGCGCTTGCGGCCGGCTTTGGTCTTCGCGGTGGCCTGCAGGGCCAGCAGTTCGGCGTAGATGCCGCCGCTGCCGGCCAGCTCGGCGGGGGTGCCGATCTCGTCGATCCGGCCGTCGCGGAGCGTGACGATCCGGTCGACGGAGCTGATCGTGCTGAGCCGGTGGGCGATGATCAGGGTCGTCCGGTCGGCCATCAATTCCTCCAGGCCCTCCTGGACGAGCCGCTCCGCCTTGGAGTCCAGGGAACTCGTGGCCTCGTCGAGGACGAGGATCGGCGCGTCCTTCAGCAGGGCACGAGCCACGGCGATCCGCTGCTTCTGGCCGCCGGACAGCCTCACACCGCGCTCGCCGATCTCCGCGTCGTAGCCACCCGGCAGGCTGAGGATGAAGCCGTGGGCGTGCGCCCGCCGGGCCGCCTCCACGATCTCGTCCTCGATCGCGTCCGGACGCCCGTAGGCGATGTTCTCCCGGATCGTGCCCGAGAACAGGGACGGGTCCTGGAACACGACTCCCACCTGCGCACGCAGTTCCGGCAGCGGGATGCCGCCGACATCGCGGCCGTCGACCCGCAGCCGGCCGCCGGTCAGGGGGTAGAGCCCCAGCAGCAGGCTCGCGAGCGTGGTCTTGCCCACCCCCGACTCGCCGACGAACGCCACCCGCTCGCCACGGCGCACGTCGAAGCTGACGCCGCGGAGCACCTCCCCGTCCCCGGTGTAGCCGAACCTGGCGTCGGTGAACTCCACGATCGGCTCGCCCGGCGCGGCCAACGGCTCGGTCGGAGTCCGGACGCCAGCTGCTCCCTGAGCTCCACCCTCTGCTCCCTGAGCTCCACCCTCCGCTCCCTGAGCCTGACGAAGGGCACCGGACTCGACCTCCTCGTCCATCACGATGAAGTAGTCGCGGCACCCGGTGATGGCGCGCTGGGAGGAGTCCACGAGGAAGCTCATCGACTGGACGGGCTGGCGGGCGAGGTTCACCAACTGGATCAGCAGCACCATCACGCCGAGCGTGAACTGACCGGAGATGGTCAGGCTGAAGATGATCGCGTAGATGACGAAGAAGATGACGTTGAGCGTGCCGCGGCGCACCACGTCCATCCGGTGCCAGAACGCCGACTGCTCCCTGGTCAGGGTGATGGTGTGGTCGTAGTGGCCGGTGAAGTGGGCCAGTTCGCGCGGCTCGGCGACGAAGCTCTTCACGACACGGATCTGGCCGACCACCTCGGCGAACCGGCCGCCGGCGATGTCGAACTCGAGGTTCTTCGCCGTCTCCAGCTTCTGCCAGCGTCGCGAGGTGAGCGCGGTCAGCCAGGTGAACAGCGGGTACATCGCGACCATCAGCAGCGCCAGCCACCAGGAGTACCAGGCGATGATCGCCAGCGCCGCCACCAGCGAGATCAGCATCGGCAGGGCACTGTTGGCGAACATGTTGAGAAAGTTCGTGGTCTCGGTGATCGAGCGCTGCAGCCGGGAGATGATCGTGCCGGTGAGTTCGGAGTCGAAGTAGCGCTGCGGCAGCCGCAGCAGCTTCTCGAAGTAGTTGCGCGACAGAATCGCGCGCAGCCGGATCGCCATCACGTCGCCGAGGTAGCCACCGACATTGGTGATCACGGTGTTCGCCAGGTCCACCACCAGCAGCAGGAACGCCAGCCACAGCACGGCCGGGACGCCGCCGCCGGCACCCGTCATGGACGCGACCACCTCGTCGGTGGCCGCCTTGATGATGAACGGAACGGCGAGGCCCGTCCCCGCCACCAGCACACCGGACGCGACGATCGCGGCATACGCGGGCAGCAGTTCCCGGGCGACCCCGAGGATCCTCAGCAGTGCACGCACGGGGTGCAACCCTACCCCCGCGCAGCAACGCTCCCCGAGCCCGACGAAAGGGGGCCTTCGTCAGGCTCAGGGACCGTTTGCGGGCCCGGCCTGGACGAGGGTCCGGCGTCCCCCGAGAATTCGTCAGGACCTGATCAGCACCTTGGCGTCGACCTGGGGGAGCTCGAGGAACGTCCGGCCGGGAGCGATTCTCAGCGGGCTGTCGTCGGCGAGGGTGAACTGGAACAGGTCGTTCACCGCTCCCTTGGTCCAGGTGCCGGTGACGTAGCTGCCGCCGTGGGCGTAGAAGAAGCTGCCGCGTCCCTTGATGATCTCCACGACCGGATCGGGGGCTCCGCCACCGGCGTAGATCTTGTCCATCGTCCATCTGGCGCGCACGACCAGGACATTGTCGGTGCGCACCCGCTCGCCGTCGGCGAGCACATGCTTGCCCCAGGGCTCGCTGCGGAGGTAGGTGCCCGACCCCTCGTCGTAGGCGTAGCCGGTGTTGAAGGTGTCGCGCGGCCCCCACGGGATGGACAGCGTCGCGGCGTCCTTCCCCGCGACCTCGGTGGAGAGGACCTCGTCCCCGGTGGCGAAGGGCAGGTACGGCGCTGCCGGCGGCGTCTTCATCCGCCGGGCGAGCTTGCGCAGCTCGTCGGGATGGCAGCACACGGAATGCACCCGGGCCCGGCCGGGCAGCGTCGAATACGCGGCGGTGCCGTGGACGCCGGACTTGAACGACCACAGGCTCTCCAGGTACTCGCGGTGCGCCGCGACGTAGTGCATCACCCAGTTCGCCGCCGCGGTGTTGCCGAAGACCGGCCGGATCGGGCTGAGCAGCGGTACGTCCACCGGACGGATCGAGCGCACCGGACCCACGTCCGCCGGAAAGGAGCTGTGGAAGACCGCGCAGAGCCGCGTGTAGGAGATCCCGTTCGGCTCGACGAACACCAGATCGGCGTCGTTCACCCCGAACTGCGGATGTGCCGACTGGACGTCCGACACCTTCACCGCCACGGCCGCATGGTCGAGCGTCGACGGGTCCGCGACCAGCGTCCCGGTCAGCGGTGCGCGCGGACGGGTGTCCGCGGTCGGCGACGGCGTCAGGCTCGGGGAGGCCGCACCAGCCGTGGCCACCGCCAGCGCACGGGACGCCGCGGGGGCGGGCTGCTGACGCGAACAGCCGACGGTCGCAGCGCCCGCGATGCCGATCGCCGTCGCCATGGCGGCGCGCCGGCTGATCGTGCCCCCCACCGGAGTCCGGCTAACCCTTGATGGTGATCTTGGCCTTGGTGTTGGGCAGCTCGACGAAGGTCTGTCCGGGGGCCATCTTCAGCGGGCTGCCGTCGGCGAGGGTGAACTCGAAGACCTTGTTCACCGCGCCCTTGGCCCAGGTGCCGGTGACGTACTTGCCGCCGTGGGCGTAGTAGAACGTCCCCTTGGTGTTGATGATGTCGTGGATCGGCTCGTCGTGGCCGCCGTAGTTCGGCTTGATCGATCCGTCGATGTAGATCTTGCCGTAAACCTGCTTGGCCTTGATCACGAGCACGTTGTCGCAGGAGACCCGGGTGCCGTCGGCGAGAACGTGCTTTCCCCACGGCTCCGAGCGGAGGTACCGTCCGGCCTTCTCGCTCCAGGTGTAGGTCATCGAGAATGAGCTACCGGTCTTCCACGGCACGACCACCGACTTCGCGGCCTCGCCGGCCACCTCGGTGCTGACCTCGTCGTCGTTCGCCGCCCACGGGAAGTACATCTGCTGCGGTCCGTCGGTGAACTTCTTGGCCAGCTTCGCCAGCTTCTCGGGATGACAGGCCACCGCGCGGTCGTAGTAGGTCCTGCCCTGCCACGTCCGCACCCGGTTCGACAGGATGCTGTAGGCGCCGGTGCCCTTGGTCGCCATGTACGACTTCATCGGGATCAGGTACTTGTCGTAGTGCTTGGCGTAATCGAGCACCCAGGGGAATGCGCCGGTGTTGCCGATGATCGCGTTGATCGGGCTCAGCATGGGAATGTCGACGGGACGGATCGAGCGGACGGGGTTGACCGTGTCCGCGAACTTCGAGTGGTAGACCGGCACCAGGCGCGTACCCGACTGGCCCGTCGAGTCGCGATAGCCGTCCAGTTGGACGTAGACGATGTCGGCCTTGTCGATGCCGATCTGCGGGTGCTCGTTCCGGTTGTCCGGCACCTTCACCGCCACCGCGATGTGCTTGGCGTCGTCCGGGTTCTTCAGCACCTTGCCGGTGAGCGGCCAGCGTGGCGTGTCGTCCACGGTCGGCGTCGGCGAGGGCGACGCGGACGCCGTCCCCGGGTCAGCGGCCGTCGGGTTCACGGTCGGCTGCGTCTGCGCCGAGGACAGGGCGGAGCACCCGACCACGGTGGCGCCTGCCACACCCACTGCGCCCAGCACGGCTGCGCGACGACTCACCGGTTCCATGGATTCCTCCGTCTTCTGCTGACTGCGGCGGCAGCCCGGAGCAGCTCGCTCCCCCGGACAATGGTAGAGCCGGCCCGAAGGCCGGCTCGCCATCCGCCCACCGCGTCGTCCCACTCACCGCGGATTCACAGGGCCACCTCCCGGCTCAGGCCGCTCCGGCGCAGGCTGCGGAGGGGCTCGCGGGCCGCTGCGCGGGCTTCGCAGCCGACGGTGCCGCCGTCCGCTCCGTCCGCGAGGGGAGCCGGGCCGAACGCAGGTCCTGTACCCGCTGCCGCGTCCAGGCGCCCCGCTGCTCGGTCTCCAGGCGTAGCCAGCCGTTCATCGTTCCCCAGGGCTGTGTGCTCATCGTCATCGTCCTTCGTGTTAGTGTGCTCTTACATAGTAAGAGATATTTAACATCGGCGCAAGGCGCGATGTAGGATCGGTCTCACATCAGCGGGAGGAGAGTGGCGTGGGCTACCACCACGGCGACCTGCGAGCCGCACTGATCGACGCCGGCACCGAGCTGGTGGCCGAGGGCGGGCTGGCCGCGCTGTCGGTTGCGGAGGCTGCGCGGCGGACCGGCGTGAGCGCGGCCGCCCCCTACCGCCACTTCCCCGGACGCCAGGAGTTCGCGATCGCGGTCGCCGCACGCGCCGCGCAGGACCTCTATGCCGCCATGCGGGACGCCGCGGACGCCGCAGGGGACGATCCTGCCGAGGCCATCGCCGCCGCCGCGCAGGCCTACGTGCGCTTCGCGGGCGTTCGCCGCGCCGGCTTCGATGTCGTCTTCGCTCCCGAGCTGCGCGGCGTCCACGACGAGGAGCTACGGGACGCCGGGCGCGCGGTCAGCGACATCGTGCTGCTGCGGGCCATCGACGCCACCGGGGGCGACGCGACGGCCGCGGTCGAGTTCGTCCCGCAGTTCATGGTGGTGGTGCACGGGGCGGCGTCCATGCACCGAATCGGCATCTTCACCGATCTGGACGCGGCGGCGCGGGTGGCGGCGGACACGATCCGCCGGCTGCTGCGCGGCGACGCCTAAGCCCTGATCCACCGAAACCGCTCGTCGAGCTTGTCGAGACGCGCTCGATCGGTGGATTCAGGCTAGGGCTCACACCTCGTAGTCCACGCACACCCTGGTGGTGGCGACCGCCTTGATCAGCCCGGCCACGGCGACGTGGTCGGGATGGGTGGCGTAGGCCCGCAACGCCTCGGGTGACTCGAATACCGAGTAGAGGACGAGGTCGTAGCTGTGCTCGAAGGGATCGGTGGGGATCACCGGTTCGAGGGTCAGAATGCCCGGCACCAGACCGCGCAGCGCAGCGATGCGGTCCCGCACCACGGTCAGGTTGGTGGCCTTGTCCGCGCCGGCAGCCTCGTCCGCGAAGGTCCACATCACGATGTGCTTGATCACGGACGCAGCCTACGCATGGCGTGCCCGGGCGGTGAGGGGTGTCTCGACAGGCTCGACGACCGGTTCTGCGGGACGCGCTCGACCGGTTCCGCGGATCCGGCTCTCAGGAGCGGACGACCAGGTCGAGCAGCTCGTGCCACGCCTCGATCTTCGTGCGCTCGCGGCCGCGGAGGCTGCCGCGGGCGATCTCCTCCTCGTCGATCCGGCGCCAGTCGGCGAACGTGCTGGGACGGACGCCGCGCGCGGCGAGCGCCGCGTCCAGATCGGCGAGCGGCCGCCGCGGCAGGACGTCGAAGTCCGCCAGCACGTGGGCAGCGGTCTCGGCGGCGTCCTTCTTGTTGCTGCCGATCAGTCCCACCGGCCCGCGCTTGATCCAGCCGACCACGTACTCACCCGGACGCGCGGAGCCGTCCAGTTCCAGCACCCGCCCTTCGAGGTTGGGCACCCGGCCGTCGTCGAACGGGACGCCCGGCAGCGGCACCCCGCGGTACCCGATCGACCGCAGCACGAGGTCGGCGGGGATGGTGAGGTGGCCCTCAGGCCCCTCGCTCCCGCCCGTCGACTCCAGCAGGACGGCCTGCACCCGCCCCTCGCCCGGCAGCTCCACCGGCCGATGCCAGAACACCAGGTGCAGCCGGCGCTCCGGCTCCGGGACCGAGCGCTCGACGGCCTGCGCGATCGCCGCCACGTTGGCCCGGGCGTGCCGCTCGAGCTGGTCGGCGTCGATGTCGGCGAGATCGCAGCCCGACACGGTGACCCCGACACCGGGCGTGTCCAGCAGCTCCCGCAGCTCCGGGGTGGTGAAGCTGGCGTGTTCCGGTCCGCGCCGCCCGACGAGCCACACGTCCTCGATCTCGGCCGACCGCAGCTCGGCCAGGACGGCGTCCGGCATGTCGGTGGCGCTGAGCTCCGTCCGGTCCTTGAGCAGGATCCGGGCCACGTCCACCGCGACGTTGCCCACGCCGACCACCACCGCGGCACGCACGCCCGCGAGCGTCATCGGCTCCGCGTCCGGGTGGCCGGAGTACCAGGCGACGAACTGGCGGGCCGAGCGGCTGCCGGGCAGGTCCTCGCCGGGGATGCCGAGCCGCCGGTCGTCCTGCGCACCGACCGCGTAGATCACGACGTCGTACGCGGACCGCAGCTCGTCGGCGGTCACGTCGCGCCCGAACTCGACCAGTCCGAGGAACCGGACGCGCGACGCCTCGAACACCCGCGCGAGCGTGGTCGCGACCGCCTTGATGCTGGCATGGTCGGGCGCCACCCCGTAGCGGAGCAGGCCGAACGGCGTCGGCAGCCGGTCGAAGATGTCGATCGCCAGCTCCGGGCCACCCTGCGCGAGCAGTGCCGCGGCGGCGAACAGCCCGGACGGCCCCGCGCCGACGATCGCGACCCGCCGCACCTCGTCCATGCCACTCCTCCCGCCGAGTTGTCAGAATCTCACGTAGCTATGGCACCGCGAGAGTCTGACAAGTCGGTGGGAGGGGTCAACCAGACGGTGGTGACGATCGGCTGGCGCTGACCACCGACGTGGACGACGTCCGCGCCGTCCACGGTGAGCTGGCTCGCGTGGTGGCGCAGCGCCGCCTGGACGCGCGGGAGGTACCCGGGCAGGTCGACCCGCTGGGCGCCGGGCACCGGCAGCAACGGCTCGGACACCACCTGCACCAGCGGGACGCCGGCGAGCCGGGCGGCGGCAGCGGCGATGTGCGCGCATGCGACATGGTCGGGATGGCCGTAGCCGCCGCGCTCGTCGTAGCCGACCAGGGCGTCCGCGCCGAACGCCGTCAGGTAGGCGGCCAGATCGGCGGCGGCCTCGGCGACCGGCGCCGCGGTCAGGCTGTCCGGACCGGCGTGGTCCCCGGGGCCGGCGAGCGTCTCGGCCTCGTCCAGCCAGCGCATGCCCGAGTCGGTGTACCGCCGGGGCTTCCGTCCGGCTGCCCGCGCCGGTGGCGTGCCGAGGACGGCCGACTCCCGCACCCCGAGGACGCCGAGCGCCCCGGCCAGTTCGCCGAGCCGGTGCTCGACCAACTCCGGCGTCCCGGCGAGCGCGGCCAGCGGACCGGGCACCACGTCGCCCTGCTCGCCGCGGGTCGCCGTCACGACCGAGACGATGTCCCCGCGGTCGGCCAGCCAGGCCAGCAGGACGCCCGTCGCGAGCGTCTCGTCGTCGGGGTGCGCGTGCAGGAAGACCAGCCGGGAGCCGGGACGGAGTTCCCGGATCAAGCCCGGGATGACGATCAAGCCCGGGATGACGGCGGGGCTGGGACGGGTCTCGTCAGGCTCAGCCATCGTGGACCAGCAGCTGCCGGTAGACGGCGACGAGGCGCTGCGCGGCCCAGCCCCAGTCGAAGCGGCGGGCGTGCACGCGGGACACCTTGCTCATCCGGTCCAGCAGGCCGGGGACCATCAGCAGCCGGGTGAGCGCCAGGGCCCAGTCCTCCGGGCGCCGGGAGTCCATCAGCTGGCCGGTCACCCCGTGGGCGACGGCCTCGCGCAGGCCACCGGCCGAGGCAGCGATCACCGGGGTGCCGCTGGCCGCCGCCTCCAGCGCGACCAGGCCGAAGGTCTCCGAGTGCGACGGCACGAGCACCACCCGTGCCCCGCGCAGCAGCCGGGCGAGCTCCGTCCTCGGCTGGGCGCCGACGAACGTCACCTGGTCCACCAGGCCGAGCTCGCCGACCATCGCGTGCAACTGCTGCTCGTACGCCGCGAAGGCGGACGAGGCGTCGCCCGCCACCACCAGGTGGGGCCGGATCTCGGGATCGACGTTGGCCAGCGCCTGGATGGCCAGGTCGGGGCCCTTCAGCGGCTCGAGTCGCGCCGCGATCAGCACGTAGCCGCGAGGCCAGGACTCGAGGTTCTCGTCCGGGCAGCTCCAGCACCGCTCGCCGGGCAGCAACGGCCGGAACATCTCCTGGTCGACGCCGGGGGAGACGATCGAGACCCGGTCCGCGTCCGCGCCGCAGCGGTCGATCACCGTCTGCGCCTCGGCGGCCGAGATCGCGACCACGGCCTGTGAGCCCCTCGCCACCGCGGCCTCACCGGGCACCCGGCGCGGCGACTCCGGCGGCTCGCCGGCGGAGAGCGGTGACCCGGGCGGCGCCGCGACCGAGTGGAAGCTCTGCACGTGCGGCACGCCCCAGGCCTGGGCGACCGGCAGCGCGGCCACCCCGGACATCCAGTGGTGGGAGTGGACGACATCGCTGGGCCTCAGCTTCGCGAGCCCGGCGGAGAACTCCTCGATGTGGTCGTCGATCGCGCTCTTGGCCAGTCGCGCGGGCGGACCGGCGTCCACGTGGCGCAGGGTCACCCCTGGCAGGAGCTCCAGTTCATCGGGATCGTCGGGACTCGAACGACGGGTGACCAGCTCCACCCGATGGCCCAGATCGGCCAGCGCCTGCGCCTGGCAGCGCTCCACGACGTTCATGCCGCCCGCGTCCCCGGTGCCGGGCAGTGTCGCCGGCGACGTGTGCATGGACACGAAGCAGATGCGGAGGGGCGCTGGCACGGTCGGAGCATAGCCCCACGTCCACCGCCGCGGGACGGTGGTCTCCGACAGCCGGACGGCGTGGCCATACCGCGACCCCGGACGGCGAGAGCGCTCTCTTTCGTGCCAAGATGCTCCGGTGACCACAGCCCCGCAGTCAGCCGGCCGTCCGTCCGCTGCTGCGGTGGACGTCGGATCCCACTGGCTCTTCCTGGTCATCCTGGCCGGGCTCGGCATGGTCGGACCGTTCTCGATCGACACCATGTTCCCCGCCTTCGCACGGATGGGCGCCGAGTGGGGCGCCACGGAACTCGCCCTGCAGCAGATCATCAGCGTCTACATGTTGTCGTTCGCGGTGATGAGCCTCGTGCACGGGCCGCTGTCGGACGCGCTGGGCCGCAAGCCGGTGATCCTCGCCGGCACCGTGCTGTACATCGGGGCCTCGGTCGGCTGTGCGCTGGCCACCGGCCTGCCGATGCTGCTGGCGTTCCGCGCCGTCCAGGGCCTCAGCGCCGGCGCCGGCGCGATCATCAGCAGGGCGATGGTCCGGGACGTGTTCAGCGACGCGCAGGCCCAGCGGACGATGAGCCACATCGCGATGATCTTCGGGCTCGCGCCAGCCCTCGCCCCGGTCGCCGGCGGCCTCATCCTCGGCTGGGCCGGGTGGCGCGGCATCTTCTGGGCGCTGGTCGGACTCGGCGTGGTGATGCTGGCGCTGGTCTTCTTCCTCATGCCGGAGACCCACCCGGAGGACCGCCGCACCCCGTTGAACGTCCGGCAGCTGGCCAACGGCCTCGCCTCGGTGTGGCGGCATCCGCACGGACGAAGACTCGCGTTCACGGCGATGCTCAACAACGGCGCGATGTTCCTCTACATCTCGTCCGCGCCGCTGCTGGTGGTGAATCTGCTCGGCCTCGGCGAGACCGACTTCTGGGTGCTGTTCGTGCCGCTGATCTCCGGCATGGTGATCGGTTCGTGGGTGAGCGGACGCCTCGCCGGCCGGCTCAGCGGACGCCGGCTGGCCAGCCTCGGCTACCGGATCAGCCTCGCCGCCTCCATCGTCAACGTGGTGCTCAACCTGTTCCCCGCCACCCGTGGCCTGCCGTGGACGATCCTGCCGCTGCCCGTCTTCACCTTCGGCATCGCGCTGGCCTTCCCCGTCCTGACCCTGGCGATGCTCGACCTGTTCCCGGACGCCCGCGGGTCGGCTTCCTCCGTCCAGAACTTCCTCGCACTGTTCGGCAACACCCTGATCTCGGGACTCGTCGCGCCCCTGCTCGGCTTCTCGCTGCTCGCCCTCGCCGGTGGCTCGCTGACCCTGATCACCATCGGCTGGCTGCTGTGGCGCCGGCACCTCGCCGTGGCCCCGGAGGTCCCCCAGGGCTCGCCCGACGCCGCCGCCTACGAGCCCCTGGAAGATCTCTGAGCCCGCCCACGACGCCCCCACTCCGCAAAGTGGACTGAAACCGTCGAGGTCGGCGGTTTGGGTCCACCTTGTGATGGGTGGTCTGGTTGTTGGTGGTGGGAGTTTGTGGAGACCTGGGTGGGGGTGCTGGTGGGTGTGGTCCGTCTGGTCACGGTGGTCACGCGACACGCCGACGACACGCCGATGCTGCCGAAATTGATCGAAGAAGTTCTGGAAAACCTCTTGCTAAAGGGTTTGTTCAGGACTAGGAATGTGCCTACCAAATCACT
>NZ_JARKPQ010000331.1 GCF_029975155.1 Propionicimonas sp. | reverse complement strand
TTCCTGAAGAAGCTGCTGGGCAATGCCGTGGCGCTGCCCGGTAGCGGACGAGACGCCACCACGGCCTTCACCTCGGGCACCGGCGACGTCTTCATCACCTACGAGAATGAGGCCATCCTCGCCCGGCAGAGCGGGGCCGACTTCGACTACATCGTGCCGGACGACACGCTGCTGATCGAGAACCCCGGCACCGTGCTGATCGACGCCAAGCCGGCCGCCACCCAGTGGCTCGATTTCGTGCTGTCCGATCAGGCCCAAGAGATCTTCGGCGAGACCGGCTTCCGGCCGTTGAACGGTGAAGCCCCGGCGCGAGTCGAGGGTGCCAACGACCCGGAGAATCCCTTCCCCCAACCGCAACGGCTCTACACGATCGCCAATGATTTCGGCTCCTGGGAGGACCTGTCCAAGACCTTCTTCGCCGAACAGACGGGGATTGTGACCCAGTTGCTGGCCGAACTCGGCAAGTCATGACCGGGACCGCGCTTGCGCCGGCACCCGTCGTCCGTGACGAGGTCATCGCCGAGCCGGCTCCGGCAGCCATCCGCAGCGTCCGAGCCCAGCCCAAGTACTATCGCCGGCTCACTGGCGTCTCGGGCCTGGGGTTGGGAGTGGCGGTGCTCTGGCTGAGCCTGCTGGTGCTGATCCCGCTGGCCGCGGTGGTGGGCACCGCCGTGGCCGGCGGCCCGGGGGCTTTCTGGGCGGCGCTGACCGCCCCGCAAACACTCAACGCGATCGGGTTGACCGTCGCAGTCGCGGTGGGCATCGCGTTGCTGAACGCGGTGGTCGGCACGATCATCGCCTGGGTGCTGGTGCGGGATCGGTTCTGGGGCCGGGGCGTGCTGAACGTGGTGATCGACATCCCGTTCGCGATGCCGACCATCGTCGCGGGGCTCGTGTTGTTGTCGCTGTACGGTCCGCGCAGTCCGATCGGGGTGACCATCGCGAATACCCGGATGTCGGGAGCGCTGGCCATCGCTTTCGTGACCTTGCCCTTCGTGGTGCGCACGGTGATGCCGGTGCTGGAAGAACTGGAATTGGACGTCGAAGAGGCTGCCAGCTCGCTCGGCGCGTCAAGTTGGGTCACCTTCCGCCGGATCGTGCTGCCCAGCCTGGCCCC
>NZ_JARKPQ010000327.1 GCF_029975155.1 Propionicimonas sp. | reverse complement strand
CAGCCGCTCCAGGTTCGTGCCGAGGTCCTTGCCGTAGGCGCTGGAGTTCTCGCTGACCAGCACCACCTCGCGGACGCCGTTGGCGACCAGCCACCGGGCCTCGGCCACCACCTCCTCCACCGGCCGGGAGAGGTAGGAGCCGCGAAACGCCGGGATCGCGCAGAACGCGCACCGGCGGTCACACCCGGACGCGATCTTCAGCGGGGCCGACGCACCTCTGGTCAGCCGGTAGCGCGGGATCCAGCCGTGCCCCGGAACGATGACCTCGGCCGCCCTCGCCGGCCGCGCCACCGGCGTCACCGGCAACAGGCCGCGGCGGTCGCGTGGCGAGTGAGCCTCGACGTGGCCTCCGGCGAGGATCCACTCCAGCTTGGCCGCGATGTCCGGGTAGGCGTCGAAGCCGAGCACGGCGTCGGCCTCGGGCAGAGAGTCGGCCAGCTCGCGTCCGTAGCGTTCGGCGAGACAGCCGACAGCCACGACCGCCTGCGTCCGGCCATTGGCCTTGTGATCCGCAGCGTCGAGCAGGGTGTCGATGGAATCCTTCTTCGCCGCGTCGATGAAGCCGCACGTGTTCACGACGATGGCCGCGGCGTCGTCCGGGTCGTCGACGAGTGCGAAACCGCCGGCGGCCAGGCGCCCGGCCAGCTCCTCGGAGTCGACGTCGTTCCGGGCGCAGCCGAGGCTGATCAGGTGCACGGGCGTCGGACTCACCCTTGCCACGCTACCTCAGCGCACGCGGTGGGCCGAACGCGCACGTGACGCGATCTGCGCAGTAGACCCTCTTCGAGGGCCACAGTCCAGCCACGAACGGAGCCTGAAGCGCGAATCGGATCGGTGAACGAAGCGCCATCCGAGAAAGCGGTCGCTGGCGCTCCGAGCACTCACCCGGCGCGCAGGGCCTCCAGCACCTCGTCCAGGTCGTCGGGCTTGACCAGCACCTCGCGCGGCTTCGACCCCTCGGACGGTCCGACCACTCCCCTGGTCTCGAGGATGTCCATTAGGCGTCCGGCCTTCGCGAAGCCCACGCGCAGCTTCCGCTGCAGCATCGAGGTGGAGCCCAACTGCAGGTTCACCACCAGCTGGGCCGCTTCCAGCACCAGCTCCAGGTCGTCCCCGATGTCCTCGGCGACCGCCTTCCCCGAGTCGGCGGGGGCGGCCACGTCGTCGCGGTACTGCGGCGCGAGCTGGTCGGAGACCTGCTTCACGACGGCCCGGATCTCGGCCTCGGTCACCCAGGCGCCCTGCACGCGCAGCGGCTTGCTCTGGCCCATCGGCAGGAACAACCCGTCGCCCTGGCCCACCAGCTTCTCCGCGCCCGGGGTGTCGAGGATGACCCGCGAATCGGTCATGGACGAGGTCGCGAACGCCAGCCGCGAGGGCACATTGGCCTTGATCAGGCCCGTGACCACGTCGGTGGACGGCCGCTGGGTGGCCAGCACGAGGTGAATGCCGGCGGCGCGGGCGAGCTGGGTGATCCGGACGATCGAGTCCTCCACGTCGCGCGGGGCGACCATCATCAGGTCGGCGAGCTCGTCCACGATCACCATCAGGTACGGGTACGGCGCGAGGACGCGCTCCGAGCCGGGCGGCAGCTTCACCTGGTTGGCGCGGACGGCCTTGTTGAAGTCGTCCACGTGCCGGAAGCCGAAGGCGGCCAGGTCGTCGTACCTGGCGTCCATCTCGCGGACGACCCACTGCAGCGCCTCGGCGGCCTTCTTCGGGCTGTTGATGATCGGGGTGACCAGGTGCTGGATGCCCTCTTAGTGGGTGAGCTCCACCCGCTTGGGGTCGACCAGCAGCAGCCGCACCTCGTCCGGGGTGGCCCGCATCAGGATGGAGGTGATCATCGAGTTCACGAAGCTGGACTTGCCCGAACCGGTCGCGCCGGCCACGAGCAGGTGCGGCATCTTGGCCATGTTCGCCACGACGTAGCCGCCCTCGACGTCCTTGCCGAGACCGACCGTCATCGGGTGGTGGTCGTTGCGGGCGCGGTTGGAGCGGAGCACGTCGCCGAGGGAGACGATCTCCTTGTCGGCGTTGGGGATCTCGATGCCGATCGCGGACTTGCCGGGGATCGGCGACAGGATGCGCACATCAGCGGACGCGACCGCGTAGGCGATGTTCTTGCCGAGCGCGGTGACCTTCTCGACCTTCACGGCGTTGCCGAGTTCCACCTCGTAGCGGGTGACCGTCGGACCACGGGTGTAGCCGGTGACGGTGGCGTCGATCTCGAACTGCCGCAGGACCTCGGTGAGACTCTGCACGATCGCATCGTTGGCCTGACTGCGGGCCTTGGGCACCGTCCCGGCCTTCAGCACGGACGGGTCGGGCAGCGTGTAGACGATGTCACCCGAGATCGGCGGCTGCTCGGCGCGCAGCGGCCCCGGCGACATCACCGGCACCTCCAGCGGCGGCTGGGTCGGCCGTGTGCCCGCCTTCGGGGTGCTCGCCAGCGCAACGGTGAGTTGCTCGTCCGGGTCGGGATCGGGCTCCGGCTCGTCGACCAACGGGGTGTCGTAGGCGCGGTGCTCCGCGCCGTACTCGATCTCCGGCTTCTCCGGACGGCGCAGGCGCTCCCGAAGCGCAGCCGTCCGCTCCTTCAGTTCGCTCATCGGGACGCCGGCGATCACCAGCGCACCGAACACGGTGAGCACCACGAGGATCGGAACCGCCAGCCAGACCGTGAGCAGGTCGACGGTGAGCGAGGAGCTGATGAAGCCGAGGAAGCCGCCCGCCTCCCGGACCAGGTCGGGATGTGCGCCCCGCGGCAGGCCCTTCGCGACGTGTACCAGGCCGAGGATGCCGAACAGTGCCGCCATCCATCCGACCGTCTGGCGACCGGCCGAACCGTGGCGCTCCGGATGGCGCAGGGTGCGCCAGGCCATGGCGAAGCAGAGCACGGGCACGACGTAGGAGAACGAGCCGAACAGCGTGGTCACGGCCAGCTGCACCCAGTTGCCGGCGGCACCGGGCAGCCCGATCCAGAACTCGCCGGCCACCAGCAGGCCGAGCAGGAGCAGGAAGAGTCCGCTGCGGTCGTGGCGGCGCTCGGGCTCGAGGTCACGGACGGCCGGCGGGATCGCGCGGGCCGCGGAGCCGATCATGGTCGCCAGCCCACGCCACGTCGCGGCGAGGCCGCGGCCGATGCCGGACATCATGCGGCTGAACCCGGACGGCTGGTTGGCCGCGGGCTTGCGGGTCTGGGTCTTCTTGCTTCCGGTGCTTCGGGAGGCGCTAGGGCGCGAGGACGCGCTGCTGCGGCTCCGCGAAGGGGAAGACGCGCGGGTCGCCATGGAACGAAGGGTAGGCGATGGATCCGACGATGCCGAGCCCCCACGCCGTCCGGATCGGGAGACCCCCTGAACGGTAAGGGGACGGGTCCCTTTCCGTTCAGGGGCTGAAGTGCTGCCAGCCGGCGGACGGGCCGTCCCAGGGCTTTCCGTCGACCAGCACCTGCGGGTCACCGGTGAGGACCCGTCCGATCACGCGCCAGCCGGCGGGGACCCGGTCGGGCTCGAAGGCGCCCACGAGGGCATGGTCGTCGCCACCGGTGAGCTGGAACACCAGTGGGTCGCCCCCGCCGATGGCCGCCGCGACCGCCTTCTGGGGCTCGGCCACCTCGAGGGCGGACGTGTCGACGTCCAGCACCACGCCGGACGCGCGGGCGATGTGCCCGAGATCGGCCAGCAGGCCGTCCGAGACATCGATCAGCGCGGACGCGCCCGCCTCGGCAGCCTCACGGCCCTGGCCGTAGGGCGGCTCGGGCACCCGGTGCGCCACCACGACCGCCCGGGGCGAACGGAAGCCTCTACCCAGGACCGCGACACCGGCCGCCGCCCAGCCCAGGCGCCCGGCCATCGCCAGCACCTGGCCCGGCCGGGCACCCCCGCGGGTGAGCGGCGCCAGCCCACCCAGGTCGGCGAGCACGGTGGCGGTGATCACGATCTGCGCCGCGGAGGTCGTGTCGCCGCCGACCAGCTGGACGCCGGCGTTCGCGCACTCCTCCCGCACGCCGGCGGCAAACTGCTCGGCCCACTCGGCCGGCGTGGACGGGGGCGCGGCGAGGCTGACCACCAGGCCGATCGGCACGGCGCCCATCGCCTCCGCGTCCGCGACGCAGGACGCGACCGCCTTGCGCCCCACGTCGTGCGCGCTCGACCAGTCGCGGCGGAAGTGCACGTCCTCGACCATCGTGTCCGTCGACACGGCGAGGTCTCCGGCGAGCCGCAGCACCGCACAGTCGTCGCCGACCCCCAGCACGACCGGCCCGGACGCACCCAGCCCGGCCGTGATCCGTTCGATCAGGGCGAACTCGCCCAGCTCCCCGAGCGTCACCGCAGCCCCATCGGGCGACGCAGCGCGAGGTCGACCAGCGTCGCGATCAGTTCGGGGTAGTCCAGCCCGGTCGCCGCCCACATCATCGGGAACATCGAGGTGCGGGTGAAGCCGGGCATCGTGTTCAGCTCGTTGACGTACGGCACGCCGTCCGCGGTGACGAACAGGTCGACCCGCGCCAGTCCCTCCACGTCCATCGCGGCGAAGGTGCGTGCGGCGAGGTCCTGCACCCGCTCACGCAGGTCGTCGGTGAGCACGGCCGGAACCTGCAGCGTGACCTGTTCCTCGGGCAGGTACTTCGCCTGGAAGTCGTAGACCCGGTCGTCGGTGTGCATCACGATCTCGCCGGGCAGGGACACCCGCGGCGGACCGGCGAGGTCCTGCAGCACCGCCACCTCGATCTCGCGGGCGCCGACGAAACCCTGCTCGACGACGACCTTGGGATCGAACCGCTGCGCCTCGACGATCGCGGCCTTGAGGTCCGACGGGTCGTCGACCCTGGCGATGCCGATGCTCGAGCCGCCGCGGGCGGGCTTCACGAACACCGGATAGCCGAGTTGGTCGACCCGCTCGAGGCAGCCGGCGGCGTCGTCGCGCCACTGCGCCGGAGTGATCGCCACCCACGATCCGACCGGCAGCCCGGCCGCGGCCATGGCACGCTTCATCAGGTCCTTGTCCATGCCGATCGCGCTGGAGGCGACACCGGCGCCGACGTAGCGGATCCCGAGCATCTCGAAGAGACCCTGGATCGTGCCGTCCTCGCCCCAGGGACCGTGCAGCAGGGCGAACGCGACGTCGACGTCGGCCACATCGACCAGGCTGTCGCCGTCGCGGGTGGCCACCTGCGGCCCGTCCGGTCCGCGCAGGAGCACAGCCTCCGGACGGTCGGACGCGACGCGCGGCAGCCGGCCGTCCACGACCTCGTAGCTCGTCAGTTCCGCGTGGGGGATCCGCACCCAGCGGCCCGCGTCCGTGATCCCGATGCCGACCACGTCGAATCGCGCGGGATCGATGGCCCGGGCCACGCCACCGGCCGTCAGGCAGCTGATCTCGTGCTCGGAACTCACCCCGCCGAAGATCAGGGCCAAGCGGGCTGTGGGGTGACTGGTCACCCGCTCACCTTAGGGGAGTCCGGACGAGTCGTGAGGAACGAACCACGAGGTTCAGCGGCCGGACGCTCTCTCGACCCGGCGCCCCACCCTGATGTCATAGACGTCGGCGGGGGCGTCGATGCCTCTGAGCTGCGCGACCAGTTCGGTGATCGCCGCGGTGATCCGGGCCCCGGCCGCGGCCACCGCCTCGGCGTCCTGCCGTCCGTCGAGGTCGGAGAGGTCCACCGGCGCGCCGGTCCGGAACCTCATCGTGCGCCGTGGCCGGAACCGCGGCCAGACCGGCTTCTTGCCGGGCATCACGAAGTTCGCGCCCCACTGGCCGACCGGGACCACCGGGCAGCCGGTCGACAGCGCGAGCCGCGCCGCGCCCGGACGGGCCGTCATCGGCCAGGTGTCCGGATCGGCCGTGATCGTGCCCTCGGGGTAGATCACGATGCACTCCCCCGCGTCCAGCGCCTCCCGGGCGTGCACCAGCGCATCAGACGCCCGCTCGGTGCCGCGCTCCACCGGGATCTGCCCGGTGCGCCGCGCCAGCCAGCCGATCACCGGCACCTTCCACAGGTCGGACTTGCCCAGCGCTCGCGGCCAGCGTCCGTGCCAGATCAGGTAGTGCGCGAGCGCGGGCGGGTCGAAGTTGGAGATGTGGTTGCTCACCACGATCACGCCACCGGTCCGCGGCAGGCGGGCGGCGTCGTCCCAGTCCTGGTCGGTGAGCACCCGCAGCAGCCAGCCGCCGAACCGGGCCATCCGCCGATAGGCCGGCTGGACGGACGTCGGGTTGGCGACCCGCA
Source organism: Propionicimonas sp. (assembly GCF_029975155.1). Taxonomy (GTDB): domain Bacteria; phylum Actinomycetota; class Actinomycetes; order Propionibacteriales; family Propionibacteriaceae; genus Propionicimonas. Next base: position 26,936 of record NZ_JARKPQ010000327.1, on the reverse strand, counting down.
GGGGCACGCGAGCGCGCGCGAGCGAAGACGTCACGCCGGGATCATGGCACATGAACGGAAAGGGGACGGTTCTTTTACCGTTCACTCTCAACCATTCGTCGGCGAAAAGTGAACGGAAAGGGACCCGTCCCCTTATCGTTCAGCCGGTCTGGGTGAACGGAAAGGGACCCGTCCCCTTTCCGTTCAGCCGGCGGTCCTGGCGGGCAGCGTGCGCGGGAGCCAGGCCGGACGGCGGGCTTCGTAGGCGGCGATCTCGTCCGCGTGCTGCAGGGTGAGGCCGATGTCGTCCAGGCCCTCCAGCAGGCGGTGGCGGGTGTAGTCGTCGATGGTGAACTCGAAGACGTTGTCGGCCGCCTCGATCGTGCGGTGGTGCAGGTCGACGGTGAAGGTGATGCCGGGCTCGCTCTCGGCGATCTCCCAGAGCTTCTCGACGACGTCCTGGTCGACGGTGGCGATGACCAGGCCGGCCTTGCCAGAGTTGCTGCGGAAGATGTCCCCGAAGCGGGAGCCGATCACGACCTTGAAGCCGTAGTTCTGCAGCGCCCAGACCGCGTGCTCGCGCGACGAGCCGGTGCCGAAGTCGGGTCCGGCGACCAGGATCGAGCCGGCCGTGTACGGCGCCTGGTTGAGCACGAAGTCGGAGTCGCCGCGCCAGGCCGCGAACAGGCCGTCCTCGAACCCGGTGCGGGTGACCCGCTTCAGGTAGACCGCGGGGATGATCTGGTCGGTGTCGACGTTGCTGCGGCGCAGCGGGACGGCGACGCCGGTGTGGGTGGTGAAGGTGTCCATTGCTGCTTCCTTACAGGTCGGCCGGGGAGCTCAGGGTGCCGCGGATCGCGGTCGCGGCGGCCACGGGCGGCGAGACCAGGTGCGTCCGTCCGCCCTTGCCCTGACGGCCCTCGAAGTTGCGGTTCGAGGTGGACGCGGAGCGCTCGCCCGGGGCCAGCTGGTCGGGGTTCATGCCCAGGCACATCGAGCAGCCGGCCGCGCGCCACTCCGCGCCGAAGTCGAGGAACACCTTGTCCAGGCCCTCCTGCTCGGCCTGCAGGCGCACCCGGGCGGACCCGGGGACCACCAGCATGCGCACGCCCTCGGCGATCCTCCGTCCCTGCAGCACGGACGCGGCCAGCCGCAGATCCTCGATCCGGCCGTTGGTGCAGGAGCCGAGGAAGACCGTGTCCACCTTGATCGCCCGCATCGGCGTGCCGGCCTTCAGGTCCATGTAGGTCAGCGCCCGCTCGGCCGCGGCGCGGTCGACCGGGTCGGTGAAGTCGCCCGGTGCCGGCACGGCGGCGCCCAGCGGCACGCCCTGGCCGGGGTTGGTGCCCCAGGTCACGAACGGGGTCAGGGTGGCGGCGTCGATGTCGACCTCGCGGTCGAACACCGCGTCGGAGTCGGTGTAGAGGGTCTTCCAGTACTCGACGGCGGCGTCCCAGTCGGCGCCCTGCGGCGCGTGCGGGCGGCCCTTCAGGTAGGCGAACGTGGTCTCGTCCGGCGCCATCATGCCGGCCTTGGCGCCCCACTCGATGCTCATGTTGCAGATCGTCATCCGGCCCTCCATCGAGAGGTTCCGGATCGTGGAGCCGCGGTACTCGACCACGTAGCCCTGGCCGCCGCCGGTGCCCACCTTCGCGATCAGCGTGAGCACGATGTCCTTCGCGGTGACGCCGTCGGGCAGCTCGCCGTTCACGTTCACGGCCATGGTCTTGGGCCGGGCCTGCGGCAGGGTCTGGGTGGCCAGCACGTGCTCGACCTCGGAGGTGCCGATGCCGAACGCCAGCGCCCCGAACGCGCCGTGGGTGGACGTGTGGGAGTCGCCGCAGACCACGGTCAGGCCGGGCTGGGTCAGGCCCAGCTGCGGACCGATGATGTGCACGACGCCCTGGTCCTTGTCGCCGAGGGAGTGGATCCGGACGCCGAACTCGTCCGCGTTCCGGCGCAGCGTGTCCACCTGCAGCTTCGACACCGGGTCGGCGATCGGCAGGGTGATGTTCAGCGTCGGGGTGTTGTGGTCCTCGGTCGCCATCGTGAGGTCGGTCCGGCGGACCTGGCGGCCGGCGAGCCGGAGCCCGTCGAACGCCTGGGGACTGGTCACCTCGTGGACGAGGTGCAGATCGATGTACAGCAGGTCGGGTTCGCCGTCTGCCGTACGCACGACGTGGTTGTCCCAGACCTTGTCGCTCAGGGTTTTGCCCATCGGACCCTCCATACCGCAGCTGTGTGCTCTCGTAACCGCTCCACCCTAACAGCTTGCATATCATGATGCGAGACGGCAGTCTTATCCTATGGACAACTCAAGCGGCGTCGGCGTTCTGGACAAGGCGGCACTCGTGCTGACCGCCCTGGAGCAGGGCCCGACCACCCTCGCCGGACTCGTCACCGCGACCGGGCTCGCCCGCCCCACAGCCCATCGGCTCGCCGTCGCCCTCGAGCACCACCGCCTCGTCAGCCGCGACCTGCAGGGACGGTTCGTGCTCGGCCCGCGCCTGACCGAACTGGCCTCGGCGGCCGGCGAGGACCGTCTGCTGGCCACGGCCGGCCCCGTGCTGGCGCGGCTGCGGGACATCACCGGCGAGTCCGCGCAACTGTACCGGCGCCAGGGCGACATGAGGGTGTGCGCGGCGGCGGCGGAGCGCCCGTCCGGCCTGCGGGACACGATTCCCGTGGGCGCCCAGTTGACCATGAGCGCCGGTTCCGCGGCCCAGGTGCTGCTGGCCTGGGAGGATCCCGAGCGGATCCAGCGCGGGCTGCAGAACTCGTCCTTCTCCGCCGTCGCGCTGGCCACCGTCCGCCGCCGCGGCTGGGCACAGTCCGTCGCCGAACGGGAGCCCGGAGTGGCGTCGGTGTCCGCGCCCGTCCGCTCCCCCAGTGGCAAGGTGATCGCCGCCGTGAGCGTCTCCGGCCCGATCGAACGCCTCTCCCGTCAGCCGGGACGACTCCACGCCCCGGCAGTGATCGCCGCCGCCGAGCGGCTCAGCGAGGTGCTGCGCCGCAACGGCGGCGAGGGCTGACGGACGGGAGAGTGGTACGTCCTCAGGGTGGACAAGGACTGCGCACTCAGCGGGTCTCGTCCTCCTGTGGCTCAAAGCCGCTCCCACCCCGAATGGGCGAATCGCTAGTTTGTTGACTCTCCTGCGCCGTGCGCCTCCGGGTGTTAGCGTCCTGCACAGGATTCGACAAGGGAGTTGAGCCAGATGCGTGGTGCCACCGTTACCGCAGTTGTCCTACCCTGATCATCTTGGGGCTGTGCGCTCCGAGTGCTGCGGCGGAACCTTCGCCCCCTCCTGTCGCCAGTAGTCCTCGGCCCGGCCCTTCCGGCGGAACGCGTGATGGACTGCCGGCGGAGCCCGATCCGGATCGGCCACGCCTCAAGAAGCCGACCCGGTCGCGATCCATACCGGCCAGCGCGCGCAAGGTGCCTAGCGACCTGTCGAAGCCGGTCAGGACGCTGATCTCCGACCTGACCGGCGGCAAGCTCAGCAAGCGTGAGGCTGCCCAGTTGGCGAACCAGATGGTGTCTGACCCGACCTCGGTGGCAAAGACCCACCGTCTCACCAGCGCCACGACCGAGACCGACTTGATGGTGTTGGGCGCGATCGTGGGCGCGAGTCTGGACTCCTCAACACAGCCCGCGCCACGGCACGTTCCTGCCGGCACGCTGAACTGCACATTGATCTCAGGAACGCACTCATGCACCTACTCCGGCAGTCATTCTGCCATCGGCTGCACGGCGGAACAACTGTCCACCGACGAGGCGGCCGACGATGACTCCGACGGAGTGCCGGATTACATCGAGCAGTGGGCCGACCAGGCCGACAACTCCTGGAACTACTACCGCAACACGCTCGGCATGATCCCAACAAGTGACGTCGTCAACATCTCGATCAACTATGACCTCGCCGAGATCAGGCCCTTCGACGTCCCCAACAAGCCGTATCTGTGTGGCTCGTGGCCCGATGCCACCATCAGGTGCGGCAACGACGTGCCATCGGCGGACCTCGACTGGCTGGTGCCTCACGAGATGTTCCACCAGTTCCAATGGCGCTACCTGTCTCCAACGCTCCTTCTGAGCTTTCCCTTGGTTGTCGCGAGCGTGTACAACATCAACCCCTGGATGGAGTCGACCGCCAACTGGGCGGTTTCGCACTACGCCGCCGACATTCTCGCCGCGGGAAAGACCCAATCTGGCGCCGAGGTGGATTGGCTGCCCGTGTTCCACAGCGACGTGGCCAATGGGCTGGTCGCATCAGGCACCTCCACATCGGGCGCGATAAGCGGTCCGCGTGCCTATGGGGCGGCGCCGGTGGTGGAGTTCTTCACCCAGCGGACCTCCAACGACTTCGTAAGGGAGTCGTTCGTTGCGCTGAACCCGTTCTATCTGGACGGCTACTCTCAGATCAACGACGCACTTTGGGAGAACAGTTCCTCGCTCAATGATCTGATCAACCCGCTGTGGCTTGCGGTCTATACGATGTGCGACACGCACTCGAGTTCGGAGTGGTGGCACCTTGAGGGCGGCATCGTCGCCACTTGGTGCAGCAGATTCGAGACGCCCGGCCGGCCGTCTCAATTCTCGGCGTCCATCAGTTCGCCCGGCGAGATCGCCTACGAGCTTGTGCCCGGCGGTGTTGGTTTCGTGGACTTCGATCTCAGTGTCGGGCCCGGCGCGTCTGGTGCGCTGCTGTCCCTCACCTTCGACGACAGCGTGTCAGTCGACGAGGAGGTGAACCTGTGGGCGTGGAAGGACACCCCCGGCGGCGAGACCTGCAATGTCGACCAGAGACGTCGCTACGGTTCGGAGACCACCACGCTGGAGGTTCTGATCCCCGGCGACTGCGGCCACGCCACCTTGGCGATGGTCAACCACGGCAGCGACCTGCGCGGCAGCGCCACCACCTACCGTGTGTCGTGGCGCGGGCAGCCTGCCGGTGCCGTGATCGGCAACGGCGTGTTGAAATTGGGCGTGAACGCCGACGGCAGCCTGGGCTTGGGCGTCAGCCTGCGTGAAGAGGTCTGTCGGTCCGCGGTCGCACGCTCGACGGTTCTGCCCCCGGTAGGAGTGGGTCTGATCGATGAAGCGGCCGAATTCGATGCGATCCGGGATGCCTGGCATCAGACTTGCCGACGCCCTGATATCGGCGAAGGGCGGTCAGTGGCCGACCCGAACTCGACGTGGAGGGAATCCCCGAGACGTGGGTCCATTTCCTTTACGGAGGTTCCAGCTTCGGCCTGGATGAGCTCGAGAGTTTCCAATACACCTCCAGCGAGGCCACCTCGATCGTCCGCCTGGATGACCGCTACCGGCTGGTCCAGCATTGGGCACCGTCCACCAACCCGCGGGTGTATCGGCTGGACGTGACCATCCAGCCGCTCTACAACGTCGGCACCTTGCCGCTGGTCTATCGGCGGGTCCTGCCGCTGGAGGTCGACGGTGAAGGCCTCAACCACGATGTCACCGGCTACACAGCAACCGTCAACAAGGGCAACGACGATGTGATCGATGCAACCAACAACATGTTCTGGGTTTATCCCGACGACGCCAACGGCGACCCCGATGACCCGACCACGCCGCTACCGCACTACGACTGGTCGACCCTGACAGCCGATGGCTGGTACGACGCCTACACGCTCGGGTTCGCCGCCGACATCAACGTCGATGCACACGACAACACCGTCGGCGACGTGCAATTCTCGCTGTACTACGGCTTCGCCGACAGCGCCGGCGCCGCCAATACGGCCCTCAACGCCTTGGGCGCCACCACCCGAGCCATCGTCACCGTCCCAACCACCGACAACGGCACCCACGTCGTTCTGGCCGGCTACCACGAAGCCGGCTAGACCCGGCGGTACCTAAGCCTCAACAGGCTGTCTTCGCGAAGCCCAGCAACGAGCAACCATCCGCCCTAGGGTTGAACCCGCCAGAGAGGAGCACTTCCATGCACAAGCGGATCGTCGCCGCCTTCACCGGCGTTCTCATATGCGTCGGCCTGGCCGGCTGTTTCGAGACCTTCGAAAGGCCCGACGTGTATTTCGAGAACAACACCGACCAGGAGCTCCTGTTGGTCGCGCGCGCTGCGGAGGGCAAGACTCGCGAGCCGCTCCCGCCCCACACTACGACCGGGGTCTCTATGCTCCAGAAGGACACGTGTGGCTCGGACTGGCTGATCGTCGACAGCACCGGCACAACCGTGGTGAAGGACCCCGGCGAAATCTGCTGGCACCAAACCGTCACCATTCCCTGACGGGCCTCGTCAGATCCTGTCGTCGCGGTGCTCGACGACGTTCGTGCGCTTGCTGGCCTGGGCGTTCGTGACCAGGCCGAGGATGATGGCGAGCACGCCGGCGCCGAGGCAGATGTAGCCGATGATGGTCAGGCTGACGCCGGGGATCGAGTCCTTCACGGCGAACGCCAGGATGGCTCCGATCACCAGCAGTGCGATACCGGATCCGGTGGTCGTTGACATGGTCTGCTCCTCGGGTCGTTGACCCCGGTCGCGTACCCGCCACGCGGCGGGGTCAAACCGCTCCGGTTCAGCCCGGATGCACCGAACGAGTGCGTCTCGACAAGCTCGACGAGCGGTGACGATGGATCAGGGCTCAGTACCAGTTCAGCCAGGCCCCGTGGTCGTGGCAGCGGGCCAGCACCCGATCCGTGCGGACGCGGCCCCGCCAGGTTGTCACGCCGAGCAGCGTCGCATGGTCGTCTGCGAGCGCGTCCGGGACGGGCAGGACGGCCACCTGCGCGGGCGCCTCGGCCCAGAGCCACGTGAGGTCGATGGAGCCGCCGAGCCGATCCACTTCGGCGGCGAACGCCCGCTGGCGGTCGGGGTCGAGGTAGCACAGCGTCCAGCTGGTCGTGACCACCGGCGTCCCCGCATCGAGATCTGCCAGGGCTGCAGCGAGGCCGTCCACCGCGTCTCCCCTCCGGACCGTGACCGGGCGCTCACGAAGAAGCGCGATCGCCGCCCGCAACCGGGCGAGCCGGTCGGCCTGGTCCGGCCACATGCACGCCTCCAGCCAGCGCACGGACTCCGGATCCGCCGGATCGACCGGGGCGGCGTCCAGCCCCAGCCGGGCCGAGATCGCCGGGAATCGGTCGGCCAATCCGTGCGGACCGGCCGCACCGGGACGGTCGCCGCGCACCGATGAGGCCACAGTGACTGTCGAACTCCCCAGCCGGTTGCCCTGCGCGTCCAGGTAGGCGAAGCGGTCGAGGAGGAGGTTCAGGCCGGCGCTCGCGCCGACGTCCAGCAGCGCCAGCGGCTCGTCCCCGAGCTGCGCCAGGCCCGCGAGCAGCAGGGCCGACCGTCCGACCTCGTTGGTCTGCGGCAGCCGGGACGCCAGCAGCGCGCGCAGCGGCTCGGCCCGCTCCGCGCAGAACTCCAGGAACGCCGGGACGGGGTCGTCCGCGTCGGGCTCGGCGGCGAGGTCGGGATAGAAGCGGGCCAACGGCGCGTCCGGCTGGTCCAGCAGCAGGAAGTGGACGGCGGCGAACAGGTTCACCGGCACGCGCGCGGGCTCCGGGGCGTCCCTGAACAGCTGGCCGACCAGCGCGGACCCGGCGATGCCGGCGCTCAGCCGTGAGTAGAGCGGGGCGCGACGACGGGTCACGCGCGAGAACGCGGCGAACCGGGCGGCCAGGTCGGTCATGCGTGCTGCGGTCCGGCGGCGACGACCTCCAGCAGCGTGCGCAGCCGGGTGGGCAGGACCTCGGCCAGCGAGATCGACGTGCTGCTGCGTTTCACGCCGGGGATCACGAGCATGTCGTTGGTGACCCGGTAGAGGTGGGTGGTATCGCGGGCGACGACCTTCACCAGCATGTCCGCGTCACCGCTCGTGGAGTGGATCTCGACCACCTCCGGCAGGGCGATCAAGCCTTCCGCGGCAGCGTCGCCGAGGGACTGGCTGATCTCGAGCGAGATGAACGCGACCAGCGGGTAGCCGAGCGCCGCCGGGTCGACCCGCTGCCCGAAGTCGCGGAGCGCGGACACCCTCGCCATCCGCTTCAGCCGGGCCTGCACGGTGTTGCGGGAAACGCCGAGCGTGCGCGACACCGCGAGCGTGGTGGCGTCGGGATCGTCGTCGAGCGCCAGCAGGATCCGGGCGTCGAGGGGGTCGATCAGGCTCATGCTGTGCATCATGCACGTCCTGAACGGTTCAGGGAAGCATAGTGCCCAAGGTCGTGCAGCGAGGTTGCGCAGGGTGCCGTCCGCTCGCCACCATGACGGCAACAGAAAGGTCGACCGTGGACAACGACTCGCTCCCCCGGCTCCGCACAGCCGTCGCGGCGCTTCCCGCCTATGTCGCCGGACGGAAGGCCTCCGGTGCCGAGGTGGCCGCCCTGGCGTCCAACGAGAGCCACTACCCGCCGCTGCCCGGGGTGCTGGACGCGATCGCGGCCGCCGCGACGACGGTGAACCGCTACCCGGACATGGGCGCGACCCGGCTACGGGCGCGGCTGGCCGAACTCAACGGTGTGGGGATCGAGGAGGTGGCGGTCGGTCCGGGCAGCGTGGGCGTGCTGTCCCAGCTGGTGGCCGCGGTCTGCGACGCCGGCGACGACGTGGTGTTCGCGTGGCGCTCGTTCGAGGCGTACCCGATCCTGTGCCAGATCGCCGGGGCGAACGCCGTCCGCGTCCCGCTCACGTCCGACGAGGGCCACGACCTGCCGGCGATGACGGCGGCGATCACGCCCCGGACGAAGGCCGTGCTGCTCTGTTCACCGAACAACCCGACCGGGACGGCGATCACGCTGGAGGCCCTGGCCGCGTTCCTCGAGACGGTGCCGACCAGCGTGCTGGTGGTGCTGGACGAGGCGTACCGGGAGTTCATGGCCGGCGAGCAGGACACCGTGGCGCTGTACCGGGAGTACCCGAACCTGTGCCTGCTGCGGACGTTCTCCAAGGCCTACGGGCTGGCCGGACTGCGGGTCGGTTACGCGATCGCGCGTCCGGAGATCGCGGAGGGACTGCGCCGCACGCAGGTGCCGTTCTCGGTCAGCAGCGTGGCGGAGGCAGCGGCGCTGGCCGCCCTCGACGCCGCGGAGGAGGTCGCCGCGCGGTCCGCGGCGGTCGTCGCGGAACGGCCACGGGTGGAGGCCGCGGCGCGCGACCTCGGCTGGGCGGTGCCGACCGGCGAGGCGAACTTCTTCTGGCTGCGCTGTGGGGACGCGGAGCGCGAGCGGCTGGTCGCGGCCTGCGCCGCCGCCGGGGTGATGGTGCGCGGCTACGCGGGCGACGGCGTCCGGGTGACCCTGGCCGATCCGGCCACCAATGACCGGGTGCTGGCCGTGCTGGCGTCCTTCGAGCGGGAGGATCGGTGAGCACAGGCACGGCCGAGCTCCGACCGTCCGCCGGGCTGCGACACAGTCTGGCCGAGGACGTGTTCGGCCTGCTCACCGGCACGTTCGTGGCCTCCCTCGGGCTCTACCTGCTGAAGTCCGCGCACACCGTCACGGGCGGGACGGCGGGCCTGTCGCTGCTGTTGAGCTACGCATCCGGCTGGTCGTTCGGGCTGCTGTACTTCGTCACGACCCTGCCGTTCCTGGTACTGGCGGTACGTGCGAAGGGGTGGGCCTTCTCGACGCGGACGCTGCTGTCGATCGCGCTGGTCGCGGGCTTCGCCTACGTGCACCCCCTGATGCTGCCGGAGCCCCGCCTCAACGCGGTGTACGCGACGCTGGTGGGGAACCTGCTCACCGGACTGGGCATGCTGATGGTGTTCCGGCACCGCTCGAGCCTCGGCGGCTTCAACACCCTCGCTCTCGTCGCGCAGGAGAAGCTGGGCTGGCGGGCCGGCTGGGTGCAGCTGGCCCTGGACACCGCGATCATCCTCAGCGCCCTGCCGGTCGTCGGGCTGGACACGGTGCTTCTGTCCGCCGTCGGCGCTGCCGTGCTGAACGTCGTGCTCGCCCTGAACCACCGGCCTGGACGCTATCTGGGCTACTGACGCCGTCCGCCGGATCGCACGAGCGGCGACGTAGGGTGGCGGTCATGAGCCCAGCCGAGGGAGTCGATTCTGTCGAGTTGCTGGCGCGTGCGATCGACCAGCTGGAGAGACTGCTCGCTGAGATGCCGCCCGGCCGGGCCACGAGGCCGACACCGTGTTCGGACTGGACGCTGGCTGATCTGGTGGACCACATCGTCGCCGCACCTGACCGGTTCCTGCGTCTGGCCCGCGGCGAAGACATCGACTGGAGCGCGCCCACCCTATCGGCCGGACCCGATCCTGCCGGCGCGTTCCGCGCGTCCGCCGAGGAGTTGCTCGCGAGCATGGGCTCCAGCCAGGCGACCGTCCCCGTCGACTGGCAGATCGCAGAACTCGCCGTGCACACCTACGACCTGGCCCGCGCTCTCGACCGATCGACCCGCGATCTCGACGCTGAGGTCGCCGAGCGGGGCTTCGCGTTCATGCGGGAGAACCTCACTCCAGAGAACCGCGAGCCGGCTTTCGGCCCTCAGCAGCCGGCGCCGGAGGGTGCCGACTCCTACGAACGGATCGCCGCGTTCGCCGGGCGCCGGAGCTAACACCGCGGGCGACGAGCTGAGTTGATTTGGGTGGAGGCTTTTGCACCGTCAAAGGTGGAGAAAGCTCCACATTGAAGTCGGAACGCCCGATGGACCACGAACTGGTTCTCGCCTCGCCGACAGTCCGCGCGCGACAAGGGGTTCACGTTCACACAAAGTAGCCCCGACGGGATTCGAACCCGCGCTACCGCCTTGAGAGGGCGGCGTGCTAGGCCGCTACACAACGGGGCCCTAGCTGTTGCTCACGCAACGTCAGCGAAGACTACCAAACCACGTCCAGCGGCTGCGAATCTCGCTGCGCTGGGGTACTAGGACTCGAACCTAGACTGACGGAACCAGAATCCGGCGGGCTGCCAATTACCCCATACCCCAAAGTCGGCCCTGCGGCCGAGGAGTGACTTTACTAGACCTCGTCGCGGGCACCAAACCGGGTCCCCGGCGTGGCGGTCGCCACCCGCATCCGGGCCGCGATCCACACCGCCACAAGGGTGAAAGCCACGTAGCCGCCGAGGCTCCATGCCGATTCCACCCAGGTCACCGACCGCACGGCCTTCAACTCCGCGATCGAGCCGCTGAGCGCCGCGTAGCCGAAGGCCACCACGTTGTTCACCACGTGGGCGGCGATTCCGGCCTCCAGACCGCCCGTCCGCACCACCAGATAGCCGGCCAGCAGGCCGAAGGCGAACCGGTTGAGGAACAGCGGGATGTCCTGCGTCCCGTGCAGCACGGCGAACACCGCCGCCGACCCGACCACCCCGAAGAACGGACTCGTCGGCGCCGCCGTGTGCAACGCCTGCAACAGGTACCCGCGGAAGAAGTACTCTTCCGCCGCCGCCTGCAGCGGTGACGTGAGCAGGATCGCCAGCAGGAACCACCACACGTCCCGCTCGGGCGCGAACACCCACGGCTGACCGATCCGGGAGACCACCCACACCGCGATCAGTGCGATCCCGCCGGCCAGCATGCAGGCGAGACCGAACCGCCAGCGGAACCCCGGCTGGACCGAGTGCAGCCAGTGCGGGTCGAACCGGTGCACGAACAACACCAGCGCGAAGCTGAGCGGGATCAGCAGGCCCAGCGCCAACTGCGTGGACGCCATCCCTGCCGGCAGCTGGAAGGTGGCCGCTGCCCGCGCGTACTCCGTCCACGTGCCCGGCGTCCCCGACGCCAGCCAGAACAGGCCGAACAGCGCGTATGCCGCCAAGGGCGTGATCAGGAGGTAGGTCACCAGGCCCAGCAACGGGCCGAGCAGGCCGCGGGCGACCACGCGCCACCGCGGTCCCAGCGGATCGTCCACCACCAGCACATCGGCGTAGGACACCTCGGGCTGCGGCTCGTGCTGCACCCAACGGACCATCCGCTGCCGGAACACCCCGGCCAGCTCCGACACCTCAGGCGTCCTCGGCGACGACCGGGTTGGTCAGCGTGCCGATCCCGGAGATCGTCACGCTCACCCGGTCGCCGGGCTCCATCGGCCCGACGCCCGCGGGCGTCCCGGTAAGGATCACATCGCCCGGCAGCAGGGTCGTGAACGAGGTCACATACGCCACCAGGTCCGCGATCCCGTGCACCAGCTGGGACGTGCTCGCCGTCTGCACCGGCTCGTCGTTCAGGGTGGTCGCCAGGTCGAGCCGGCCGGCCTCCTCGATGTCGATGTGCGTGGCGATCCACGGACCCAGCGGGCAGAAGCTGTCGAAGCCCTTCGCGCGCGCCCACTGCCCGTCCCTCGCCTGCAGGTCGCGGCAGGTGACGTCGTTCGCGACGGTGTAGCCGAAGATCACGTCCGCGGCGCGCTCCGGCGGCACCCGGCGGCAGATCCGGCCGATCACGACCGCCAGTTCGCCCTCGTAGTGCAGGTCGTCGGTCTCCGGCGGACGGACGATCGGCTCGCCCGGACCGATCACCGACGTGTTCGGCTTGAGGAACACCAGCGGTGCGTCCGGCACGTCACCGCCCATCTCGCGGGCGTGCTCGGCGTAGTTCCGGCCCACGCCCACGACCTTGCTGCGCGGAATGACCGGCGCGACCAGCCGGACGTCCGCCAGCGGCAACCGCTCGCCGGTGTAGTGGACGGGTCCGGCCAGCGGATCACCGGAGACCACCGCGACGGTATCGGGATTGGGACCCTGGTCCTCGGCGAGTTCCACCACCCCGTAGGTGGGATCTCCCTGGGCGACGAACCTGGCAACACGCATGGCCGGGAGTCTAGCGAGGCGCACTGAACCGAAATGGGACCTGTCCCCGGTCGTTCAGGCGACGACGTTGACCAGGGGCTCGCCCGCCGCGAAGCGGGCCAGCTGATCGCGGACGAGGCGCTGCATGCGGGGGTAGAACGCCGTGCTCTGACCACCCACATGCGGACTGATGAACACGCCCGGCGTTCGCCACAGCGGGTGCTCCGGCGGCAGCGGCTCGGGGTCGGTCACGTCAAGGGCCGCCCTGATCCGGCCGGACGCGGTGGCCGCGACCAGGGCGTCGGTGTCGACCACCCTGCCGCGGGAGATGTTCACCAGCAGCGCACCCTCCGGCATGGCGGCCAACTCAGCGGCGCCGATCAGGTGCTCGGTGTCCGGGGTCAGTGGGGTGATCACGAACACCACGTCAGCCTCCGGCAGCAACGCGTGCAGGTCGCCGATCGGGTGGACCGGCACCTCTCCCGTCCGCTCCCTACGGGCCACGCGGGTCACCGATGCCACCTCGAAACCCGCCAGCCGGCGCTCGATCGCCTCACCGATCCGGCCGTAGCCGACGATCAACACGCGCCGGTCGGCCAGCGACGTCGCGAAGTCGTTGCCCCACGTCCCGGACGGCATGTTGCGCGCGTACGTGTCCAGGTGCCGGGTGCGGGCCAGCGCCAGTGCGACGGCGAGCTCCGCCGTGCTGGCGTCGTGCACACCGGCGGCGTTGCACAGCTGCACGCCCCGGGGCAGGAACGGCAGGAAGTTGTCGTAGCCGGCACTGAGCAGCTGCACCGCCTTCAGGCTGCGCATCTCGTCCACCCGCTCCATCGCCGCCGTCGCCGGCCGCATGTACGGGGCCACCAGCAGTTCCACCTCGGCGATCGAATCGGGCCAGCGGCCGTCGGCGAGGAAGAAGTCCGCGACCAGGCCGCCCGGGAGCCGTCCGAGCGCAGCCTCCGCCGCGGCCAGGTCCGGATAGGGCAGCCAGATGCGTCGTGCCATGTCCCTACCCTAGGGTGCGCTCATGAGCACGTTCGACGCCGTTGAGCTGATCCGGACCAAGCGCGACGGGGGCCGCCTCACCGACGCGGCGATCGACTGGCTGATCCGCGCGTACACCGACGGCCGGGTCAGCGACGAGCAGATGGCCGCGATGGCGATGGCGATCTTCTTCCGCGGCCTGGACGGAGCGGAACTGAGCCGCTGGACGAACGCCATGATCGCCACCGGCGAGCGGATGGACTTCTCCAGCCTGTCCCGCCCGACCGTCGACAAGCACTCCACCGGTGGTGTCGGCGACAAGATCACCCTGCCGCTCGCCCCGCTCGTGGCTGCCTGTGGCGCCGCCGTCCCGCAACTCTCCGGACGGGGCCTCGGCCACACCGGCGGCACCCTGGACAAGCTGGAGGCCATCCCCGGCTGGCGCGCCTCGCTGACCAACGCCGAGATGCTCGCCCAGCTCGAGTCGGTCGGCGCGGTGATCTGCGCGGCCGGCTCGGGGCTCGCCCCGGCCGACAAGAAGCTCTACGCGCTGCGCGACGTGACCGCGACCGTGGAGTCGATCCCGATGATCTCGGCCTCGATCATGAGCAAGAAGATCGCCGAGGGCACCTCGTCCCTGGTGCTCGACGTGAAGACCGGCGCCGGTGCGTTCATGAAGACCTTCGACGACTCGCGGGCCCTCGCCGAGACCATGGTCGGCATCGGCACGGCCGCGGGGGTGAACACCGTCGCGCTGATCACCGACATGGACGCCCCGCTCGGCCGCAGCGCCGGCAACGGGCTGGAGGTCGCCGAGTCGATCGAGGTGCTCGCCGGCGGCGGACCGGCGGACGTGGTGGAACTCACCGTCGCCCTCGCCCGGGAGATGCTGGCCTGCGCCGGCATCGACACCGACCCGGCCGCGGTGCTCGCGTCCGGCGGGGCCATGGACACCTGGCGGGCCATGATCCGTGCGCAGGGTGGCGACCCGGAGGCTCCCCTGCCGGTCGCCCGGCACACCGAGGTCGTCGCGGCACCCGCGGACGGCTATCTGACCGGCATGGACGCGATGGCCGTCGGCCTCGCCGCCTGGCGACTCGGCGCCGGACGCGCCACACAGGGCGACCCCGTCCAGGCGGCAGCCGGTGTCACCTGGCACGCCGGCATCGGCGATCAGGTGCGCGCCGGCCAGCCGCTGTTCACCCTGCACACCGACACCCCGAAACGGATGGAGCGCGGCCTGGAGGCCCTCGTCGGCGCCGTGACCGTCGCCGACGCCCCGGTCGAGCGCCGCCCGCTGGTGCTGGAGCGGATCAGCGCGGGCTGAGCGCTGGAGCGTCGGCCGTTCCGGCCACAACCGTCATCCCGGGCTCGACCCGGGATCTCCTGAATGGACTTGCCAAACGGGTGCAGGGATCCCGGCGTTCGCCGGGATGACGGTAGTGGCGGGCCCTTCGCCGAGCTCAGTCCTCCGGGTCGTCCTCGACCCTCGCCGGATGGGTGAGGCCCCAGCGGTAGCCGTCGTGAAGGGCCTCCCAGGAGGCCTCGATGACGTTGGTGCCGACACCGACGGTCGTCCAGGTGCGCTCGCCGTCCGACATGTCGATCAGGGTGCGGACGATCGCGTCCGTGCCGTGGCCCTGGTCGAGGATCCGCACCTTGTAGTCGGTGAGCTCGAAGTCGTCGACGTGGGGGTAGGCCTGGTTCAGCGCCGTCCGGAGCGCGACGTCCAGCGCGTTCAGTGGGCCGTGGCCGTCGCCGGCGAGGCTGTAGGTGACGCCCTTCGCCCGCACCTTCACCACGGCCTCGGAGTCGCCCTCCGGCTTCACCTCGTGCCCGGTCAGCACACGCCAGCTGAGCACCTCGAAGAACTCCTCGGCCAGCCCCAGTTCCTCGCGCAGCAGCAGCTCGAAGGACGCGTCCGCCGACTCGTAGGAGTAGCCGTCCATCTCCCGCGCCTTCACCCGGTCGGTGATCTTCGCGGCGAGCTCGCGGTTCGACAGGTCGTAGCCCAGCTCGGATCCCTTGATCTGGATGTTGGCCCGGCCGGCCATGTCCGAGACCAGCATGCGCATGTCGTTGCCGACCAGCGTGGGGTCGATGTGCTGGTAGAGGTTCGCGTCCACCTTGATCGCGGACGCGTGCAGGCCGGCCTTGTGCGCGAACGCGGACGCCCCCACGTAGGGCTGCCGGTTGTTCATCGGCACATTGGTGACCGCGGAGATGGCGTGGCTGATCCGGGTCGACTCGGCCAGCGAGTCCGGAGGCAGCAGCGGCCAGCCGTACTTCAGCTGGAGGTTCGCCACGACGGTGATGAGGTTCGCGTTTCCCGTCCGCTCACCGTGTCCGTTCATCGTGCCCTGGACGTGCACGACGCCGGCCTCGACGGCCGCGAGGGTGTTCGCGACGGCGCAGCCGGTGTCGTTGTGGCAGTGGATGCCGAGGTCGACCCCCACCTGCGCGGCGGCGGAGACGATGTCGCCCATCCAGGACGGCAGCATGCCGCCGTTGGTGTCGCACAGCACGACGACCTCCGCGCCGGCCTCGGCAGCGGTGCGGACGACCTCGAGCGCGTACTCCGGGTTGGCCCGATAGCCGTCGAAGAAGTGCTCGCAGTCGACGAACACCCGGCGTCCGTTGGCAACCAGGTGACTGACCGTGTCGGCCACCATCGCGAGGTTCTCCTCCAGCGTGGTGTGCAGCGCCCGGTAGACGTGCTGGTCGTGGCTCTTGGCGACGATGCAGACCACGTCGGTGGCAGCGTCCAGCAGCGCCTGCACCTGCGGGTCCTCGGCCGCCTTCCCGCCCACCTTGCGGGTCGCGCCGAAGGCGGTCAGGGTGGCGTTCTTCAGGCGCAGCTGCCCGGCGGCCGCAGCGGCGAAGAACGCCGTGTCGTTGGGATTGGCGCCCGGCCAGCCGCCCTCGATGTACCCCACGCCGAGCTCGTCGAGGTAGCGGGCGATCTTCAGCTTGTCGTTGACGCTGAGCTGCAGGCCCTCCTGCTGGGCGCCGTCGCGCAGGGTGGTGTCGTAGACGTGGAACGTGTCCGGGGCAGCTGGGATCTGGCTCACCGGGCGAGTCTGCCGTCCCCGGTGATGCGGCGGCCGACGTTTCACCGCGTGAGACTACGATCTCAGCATGGCAACTCTCACGCGGCGCGGGGCGACCGTCCACTCCATCGGCGAACTCCCTGCGGTCGGGACGCGGCTTCCGGCCTTCACCCTCACCGGCACCGACATGGACGACTTCGACGCACGTCTGATCGGCGGACGGCGAGTGGTGCTGAACATCTTCCCCAGCATCGACACCGGGGTGTGCGCGCGGAGCGTCCGCAGATTCAACGAACTCGCCGCGGGTCTGGAGAACACCGTCGTGCTCTGCGTCTCGGA
The DNA here is from genome assembly GCF_029975155.1 of Propionicimonas sp. Taxonomy (GTDB): domain Bacteria; phylum Actinomycetota; class Actinomycetes; order Propionibacteriales; family Propionibacteriaceae; genus Propionicimonas. The sequence continues at coordinate 9,860 of NZ_JARKPQ010000327.1, read as the reverse complement.
GGACCTGCCCTTCGCCCAGTCCAGGTTCTGCGGCGCCGAGGGCATCGAGAACGTGGTCACCGGCTCGTCGTTCCGGTCGAGTTTCGGCTCCGACTACGGCGTCACGATGGTGGACGGCAGCATGCGCGGCCTGCTCTCCCGCGCCGTCGTGGTGGCCGATGCCGACGGCACGGTGCTGTACACCGAGCAGGTGCCGGAGATCAGCCAGGAACCCGACTACGACGCCGCCCTGGCCGCCCTGAACTGAAGTTCAGAGGACGCGGCGGAGCCAGCCGCGGGTGTCGGGGACGCGGCCGTACTGGATGTCGAGGATGCCGTTGCGGATCGCGAGGGTCCGCGGCGAGCCGTTCTCCGGCAGCCGCCACTCGCCGTCCGCCGACTTGAAGCCGCCGATCGGGGTGACCACCGCCGCGGTGCCGCACGAGAAGGCCTCCACCGTGGTGCCGTCCGCGATCCCGCCGAACAGTTCCTCCGGTGTGACCCGGCGCTCCTCGGGGGTGAGCCCGAGGTCGGCCGCGACGGTCAGGATCGAGTCGCGGGTGATGCCCTCGAGGATCGTCCCGGTGAGCGCGGGGGTGACCAGCCGGCCGTCCGCGGTGACCAGGAACACGTTCATGCCGCCCAGTTCCTCGACCCGGTCCTTGTCCGCGGCCTCGATGAACAGCACCTGCGAGCAGCCGTGCTCGTAGCCCTCGTACTGGGCGATCAGGGACGCGGCGTAGTTGCCGCCGCACTTGGCCGCGCCGGTGCCGCCCACGCCGGCCCGGGCCCACGTGTCGGTGACCCAGATGTCCACCGGCTTCACGCCGCCCGGGAAGTAGGGACCGGCCGGCGAGGCGATCACCGCGAACGTGACGGTCTGGGCGGCCCGGACGCCGAGGAACACCTCGGACGCGAACATGAACGGACGCAGGTAGAGGCTGCGCTCCCCCTCCGACCCCGGCACCCAGCGCGCGTCCGCCTTCACCAGTTCGGCGACGGCGGTGACGAAGTCGTCGACGTCGAGCTTGGGCAGCATCATCCGCGCAGCGGACGCCTGGAACCGGCGGGCGTTGGCCTCCGGCCGGAACAGGTGGATCGAGCCGTCCGCGTGCCGGTAGGCCTTCAACCCCTCGAAGATCTCCTGCGCGTAGTGCAGGACCGCGCTGGCCGGATCCAGCTGGATCGGCCCGTACGGCTTGACCAGCGCGTCACCCCAGCCGCCGTCGTGCGTCCAGGTCGCGACGACCATGTGGTCGGTGAAATGGTCACCGAAGCCGGGATCGGCGAGCACCCGGGCGACGTCGTCGTCTGTTGCCGGGGACGGGTTGCTGTGCAGCGGGAAGGTCAGGGCCATGGCGGCATGCTATCGCGCGTGGTGAGACGGGACTGTCCGGCCTGTGGTCACCCCACTACCCTCGCCCGGGTGAGCGCAGCAGCAGCCAGCAGGCCCGTCATCTCCGTCATCGCCGGCGACGGCATCGGTCCCGAGGTGGTGGCGGAGGGTCTGAAGGTCCTCACCGCCGTCGTCGGTGACGACGCCTTCGCGTTCGTCCACCACGATCTGGGGGCCGAGCGCTGGCAGCGCACCGGGGAGGTGCTGCCCGACGCGGAACTCGACCAGCTGGCCGCGTCGCAGGCGATCATCCTCGGCGCGGTCGGGGCGGCGCCGGGCTCGAAGGCGATCCCGTCCGGACTGCTGGAGCGCGGGCTGCTGCTGAAGCTGCGGTTCGCGTTCGACCACTACGTGAACCTGCGGCCGTCCACGCTGTACCCGGGCATCCCCACACCGCTGGCCGACTCGGTGATCGCTCGCGGGCCGATCGACTTCGTGGTCGTCCGCGAGGGCACCGAGGGCCTCTACTGCGGCAACGGCGGCGCGTTCCGGGCCGGGACGCCGCACGAGGTGGCCACCGAGGTCAGCATCAACACCGCCCACGGCGTGGAGCGGGTGATCCGGGACGCCTTCGAGCGCGCGGAGAAGCGGCGCAAGCAGGTGACGATGGTGCACAAGCACAACGTGCTGGTGAACGCCGGTGGCCTGTGGAACCGGCTGTTTCAGACAGTCGCGGCCGAGCACCCGGACGTGTCCACCGACTACCTGCACGTGGACGCGGCCACGATCGCCCTCGTCCAGGACCCGCAGCGCTTCGACGTGATCGTGACCGACAACCTGTTCGGCGACATCCTCACCGACCTGGCCGCGGCCGTCACCGGCGGCATCGGACTGGCCGCCTCGGCGAACATCAACCCGACCGGTGAGTTCCCGTCCATGTTCGAGCCCGTGCACGGCTCGGCGCCCGACATCGCCGGCCAGGGCATCGCCGATCCGACGGCCACGATTCTGTCGATGGCGCTGTTGCTCGACCACCTCGGCCGCCCGGAGGACGCCCGCCGGATCGAGGCGGCGGTGGACGCCGACATCGCCGAGCGCGGTGCCGCCAAGCGGCCGACCTCGGTCGTCGGCGACGACATCGCCGCACGCGTCCGCTGAGCGCTAGTCTGCCGGTGGCGGACGGAGAGACATGAGCGGCGGGCCCTACCACTACGACCCGTATCCACGACCGATGGAACGACCGGCCCCGGTGCCGGTGCCGGTGGCCTATGTCGCACCCCTGACCGACCAGCGGCCGATCAGCACGCCGGTCGTCGTGGTCTCCTGGGTCGTGACGATCGTCACCGGCCTGTACATGCTGCCCTGGGCGATCGCCGCGAGCCGCGGCAAGGCCAACCAGTGGTCGGTCTTCGTGGTGAGCCTGTTGTTCGGCTGGACGATCATCGGCTGGATCGTGGCCCTGGTGCTGGCCTGCACCGCCCACCGTCCCCTGATGGGCACGATGCTCGGCTACCGGCCGGTGGCCGCGCTCCCGCCTGCCTCGGCGCCACCCGGGTGGTACTCCAACCCGCAAGGCCCGGGCCGCCGCTACTGGGACGGCGTCCGCTGGACCCAGTACTTCGGCTGAACGCTCTCCCCCACCGGCTCGTCGCCGGTCGCCCTTCCCCCTTCCACAAGGTGGACTGAGACCGTCGTTGACGACGGTTTCAGTCCACTTTGCGCGCGCGATCGTCGGCGAGGCTGCCGAACACGTGCCGACGCTCACCGGTGACCAGGCCGGAGATCCACCAGACCGCCTCGACCAGCACCACGGCCGCCAGTCCCAGCCAGGCGCCGGTGGCCATCATGGCGGCGTTCGACGGATCCAGCTGCGGGTCGAACCGGGCCAGGGCCGGCCAGGCGGCGATCCAGCCGGGCACCTGGTACGGCAGCCAGAAGATCACCAGATAGGCAGCCAGCGCGCAGAGTCCGATCATCAGCAGCTTCCACCACTGGTACGGACGGGCGGTGGCCACCATCACCCACGCCCCGCCGATCATCAGCGTGAGCAGCGTCGCCGTGCTGGCCTGCACCGCCAGGGACATCTCGGCACCGGGTGGCGGGGCCACCAGCAGGTAGGTCACGAACGTGGTTCCGGCCACCACCACCCCGGACGGGATCGAGAAACTCATCACCCGTTGCAGGAAGCCCGGACGCGCCCGCTCCGCGTTCGGCGCGAGCGCCAGGATCGATGCCGGGATGCCGATCGTGAACCAGCCGACGAACGAGATGTGGATCGGCACGAACGGGAACGGCAGCCGCCACACCGCGACCAGCAACGCGAGGATGATCGAGTACATCGTCTTGGTCAGGAAGAAGTTCGCGACCCGCTCGATGTTGCCGATCACCCGGCGTCCCTCGGCAACGACGTGGGGCAGCGTGGCGAAGCTGTCGTCCAGCAGCACCAGCTGAGCCACCGAACGGGTGGCCGCGGCGCCGGAGCCCATGGCCACGCCGAGGTCGGAGTCCTTGATCGCCAGCACGTCGTTCACGCCGTCGCCGGTCATCGCGACGTTGTGGCCCCGGGACTGCAGCGCCGCCACCATCTGCCGCTTCTGCTGCGGGGTGACCCGGCCGAACACCCCGGCCGCCTGCACGCGGTCGGCGAACTGCTCGGCGTCCTCGGGGAGCCTGCGGGCGTCCACCACCTCGCCGGCCTCGACACCGAGCGAACCGGTGACCGCGCCCACCGAGGTGGCGTTGTCGCCCGAGATCACCTTCACCGCGACGTCCTGCTCGGCGAAGTAGGCCAGAGTGTCCCTGGCTTCCGGGCGGACCTTCTGCTCCAGCACGACCAGGGTCCTGGGGATGACCGTGCCGGGGGCGTCCGGCGCGTCGACCGGGCGATCCGACTCCCCCAGCAGCAGCACCCGGCGTCCGCTGGCACCGAGGTGCTCGGCGCGGTCGGCGACGTCGCCGTGCGGCGCAAGCACGTCCGGCGCGCCGAGCACCCAGTTGCCGTGGCTCCCGAAGGTCATCCCCGACCACTTCTTCGCCGACGTGAAGGGCGCCATCGCGGTCACGGGCCATCCCGTCCCGGCCAGGGGCAGGGCGTGCGCGAGCGCCTGCACGGAGGCATTCGGCCGCGGATCGGCGTGCGCGAGCTGGGCGAGCACGTCGCGGACGGCGTCCTCCGCACCGTCCAGCACCTCGAGCTCGCCGAACTGCAGGCCGTTCTCGGTCAGCGTGCCGGTCTTGTCGGCGCAGACCACGTCCACCCGCGCCAGGCCCTCGATCGCCGGCAGTTCCTGCACCAGCACGTTCTGCTGGCCCAGCCGAACCACGCCCACCGCGAAGGCCAGCGACGTCAGCAGCACGAGCCCCTCGGGCACCATCGGGACGAGGGCTCCCGCGGTCGCGAGGACGCGGTCCTGCCAGGTGCCCGGCTGGTCCCACTGCACCCAGATCGTCGCCAGGCCGACCGGGATCAGCAGCCAGGTGATCAGCCTCAGGATCTGGTTGATGCCCGACTGCAGCTCGGACTTCACCAGCGAGAACTTGCTGGCCTCCATGGTCAGCCGCGCCGCGTAGGAGTCGTGCCCGACCCGCGTCGCCCGGAAGGCGCCCACCCCCGCGACGACGAAGCTGCCCGACATCACCTCGTCCCCCGGCTGCTTCACCAGGGGGTCGGACTCGCCGGTGAGCAGGGATTCGTCCACCTCGAGGTAGGACGCCTCGACCACTTCACCGTCGACGATGACCTGGTCCCCGGGGCCGATCTCGATCAGGTCGTCGAGGACGATCTCCTCGCGTGCGATCTCGACGCCGACGCCGTCCCTGCGGACGGTGGGCTTGCCCTCCCCGACCACGGCCAGGTTGTCCAGCGTCTTCTTGGCGCGCAGTTCCTGGACCATGCCGATGCCGGAGTTGATGATGATCAGGAAGCCGAACAGGGCGTTCACGATCGAGCCGGTGCTCAGCACCATCACGAACAGCACCATCAGCAGGAAGTTGATCCGGGTGAAGACGTTGGCCCTGACGATGTCCCAGGTGGTGCGGCCCGAGCGCGGCGGCAGTTCGTTCACCAGCCCGCGCTGGACGCGATCGGCCACTTCGGCGGATGTGAGGCCCCGGTTCGCCACGGCAGTGTCGCTGGTCACGCCGCAAGCTTGCCAGACCCGGCAACCGCGGCCGCCGGGCCGCGCTCAGGCTCCGGTGAGCGCTTCGACGACCATCGCGCGCACCTCGTCAGCGTCCTGCGGCACGAGCATCATCAAGGTGTGGGTCACCGTGTTGCCGTAACGGACGAAGGTGTCGGTGATGGGATAGCCCTGCATCATCCCGGTGACCTGGACGAGGTCCGGACGGTCCTCGCTCAGCCGGGCAACCACAAAGGACGTTCCGAACCGGTAGCTGCACGGCTCGCGCACCATCGCCCGGATGGTGGCCAGCTTTGCGGCGGCGACGCCCGGATCGGTGAGCACGACCGTTCTGACACTCGACCATTCCATGATGTCGAGTGCGACCCAGGGGGTTCCGCGCACGTCCAGGACGGAAGACGGATACACCTGGAGCCCCGCGGAGCGCTTCACTTTCCCGGTCTTCACGCCGTGGCTCTTGCCGGCCTCACTCGCTCGCCACGCCTTTGCGACGCGCGTGGCGGTGAGCGTGGGCCCGTCGGCATCCGGGATGGTCTCCGGCGCGTCCTCGGGCGTCGCACACGCCGGCTCTGCAGGAGGCGAGTCGGACGGGATTCCCGTCGGGCGCGTCGTGCTCGGGACGCTCGCGGACACCGCAGGCGTCGACACCGAGGGCTCGGGCAGCGGCGTCTCGGGCGTCAGCGGCGTGGAGGCCGGTGCTGCCGGCAGCACACCGCAGCCGGCGAACAGCAACAGGGGCAGCAGGCCGGCGACAAGAAGCCGATACCGACGGAATCTGAGGGTGGACACGTCCGGAACCTACCGCGCCCTCCACGCGGCCGCTGCCGAAACGCCCGATCCAACCCACCCGGCGTCCGCTGCCTCCAGCACAGACGCCCCCGATGTTCACAGCCGCCCCTGAAATTTCGGGGGCCGAGGTGAACCTCGGGGGCGTCTGTGGGAAAAGCATCAGTAGCGGTCGCACACCTTGGCGAAGCCCTTGACCTTGTCCGGCCGCGCTTGACCGAAGGCCACCTCGACGCGGTGGCGCAGGGTCTGTCGATCACCGAGGACGTCCCAACCCCAGCGCGCCATCACCCAGCCCAGATCGCGGACGTTGGCCTCGCGACGCTTCTCCTGCATGACCACCGTCGCGACCTCCTCTTGGGGTCCCCGGTACTTGACCTTGCCGTCGAACTCGCCGAGCACTCCGCGGCTCACCCACCCGACGTCGGATCGCGCCACCCAGTTGCCGTCCTCGTCGAAGATATCGACTTGCAGCTCTGGCGCGGGAAGACCAGCCTCGCACAGCCGGATCCGGCTGATCGACTCGCCCACGCTCTCCGATCGGCCGTCCGCGAAAGCCAGGGCGGCGCGTGCCGTGGCGACACCGCTCCGCCTGCCTGCCTGCGTGGCGATCGCCGTCATCGCCGTCCGGTCGGCCCTCCCGTGCAGGGCCGCGTCGAGCACCGCCACGCCTCTCTCGTAAGGCAGGCTGCGGGCGAGATCGATGGCCGTTCGTTCCAGACTGGTCACCCGAAACCCGTCCATCTCGGTGACCTCGGACCTGGCGAGCGGTGCGACGTGAACCCTGAGATGAGTCCGGACACGACCGTGGCCGCCGCTCGGACGCGTGATCGACACCCGGTCGAGCATCCCGTTCCAGAGCGGGAGCCCATGGAGCACGCCGGCAGTCGCGTGGCTCAGCACCGCCAGATCGCCGAGCAGTGGCCAGGTGCCGGCGATCAGTTGGCGGTGCCGGACGAGGTCGTCCGCCCCGAGCTCACTCGCGTACGCGCCGTGGCGAACTCGCCGGAGCTGTCCCGTCCTTGTCAGCCGGTCGAGCGCCTGCGGGGAAGTCCCCTGCGTCCTCAGTTCCCGCGCCCGCGTCACGTCCATACCGCCAGCCGACACCCACACGGACGGCAGGACAAGCGCGGGCAACACATTGACAACACCTGCGCCGGAATTGACAACACCCTGACAACACCACCGAGCGACGCCGCGCCGCCGGCCCGTCCACGTCCACGACGACAGACGCCCCCGAGGTTCACAGCCGCCCCTGAAATTTCGGGGGCGTCTGTGAACCTCGGGGGCGTCTGCGGTCTGGCGGGCCGGACGGACTCCCGGGCCGGACGGACTCCCGGGTTCAGCGGGCGGCGGTGCCTTCGACGTAGTCGTCGTCGTGGGACTTCACCCAGGCCATCAGGCCGCGCAGCTTTCGTCCGGTCTCCTCGATCGGGTGGGCCTCGCCCTTGGCGCGCAGCGCCTTGAACTCGGGCGCGCCGGCGTCCTGGTCGTCGATGAACCGCTTGGCGAAGGCACCGGACTGGATGTCGGCCAGCACCTCCTTCATGCGGGCCTTGACCGAGGCGTCGATCACCCGCGGGCCGGAGACGTAGTCGCCGAACTCGGCAGTGTCGGAGACGCTCCAGCGCTGCTTGGCGATGCCGCCCTCGTACATCAGGTCGACGATCAGCTTCAGCTCGTGCAGGCACTCGAAGTAGGCGACCTCCGGCTGGTAGCCGGCCTCGGTCAGCACCTCGAACCCGGCCTGGACCAGCGCCGACGTGCCGCCGCAGAGCACGGCCTGCTCGCCGAACAGGTCGGTCTCGGTCTCCTCGGTGAACGTCGTCTTGATCCCGCCGGCACGCAGGCCGCCGATCGCCTTGGCGTAGCTCAGCGCGAGCGGCCAGGCGTTGCCGGTCTCGTCCTTCTCGACCGCGACGATCACCGGGACGCCACGGCCCTCGGTGTACTCGCGGCGAACGAGGTGGCCCGGGCCCTTCGGGGCGACCATGCACACGTCCACGCCGGGCGGCGGCGTGATGTAGCCGAAGCGGATGTTGAAGCCGTGAGCGAAGAACAGCGCGTCCCCGGCCACCAGGTTGGGCTCGATCGCCTCCTTGTAGAGGTGCCGCTGCACCTGATCGGGAGCCAGCACCATGATCAGGTCGGCCTCCTCGCAGGCCTGGGCGGGGGTGACGACCCGCAGGCCCTCGGCCTCGGCCTTCGCCCAGCTCTTCGACCCCTCCCGCAGGCCGACCCGCACGTCGACGCCCGAGTCGCGCAGGCTCAGCGCGTGCGCGTGGCCCTGGCTGCCGTAGCCGATCACCGCGACGTTGCGCCCCTGGATCACCGAGAGGTCGGCGTCGTCGTCGTAGAACATCTGTGCCATCTGTTGCGCTTCCTTTACTGGTTGGCCAGCCGGACGGCCGGACGGGTCTTGTCGATCTTGGCCCGATCGGACAGGGATCGGCCACCCCGCGCCAGCGCGACCAGCCCGGACTGGACGAGTTCGCGCACGCCGTAGGGCTTGAGCATCTCCAACAACGCGTCCAGTTTGTCAGGAGATCCCGTGGCCTCGATGGTCATGGAGTCGTTGTGGACGTCCACCGTCTTGCCGCGGAACAGCTGGACGATCTCGATGATCTGGCTGCGAGTGGCCGGGTCGGCCTTCACCTTGATCAGCACCAGCTCGCGCCGCACCGCCGCCGCGTCCTCGAGCTCGACGATCTTCAGCACCTCGACGAGCTTGTTCAGCTGCTTGATGATCTGCTCCAGCACCAGCTGGCTGCCCACGGCCACCTGGACGGTGATCCGGGAGAACTCCTCGTTCTCCGTCGGGCCGACGGCCAGCGACTCGATGTTGTAGCCGCGGCGGGCGAACAGGCCGGCGATCCGTGCGAGCACGCCGGGCTTGTTCTCCACCAGCACGCTGAGGGTGTGCGTGTTCACAGGTCTTCTCCTTCCCAGTCGGGCGCGAGGTCCCGGGCGATCTTGATGTCGTCGTTGCTGGTGCCGGCTGCGACCATGGGCCATACCATGGCGTCTTTGTGGACCACGAACTCGACCACTACTGGTCGGTCGTTGATGGCCATGGCCTGGGTGATCACGTCCTCGACCTCTTCGGGGGTTTCCGCACGCAGGCCCACGGCTCCCATGGCCTCGGCCAGCTTCGGGAAGTCGGGCACCCGGTGGGTCTTCAGGTCGGTGTTGGAGTACCGCTCCCCGTAGAACAGGGTCTGCCACTGCCGCACCATGCCCAACGACTGGTTGTTCATCACCGCGATCTTGATCGGGATGCCCTCCAGGGTGCAGGTCACCAGCTCCTGGTTGGTCATCTGGAAACAGCCATCCCCATCGATACCCCACACCACCTCACCGGGACGGCCCACCTGCGCACCCATCGCCGCCGGCACGCAGTAGCCCATCGTGCCCGCACCGCCGGAGTTCAGCCAGCGTGCCGGACGCTCGTGCGGCAGCAGATGCGCAGCCCACATCTGGTGCTGGCCCACCCCGGTCACATACGTCGCGTCCGGACCGGCCAGCTCACCGAGCCGCTTGATCACGTACTCGGGACTGAGCAGCCCCTCCTCGATCGGCGAGGTGTCCGGGGTGTACTTCTCCTTCAACCCGATCAGGTA
>NZ_JARKPQ010000319.1 GCF_029975155.1 Propionicimonas sp. | reverse complement strand
CAGCCGCTTCCCGGCCGGTTGAGGCGGGCGACGAGATGCTCGAGGTCACGCAGAAGGATCTCGCGCTGGTCTAGCAGCCAGCATCAGACGCCTCTGTCCGGCCGATGGCGAGGACTCTACCTTCGGGTGTGAGCCCTCGCCGCGGCCAATCCGCTCGCCGTCCGTACAATCCGCTCGCCGTAAAGCAGTTCGCTTCCGTTGCAACAGAAGCGAACTCGCTTACGGCGAGCGTTTGGGGGTGGGTGAACGAACGCGCATGAGTGGGGTGGACGAAGGAGCGTACCTCGTGTACCGCGCGGCGCCGTCCGCATCGCCATCGTCCACGAATGGCCCAAACGGAACAGGCCCTAGGTCGTTCGTCCCTCGAAAAGAGTGACCGGGAACTCCAGGGGTTTGATTCGTTGTTGGTCGCCGGCGCTGAACGCCTGGTTGTCGATCTGGGAAAGCAGGAGATCGGTCGCCCCGCGACAGATGAGGCGGATCGGCTGGCGCACCGTGGACAGTCCTGGCAAGGCCCGCCGGATCGCCTCGGTGCCGTCGAAGCCGACCACCCGGAGCTGATCGGGAACCGCGACGCCTGATTGTGCAGCCCATTCGAGCACTGTCCCGGCCATCAGATCGTCGGTGGCGAACACCCCGTCGACCTTCGGCAACCATCGGCTGAGCCAAGCGTCGATCTGTTGGGTTCGCCGCGGCTCGGGGGTGTGAAAGTTGACGGTGCCGACAATCGGTTCGATATCGGCCTCCGCAAGCACTGCCCGGTATCCGGCTTCGCGCCGGTTCCTCGGTGATGAGGTCGACGTCAACAAGGCGGGGCGCCGGCACCCGCGGCGAAGCAGCAACTCCGTGGCCATGCGCCCGCCGGACTCGTTGTCGCAGCGGACGTTGGGAACCTGCGGGGCGAGTTGCCGGTCAATGGTCACCAGGGGCAGCTTGATGTCGGCGTACTCGGGAATCGCGTCATTGTGGGCACCCGAGATGATGCCGTCCACCCGGTTGCTGATCAGCAGGTCCAGGTACTCGCGCTCAAGATCGGCCCGGCCGAGGCTGTTGCACAGCAGGAGACGATAGCCGTGCTGCTCCAGCGCGTGCTCCAGCGAGACCACGACCTCGCCGAAGAAGGGCAGTGCCACGGTCGGGACGATGACACCGATCATCTTCGTCCGTTGCCCCAACAGGGCCCTGGCAACTTCGTTCGGGCGGTAGTTGAGTTCCTGGATGGCCTGGGCCACCCGATCCTTGGTGCGCTGACTGAGGTAGCCGCGGTTGTTCAGCACCCGGGAAACGGTGGTGGGGGAGACGCCGGCCCGGGCGGCCACGTCAACCAGACTGGGCGTCTGGTTCGGTTCAGCCACTGTTCGACCTCCCTCAAGCTCTGTGCCAGTTTATCCTGCCCGCTCGCCGGGCCGGTGCCCAGTTTGATCTTGTGGGGATCAGGCGATCTGCTCCGACAGTTCGAGCCAGCGTTCCTCCAGTTGCTCGACCTCCGACTCGAGTTC
>NZ_JARKPQ010000304.1 GCF_029975155.1 Propionicimonas sp. | reverse complement strand
CGGGGGTGTGAGACAGTTGCATCTCGGAAGTGCCCTTCTTGGGGGAGCTACGGAACTCTAGACAAGTCCCATTCTCCCTTACCAGAGGGCACTTCCTCGCTTAACGCACCGCTACCAGGCCGGTGGATTCAGGCTAAGGCCCTCGGAGCGCCCCACCGAGTCGCCGCTGCACGAACGGATCCGACTGGTGCGCGGCCTGTCCCGTTCCCGCTGGGGATACTTCCTGCGCGCCGAGACCATGCACGGACTGCTCACTTCCTTGAGCAGAACCCGGGAGCCGACGGTCGCTACCATGAGCGCTCGCACAGCCAGGCCTTCACCGAGCTCCTCGACACCAAGCTGGTACACCTGTCCCGCAGGGGCGGGTTCCTGGTGCTCGACGAGCCCGAGGCCGGGCTCTCGTTCATGACCCAGATCAAACTGGCCAACCTCCTGGCGGAACTGCGCGACGACGGCATCCAGGTGCTGATGGCCACCCACTCCCCGATCCTCACCGCCACCCCAGGCGCCCGGATCATCGAACTGGACGACGACGGACTCCACTCCCGTGCTTGGAAAGACCTGATGACCGTGGCGCTGTACCGCCGGTTCCTCGCCGACCCCGGCTACTTCGGCCTGGAATGAGCACGCGCCACCGCGGAAGAGCCATCCGCTCCAGACGCGGCAGTTCTGTGCGTGAGTCTGCCAGGGGGACCTGCGATAGCATGCAGTCATGCATCAAGCCCGCCGCCCAGGTTGGCAGGTGATCCTGGTGGCATTGGTCGGGCTGTGGGGGCTGGTGCTCATTGTTCTCACAGCGTTCCTCCTCGCGATGTCTACCGTCGGACAAGAGTTCAGCGTCGCGGCCCTCGGGACGGGGATCGCCGTGGGCATCGGCGCGATCATCACCCTGCTGCCCGTGCTCGCCTGGCTTCGCGATCACGGCGCCAAGCGACTGTGGCCCACGGTGGCCCCAGGTCTGCTTTCGCTGGTCGCTGTCACTGCGTGGTTGGCGTACTTGGCTGTGCAGCCCTCCGTCGGGCCATGAGCGCACTCAGATCCTCAGGTCCGAGCCTCACCGCGTGGGAAGCGGTTTCGGCAGACATCGGGTCGTTTGGCTCCTGAGCCCGATCCGGTTTCGCGGCATGGATCCACTCCGACGGGCGGGGTGTTCCCAGCTGCAAGGGTCCGAGAGGGCTGGCCCGCTGTCAGACTGGGTCCATGGAACGCGTACTGCCGCCCGCGGAAGAGCGGTTCGACCCGATCACCGGGCGGTGGATCAACGCTCCACTTCCCGATCCCGCCCGGACCTGGGTTGACCCAGCCGGCGACGCTCCCGTGACCGTCGTCGGCGAGATCCCGCCTGAACTCTCCGAGCACGACAGGCCACCCACCCCCGGCTCCACCGCTGGAGAGACGCGGGCCACGCGAACCCAGCGCCTGCGTTGGCTGATCATCACTGTGTTGGTGGTCGCGGTCATCGCGCTCGGGATTGCGACACTTATCGCCACGGCGTAGACGCAGCATCAATCGCAGGCCCACCAACTCGACGTCGAAGACCCGCCGACTCAAGCCCAGGATCACGATCTCGCGAACCCGACCGCAGACTTCTCAAGGCGGAGCGCAGCTGGACAAGCAAACGCGAGAAACGTACGCTCGATCGGCGGCAGTTCCGGACGTTTCCCAACCTGCCCGCAACCCCCGTTTGCGGCCGGTAACATCTACTCTCCACAGAGACCTGCGAGAACGTCGAGGTGATGCCGCATGACCACCTACTTCATGGTGGGGACGATCCACGGGGGTTGGCATGGCCACGGAGCGCGGGAGATGCTCGACGACTGGATCGAAGCGGGTGAGTGGGTCTTGGGCTGGCACGACATGGAATCGGACCCGAGCTACCGAAAGCAGGCCCCGAACCTCGACCTCATGGAGCCCGGCGACGTGCTCGTCGCGAAGCAGATGAACAACGACTTCGCCACGATGCTCGTCAAAGCCATCGGAGTCGTGACAGAGCCTGCAACCGACGGACACCGGGTCGGTGTGGATTGGGTGCGCGACTTTCGATCAGCACCCGTCACGCTTCCGTCGTCGTACCGCCAAACCTTGACCAGGGTTTCCGACACACCTGCATCGAGAACGCTTATCAAGGACCACATTCTCCCGCTGATGTGTTGAGTGGCTGGCTTCTGCCTGCTACCCCCGGCGTCACGGTGTGCCTCTAGCGCCGGGCCCGTCAGCCACGCATGACAGTGCGGCGAACGCTCGTGCGTGATCCGAGTCGCCCAGGCCTGCTTCTCGGCACGTTCGACCGCGAAGCCTGCGGCATGAGCGTGAGATACCACACCGGTATCATGATGGCATGGCTATGACACTCCGGCTGGAACCTGAGGACGAGAAGGCCCTCGCACTGCTCGCCGAAGCCGAAGGGGTGAGCAAGCAGGAAGCCACCGTGCGCGCCATCCGGGAAGCAGCCGCACGACGGCTCCGCGAGGACAAGGTACGACACCTCTCCACCGCGGCTAGGGCACGCTACGCCGACCTGCTCGACCGGTTGGGCCAGTGATCGAGCACCTCACCCTCGAGGACGTCTTGTCGTTGGTGGAGGACCTTGGGGTCGGGCCCATCGCCGACATCGGACTGCTCGACTCCGCGGTCCACCGCCCGCGCGTGAGCGTCTTCGGCAGGGATGCGTATCCCGGCCTCGACGACAAGGCAGCGGTGTTACTGGAATCGTTGGTCGGAAACCATGCCCTGGTCGACGGGAACAAGCGCCTGGGCTGGCTGTCGCTGGTGGTCTTCTTCGGACTCAATGGCATCGACTTGGACGCGCCTGACGACGAGGCGTACGACCTGGTGATCGCGGTCGCCAGCGGGACCGCGACGTACCAGGAAGTATCGGCGCGCCTCGCGTCTTGGCACTGACCACCAGCGGCATAGGAACGCGCGTGGCTGAATCACACATGCGGGCCCCCACCTCGCCGTCGCGTGCCACACCGAGGGTGCTCAACACCACTGTCGGCTCACCGTCGGGACCCACGCCACGAACCGCCACATACGACCCGCCAGGTCAAAGACTCGACCATCGAGCGCTACCGGGGGCCAAGACATGCCGCCATGCTAAACGCCACGCGGCAAGCCCCCGAGCCCGGCCCGCACTCAGCGTGTTCCCCAGGCAGACCAGCCACCTCATGCGCGGCATGATCGTGCGTTACCGCTGTAGTACGCGGCTCCAGTCAGCTTGGTGTCGCTGGATGAACTGGGTCGTGTTGAGCCAGTGGTCGCCGTGGAAGTCGGGGTACATGCTCGCCCAGGGTTCGCGTCCGATCTCATGGGAGGTGCGCAGGAGTTCATACATGGCGACGGACCGGTCGACCATGAGTGCAGGCAGTTGCTCGCGGAGCGCCTGGTCAGCATCGTAGCCCTCGGCGAAGGCGGCGAGGCGGTCACAGCTGTCGCGGACATCAGCCCCGGGGAACAGGTGCCCGAACGCGATCGCGGCATAAGCCACGTCCCAGGGCCGGCTGCTGGGGGCCGCGCCGTCCCAGTCGATGAAGACGAGCCGGTCGCCGTCGATGACGAGGTTCCACGTGGCCAGGTCGTTGTGGCAGATCAGATCGGCGTGCCGTGCGGGCAGCAGGCCCTCAGGCCAGTCGGCAGGGACGGGCAGTCGTGCGCTGACGTCGTGGATGCTGCGGATCAGCGAGCCCACACGTCGCACGACGTCGAGCGGCAAGGGGGCAAGGTCGATGGCCATCGTTCCGGGCACGAAGTCGAGTACGAGGCGCCCCTGCTCATCGCGGCCGTGCGTTCCGGGGACGTCGATCCCTCCCTCGCGCAGGGACTTCATGAACGCCACGACGCGCGGTGTCGTCGCCAGCCAGGGCTTGCGCACCGTGTCGCCGACACGGACCACATCACCCGACGTGTTTCCTCCGTCGAGCGCCTCTGTTTCCTCCATGCCCAGACCATGCCCGCTGGGTTGCAGTCGTGGCAAGAATGCGTCGCGCCTGGGCCACTCGCGATGCCACGCACCGAGTGCGGCAAAGTAGTGCGTTTGGTCGGTCAGGTTCCGGAGGCCATGTAGGCGGCGAGGATGTAGTTGGGGTGCCGGTCGAGGTTGTTGCGGGCCCGGTCGTAGCGCATCGTCGTCCTGGGATCGGCGTGGCGTGCGGCGATCTGCACGTCGCGCAGGTCGACGCCGGCGTC
>NZ_JARKPQ010000275.1 GCF_029975155.1 Propionicimonas sp. | reverse complement strand
AGCACCGATCGCACACCGACCGTCCGGGCGGCCATCTCGCGCCGGGCTCGGCGCAGCGCCCTGGCTTCTGCGGCGTGCACCTCGAGCACCTCGGCGACCGCCGCGCCCGATTCCGCGCAGCGGGCAAGGTCGCGTGCCACTGCACCCCAGACCCTGTCGTCACGCAGCCAGGCCCAGGCTTGTGCGTCCGAGCGTCCCAGATCGAGATGGCCGAGCACCGCGCGCAAGAGTCCGGCACTCGGCTCAGGTGCCAGCGCCGCCACATGCCGGACGGCCGCCCGCAACGGCACCCCGGCATCCAGCGCAGCCGCGAACAACTCGAGACAGCCCGGCAGCTGGGCCGCGAGTTGCTGAGCCTTGCGCCGCTGCGATGCGGCCTCCAGCCACCGCAATCCGGCGATGGCCAGCGGTATCGCGCCCGCACCCGCCAGGCCGGCCCCGAGGTCTTGGCCCAGCACCAGCCAGCAGACCGCTCCAGCAAGCAGACCGAAGCGCCACTGCAGGCCCGAGATCCGGCTCAACCAGCCCGGCATCCGGCCCCGCCAGGCCGCTGCCGACTGCCCCGTCCCGGAGGCAGCGACCTGGCGTAGCGCAGACCGATTCGGGCCGGGAACCAGACACAGCAGCGCCACCCCCAAGGCCAGGCCGGCGATCACCGGCGCCGGCGTGATCATGGCTGGTCCTCCTGTTCGCCGGGCAGCCTGCCCAACAGCGTGGTCCAGACCAGACCAGCGCAGACGAGGCAGACAGCCGCTGCCAGGCAGATGCGCCCGGCGAGTCCGCCGAGCAGAAAGACAAGGGGGTCACCACCACCGGCGAACCCCAGCCCGATACCCAGCAGCGGCAGCAGCGCGAGCATCTTCCCGGTGGCCCGCGGAGACGCAAGCTCGGAGGCCACCAGGCGTTCGGCGGCGGCCTCTGCTCTCAACCCTTCGGACACCCGGCTGGCTGCGTCCGCGATGGGTGCCCCGGTGATCTGGCAGAGCTGCCACGATCTGGCGAGGCCGGCCAAGCCCGAGCAGCCCGGATGCATCGCTGCGGTGTGCAGCGCCGCCGGCACA
>NZ_JARKPQ010000265.1 GCF_029975155.1 Propionicimonas sp. | reverse complement strand
CTTCTCCTTGACCAGCTGCCGCTCCTTGCCGCGCAGCAGCATGAAGTTGCGGGAGATCCGGCCCAGGCTGGACAGGGACAGGTTCCGGCCGACGCTCAGGATCTGGACGAGGCCGTCACGCTGCCGGTCCTCGGGCACCAGGCCCAGACCGGACGCGATCCGCTCGCGGACGCCGAGTCCCTCGATGCCGCGGCCGTTGAGGCGCACGTGGCCGGCGGCGAGCTGGTCCCGTCCGGACAGGGCCTCCATGAGCTCGGTGCGGCCGGCGCCCATCAGCCCGTACAGGCAGACGATCTCGCCCGCGCGCACCTGGATCGACACCCCGTCCACGGCGAGCTTGCCGCCGCCCTCGGGGCTGGCCACCACGGCGTTGTCGATGTCGAGCACGACGTCGCCGTACTCGCGGGGCTCGTCGCGGAAGTCGTACTCGGCCTCGCGCCCGACCATCTTTGCGACCACCCACGGCAGGTCGATCTGCCGGGCGTCCGCGGTGGCGACCAGTTCGCCGTCCCGGAAGACGACCGCGAAGTCGGAGATCTCGATCGCCTCCTCGAGGTGGTGCGAGATGTAGACGATCGCCACGCCACGCGCGGTCAGGTCCCGGATGACCCGGAACAGCACCTCGACCTCGCTGGCCGAGAGGGCGGACGTGGGCTCGTCCATGATCAGGATCCGCGCGTTGGCCTCCAGTGCCCGGGCGATCTCGACCAGCTGCTGCTGACCCAGCCGCAGCTTCTCCACGAGCGTGCCGGGGGAGACGTCCAGTTCGAGCCGCTGCAGCAGCTCGCGGGTCACCCGGTCCTCGGCCGCGTAGTCGACCGACCCGGCAGCGGTCAGCAGCTCGCGGCCGACGAAGATGTTGTCGCGGATGCTCAGGTTCGGGAACAGGCTGAGTTCCTGGTGGATGATCGCGATGCCCTTGTCGAGGGCCTCCGTCGACGACTTCAGGTGGACGGGCGCGCCGTCGAGGGACAGGTGGCCGGCGGTCGGCTGCTCGATGCCGGCGAGGATCTTCATCAGCGTCGACTTGCCCGCGCCGTTCTCGCCGAACAGGACGGTGACCTTGCCGCTGCGGACCTCGAAGTTCACGCCCTTGAGCGCCTGGGTCACGCCGTACGTCTTGACGATGTCGTGGGCGACCAGGACGACGTCGCCGTCGCCTTCGCCGGTGAGCGGACGGGCCTGCGTGGCCGCGGTCATCACCGCACCTCGACCTGGACGGGCTGGATGATGATCTGGTTGGGGGCGCCGCCGGTGGTGAACGCGCCGTGCACGCTCAGCGTCTTCCCCTCGAGCTGGTCCTTCGGCAGCTTGTCCATGATCTCGCTCTGGACGAGCAGCTTCAGCTGGTTGGCGACCTCCTGGTAGGTGGTCTGGTCGGTGAAGTCGCCGAAGTGGATGTCGCCGGTGACGTCGCGGATCGGGTTGCCGCTGATCGTGGTGCCGACCGGGACGCGGACGGTGAAGCCCTTGACCCCGGGAGTGTCCAGCACGATCCAGTTCTCGTCGACTGAGGCGACCGTGCCCTCGGCCTTCACCGGGATCGTGAACTTGCCGCTGCCGGAGTCCACGCCGAACTTCGCGCCCGCCGCGGCCGCGTCGGTGGCCAGCGCGGGCGCGAGCTCGGTGGCGTCGACGGCCTTCTCGATCACTTTCTGCTGGATCTCGGGGAACTTCTGGGCGGCGAACTCGGTGGGGCTGAACGGCTTGGGGGTGAGCGCGTCCACCTGCTCGGCGTTGAGCCAGCGGGTGCTGGCGGCCATGGCGCCGACCAGGGCGACGATGATGGCGGCCCCGATGATCCTGGGGAGGTAGCTCCGGCCGTGACCAACGCGGCGCGCGGGGGCCCCGGCGCTGGGCTTCTCTTCGGCTGTCGACATCTCGCCTCTCCCTCTCTGGCTGGCAATCGTCGGCGCTCGCTCGCGAGCGGATGGTGCTCCGGCACTCCGGGTCGTGCTGATGGGCGGGCGGGCCGTCGACGGCCGTTCCCGGCCTCGTCGTGAAGCTCTGGCTGCCCGGGTCCACCTCTGCACCCGGCGGTGTTCGAGGTGTGACGCTAGTCCGTCTGTGAACATTTGTCTAGCAACTATGTTCACAACGTTATACGGTTGTGACCTCTACCGGGCGATCCGGCTGTGGAACAATGACCCGCGAGGGAGGCGCAATGGCGGTGATCCGACGGGCTGAGGACAGCGAGAACGGACGGGTGCTGCGCTTTCCGTCCGACATGCTCTACCGCGGCGCCTGGATGTACTACGAAGAGGACCGGACCCAGGCCGAGATCGGTGAGCTGCTGGGCATCAGCCGGGCCACGGTGAGCCGGCTGCTGTCCGAGGCGAGGGCCAGGGGAGTGGTGCACATCGAGGTGCGCGACCCGGCGGCCGGGGAACTCGGCGCGCTGGCCTCGGCCCTGGAGGAGCGTCTCGGCCTGCAGCGTGTGCTGGTCACGCCGAACGTGCTCGGGG
>NZ_JARKPQ010000262.1 GCF_029975155.1 Propionicimonas sp. | reverse complement strand
CCACCAGCGTCCGGGTGGGGGCGACCATGAGGGCGTCCGCGCCGGTCTGACGGGCGACGAGCCAGGAGCCGAAGACCTGGTCGGCGCAGGTGCCGAGGTCGCCGACGTGGACGCGGTGGTTGTCGAGGTAGAACCCCAGGGCTTCGGGGTGGCCGGCGCGCAGCGCGAGGCTGGCGGCGCCTTCGGCGGGGTCGGCGAAGCGGACGAGCTCGTTGAGCTGCACGGCGCCGTGCTGGGCCTGGATGTCGCGGAGGACGCCGCCGGCGCCGATCGCGGCGAGTTGCTGGTCGTCGCCGATGAGGCGCACCGATCCGCCGCGGTCGAGGACGAACTCGACGACCTGATCAAGCGAGAGGGTGTCGGCCATGCCGGCCTCGTCGATGATGACCAGGCTCGTCGGCCCGATGCGTCCGGCCCACGCCGGGAGCGGTCGCCGGTGGTTGAGGGCGTGGGTGAGGAGGGCCATCGTGTCGGCGTGGGTGTCGATCTGGGCGCCCAGTTGGGCGGCCGCGGCGGCTGACGGGGCGAGGCCGACGACGGTGCCGCCGCCGTTGCGCCAGGCGGTCGCGAGGGCTCGCATGGCGGTGGTCTTGCCGGAGCCGGCGGGGGCGATGGCGAGCTGGAGGCGGGCGCCGCTGGTGGCCATCTCGCGGACGAGCGCGACCTGGCCAGGGTTGAGCGGGGTGCGGTTCGCGACCGCCTCGATGAGCGCGACCTCGACGGCCGGAGTGGGGACCTGGTGGCCGCCACGGCGTCCGGCTGCATCGACGAGGCGGTGTTCGGCGGCGACGATCCGGCGGGAGGTGTGCCAGGTGGAGCGCGCGACGGTGTAGACGCTGTCGCCGTCGGTGCGGCGCAGCGCGGCGGGTTCGGCGATGCCGTCCGCGGGTGCCTGCAGGGCGACGGAGTGGCGGGTGAGAGCGGCGTGGGTGAGGCGCGCGACGACGTCGTCGACGCGCCGACGGGGCACGTTGGCGGCCCGGACGATCCGTAGTGCTTCGGAGCGGACGTGCCAGTCCTGCCACGTGGAGCGCGAGCCTTCCATGGTCGCGACGATCTGCGCGGACTGGGTGCGCACCCAGCCGCGGGTGACGAAGACCGGACGCCGCAGCGTCCGGGCAGTGAAGGTCGCGGCAAGCATCGAGCGAACACCCTCGGCGCCTAGGACGGCTTCGGCTTCGGCGCGCCAGGTGGCGCGTTGTTCCGCGAGGGTGCGGGGTTCGTGTTTGGCCTGCCGGGTCTCGAGATTGGCCTGCTGCGCCAGCGCGCGGGCCTCGACCATGGTCGGGGGCCGGTGGTGCTCGCGCTGGAACGCGGCCGTCAGTTCGCTCTGGCGGTGCTCGATGGACGCCCGACGCTGCGACCAGCGCGCGTTCAACGCCGGGTCTACGCCGACGAGCTCGCGGACCGGGCGCTTGCCGGGCTCGGTGGACGGGCGTTCGGCGAACCGGACGGGGAGAGCTTCGGACAGACGACGTTCAAGGG
Source organism: Propionicimonas sp. (assembly GCF_029975155.1). Lineage (GTDB taxonomy): Bacteria > Actinomycetota > Actinomycetes > Propionibacteriales > Propionibacteriaceae > Propionicimonas. Next base: position 2,048 of record NZ_JARKPQ010000262.1, on the reverse strand, counting down.
CGGTGTTGTAAACCTCGGAGGCGGCCACGATGGCCTTGAACAGCAGGCGTCCGTCGATGGAGAGCCAGCGTCCGTCGAGGGTCTGGACCTTGTTCGCGACGGGGACGTGGGTGTGCAGGTCGGGGTCGCCGGCGCGGCTGTCGCGGTGGGTGAACCGCGCGGCGACCAGCCCGGTCACGTCGACCTGACGGACGCCGTTGTGGCCAGTCCGCGTGTAGAGGGCATGGGTTTCGATGAACCGGAGAGCGTCACCGATCGCTGCGAGGTGGGCGCGTTCGATGGTGGCCGCGATGCTCGGGTCGGCGAGCGCCCAGAGGGTTGAGACGCTCTTGACCGGGGAGAAGGTGAGGTCGTAGCCGGCGACGGCGGTGGTCTGCGGGCGGGACGCCGTGGCGATCAGTCCGGCGAGTTCGCGGGCGTCGACGGGGTCGCGTCCGAACGTGGCCCGGAACGTCTCGCGTCCGACCTGGGTGCGGATCGCGGCGCGGATCTGCGCGGGGACAGGCGCATCCTGCAGTGCGCCGACCTGGGCGTTGTAGGCGGCGAAGCGTTTGGCGACCTCGATGCGGAACTCGGGCATGTCGTGGGGGTAGACCTTGAACGGCTGTCCGAGCCGGATCGCGTCGCGGGCCTGGGCGACGGTGGCGTCCGGCGGGAGGGCCTCGCCGCGCTGGCGGGCGAGGGGGTGGTGGCCGGATCCGAACAGGAACCGCATCTGCTCGGCGGTGACCGGGTCGCCGGAGTCCAGGCCCTCGATGCCGGCCATCCCGGAGCCGACCCACACGCCGGGGGTCTCGCCCTTCTGCGTGTAGTAGGACGCAAGGCCGGTGTGGCCCTTCTCGGTGGAGTCCATCGCAGCGACCTGCCGGGTCAGGGACTCGTACCCGTCCCCGGCGGTCAGCTTGTGCAGACTCATCACACCCGCCTAACGGGGCCGCGGAGACCTCGGCGGACAGCGTCCGTCGACGCCTTCGGACGGGCCTGGGTGGTGGCTGGTGCGATTGGCACTTGACTAGGGGAAACCGGTGATGCAACAGGTGTGCGGGTCTCGAGGGTGAGGGGTTACGAGGGGTCGGACGGGCTTGTTGTCGTCGTCGGCGAACGACTGCGGGGTGGTGATCGGACGCGGTGGCGCGCTCGGTTGGAGACGGCGGCTCGGCGGCAGTCGCGAGGGACCGGTTGGGCGAGGGTCGACAGGGTCGTGCGTGACTGCGGGGTCGGTTGCTTCAGGTGGTGCCGGTGCGGGTCCTTGGCGGGGGTCGCTCGGTGTGTCCACGAGGCTCGGCGGCTTCCCGTTAGGAGGGGTGAGCGAGAAGGAGTCGGCCGACGGCGCGGGAGGGGCGACAAGCGATGGCGATGAACGAGATCCGGCAGCAGGCACGCAAGAGCGCGGCTGAAAGGGTCGCCCGGTTGCGGCAGCAGCGGGCGGACCTGGTCAAGAAGCAGGAGGAGTTGTCGGCCACGGTGATGACTGCGCTGGCCGAACGCGACGCAGTGATCGCGGACGCCGAACGGCGGGCGGGCGCGGCCCTCAAGGAGCTGGCGTCCAGTGGCCTGAGCCTGGCGCAGGCAGCCCAATGGTGCGACCTCGTCGACAAGGAAGCCGCACGGCTGGTGAAGCTCGCCGCCCAGCCGACCACTCCGGAGGGCGGGCCGACGGTGAGGGAAACCGTCAGTGGTGACCGGTAGCTTCCGGAGCATCGGGAGGTCGAGGAGGACCATCATGACGACGTCAACGGACTACCCGTTCCGAAGCGGCCAACTCCGCCGAGCGGGCGTGCTCGTGAAGTTGCCGCGGTTGGGGATCGCCGCGGTGGTGTGGCTGTTGGTCATCGAAGCCCTGCCCGGCCCAGCGGCGTGGGGCGTCCTGGTGGTCGTCGTCTTCGGCACGGTCGCCGGGGTCTTCGCCGAGTCGGTGATCGTCCGCCTGGTGTGGTGGGCGCGTTGCCCCTCCACTCCACTCGCTGTTCCCGGCGACCCGGGGGTCCGGGTCTGGGTCACCGGTCGACAGGCCGCGGGGATCGGACAGGCCGGACGCCGCCACCTCG
>NZ_JARKPQ010000252.1 GCF_029975155.1 Propionicimonas sp. | reverse complement strand
GTTCGCCGATGAGGGTGGAGAGGTCTTGGAGGTCGCGGCTGTTGGAGGCGCCGCCGAGGATGATCTTGACGATGCTGGCGTCCCAGATCGCGCCTGCCTGGTGCTCGCTCCACCGGTCGCGTGCCTGGGCGAGTGACTGCAAGACGGGCATGGTGGTGATCCCGGTGCCGCCGCCTTCAGCCATCAGTGTCGGGAGCGACGGCAAGGGTGCGAGGTTCCCGATCTCGTCGAGGGCGAGCAGCAGCGGCGGATCGAGCCGGGCACCAGGTGAACGGGCGGCGAGCCTGCGGGCAGTTTCGATCAGGTCCTCGACGAACGCCGCAACCAGCGACGCGGACGCACCCGCACCTGCCCCGGTGGCGAGCAGATAGAGGGTGCCCTGCTCGGCGAGGAAGGTCTCTGGGTCGAAACGCTCGTGCGGCCCGGGCGACACCGCGTCGAGCACACGCGGGTCGGCAAGCGCGGCGAGTGCGAGGGAGACGCCTTGCCAGATGCTGTCGCGGGTCTTGGGGTCGGCGTCGATCATCGCGGCCAGCGAGTCGTCCCAGCCCATCGCCGCGTTCGGATGTGAGTTGAGGATCGCGACCGCCTCAGACGCAGCGCTGGGGTCGAGGGTCCATCTGAACAGCTCGGCGGGTGGCCGGCCGTCGAGTGCTGCAGCGTGCAGCAAGCTCTGAAGTGCGGTGCGGGTCTTGCCTTCCCAGAATCCGCCGGACTCGACCCCGCCAGCGCTCAGGCCGGTGGCGGCGGCGAGGCCGTTGGCGCGGATCATCGCGGTGAGTGGATCGTGGCAGCCTCGCACGGGTGACCAGCGCAGTCCGGCCGGGATGCCCTCGGCTAGGTGTTGCGGGTCGAACACGGCGACCGGCCCGCCGCGACGGCGGCGGGCGCGGAGGGTGGCGGTGAGGTTGTCGGGCCTGGTGCTGGTGGTGACGACCGCGCCGGGTGCGTCGAGGATCGCGTTGATGACGACATGGAGGCCTTTGCCGGAGCGGGGTGGGCCGATCAGCAGGATCGAGTCTTCGACCGATGCCCATACCTTCGTGCCGCGGCTGGCTCCGAGGAGGTAGCCGACATCTTCCGGGGTTGGGTGTTCAAGTGACGGCCGCAATGTCCCAGCACGGTGCAGCAGTGCCTTCGCTGACGCGGCCGTCTTCACTTCCTGGCTGGTGGCGATCCCGGCGAGACGGTGCGGATCGGTCTCGGTCTTCCTGGTGTGGTGGCGCAGCACGATCCACAGCCACACCGCGACGGCGGCCAGACCGCCGAGCATGACGGCACTGACGAGCCAGTAGACGATTGGGTTGAGCCCATCGGCACCGAGCGCGGTCGCGGGGTCGGCGGGGTTGAGCAGCACTCCGAGGCCCGCGGCCGGGCCTGCGTCCGGCTGCGGCAGGCCGGTGAAGAACGCGGTGACACTGCCAGCCGCGCGCAGGACGAGCGCGATCCCGAACATGCCGATCAGCCCGACGAGGGCGGCGTTGGTGAGTTCGTCGCCCATGCCACCGGCTTGTCGCTGGTTCATGTCAGCCGCCGCACCGCGAACGTGCCCGAGATACGCCCGAGCAGGACGACCTCCTGCCCCGCAGCGTCGGGCAGTGTGTCGAGGTCGATGAGCGCGCGGGCCTCGCCGGTTCCGGTCGCGTCGGTGTGGGAGACGATTGTCGCGAGGGCGACATCCTCGCCGGGGACGAACCTGTCGGCGGTGACCTCCATCAGGCGCGGCACCCGGCGTGCGTGGCGACTGCGCCGCGTCTCCGGCACCGGCTTCTCCGGCAACGACACGGCGCGTCGGGGTGTGCGGGGGCGGATGATGTCGGTGAAGACGCTCCCGTCACACTCACGTACCTCCACTCGGACCGCGACGGTTCGGTCCTTGGTGATCGCGTCCATGAGCGGCCCGAACGTCGTCCGCGTCCACGCGGTCTCGCCGGGTGCTGGGAAGGGTGTTCCACCGACGGTCGCGGTCAGTGTTCCGTCGGCGGCGACGATCACGAGGACGTGCGGCAGCTCAACCGGAACCGGCTGCTCTTCGTCGTTCGGGGTGGATCGGCGCGGGCTGGTGAGGTTCATCGGTGGCCTCCCGCCGCGCGGCTGCTGGTGTCGAACAAGGCGAGCTCTGCCGGGTGCAGCTGATGCTGGGTAACGAAGCTCCTAGCCTTGATCCGCCACAGGCCTTGACCGACGCCGAGGTTTGGCAAGAGCTGCTGCTCGGTGCCGGTCAATCCGAGCGCGGTCGCGGTCGGGCCGAGCTGGTCGGACTCCTGCCGGTACACGATCCGCGTCTCCGCATTCGCAAGCAAACTGTTGGCGAGGGACCGCATCGCGGAGCCTTGGTCGCCCACGTTGTCGAGGTCGGTGAGCTTGTGGAAGATCAGCATGTTCGCGATCCCGTAGTGCCTGGCGAGTCGCCAGTGCGCGTCCATCCGCCGCAGCAACGCCGGGTGGGACATGAGCCTCCAGGCTTCGTCGTAGATCACCCACCGCTGCCCACCGTTCGGGTCCAACAAGGCCGATTCCATCCACGCCGACGAGCACGTCATCAACACCGAGATCAGCGTCGAGTTCTCCGTGACACGGGACAGGTCGAGGGAGATCATCGGCAACGACGGATCGAACCTGACCGTGGACGGCCCATCGAACAATCCTGCCAGGTCACCGGCTACGAGACGGCGCAGCGCGTGACCGACCAGACGCCCGTCCTCGGCAAGCCTGCCGTCGGCATCCGAGCCGGGTGCGAGGATGCGTTCGACGACCATCGGCAGGATCGGCACGTCGTCGTCCCGCACCGTCTGGGTCAGGGCGATGTCGATCGCGGTGTGCTCCAACGGCGACAACCCTCGCGCGAGCACGGTCTCGGCGAGCGCGCCGATCAGGTCACGACGCCGGGCCGCAACCGTCGAGGCCCACTGCTCGTCGGAGAGGCCCGCTGGTCGGTGGCCTTCGTCGAGCGGGTTCAGGCGGGTGTTGAGTCCGTGGCCGAGCACGATCGCCCGGCCACCGACGGCGTTGGCGACCGCGGTGTGCTCGCCCTTCGGGTCGCCGGGAACGTACACGCGCCGACCGAACGGCAACGACCGCGTGTAGAGCGACTTGGCGAGGCTCGACTTCCCCGAGCCGACGATCCCGGCCAGCACCACGTTCGGAGCGGTGATGATCCCGCGCGCGTACAACACCCACGGGTCGTAGACGAAGCTCCCACCCGAGTACAGGTCCTGACCGACGAATACGCCATCGGCGCCGAGACCGCCCTCGGCGACGAACGGATACGCACCCGCCAACGTCGCCGACGTGTCCTGATGCCTGGTCAGATGAAACCGGTTCGGCGTCCGCAACCGAGCGGCACCTGGCTCACCAGCCTTCGGCAGGTAGATCGTGGCGCGCCGCTCGGCCCGCTCCTGCTCGGCCTTCGCCTTCGCGGCGGCGAGCGCGGCCTTGCGTTGCTCGGCGTGGAGCCGGGCCTCTGCGCGGCGGCGCTGCTTGCGGAGCTTCCGTCGTTCCTTCGACGGTGCCACCAGAACGGCGGTGTGCAGCCGCTCCCGATCCTGGGTCACAGCCCCAGCCCCCGCGCCTGCTTCACCGCAGCGATCTTCGCGGGCTCGAACCACGACCCATCCGACTTCGAGGTCGAAAGGTCGGTCCGCTTCGGCGCGCCCGGCGATGAGTACGACACCAGCAACTCCGGGCCGTCCCGCATCGACGACGGCCCGGCCTGCTCGGCTTCCTGGGCCTCGGTGCCGGGTTCGGTGTAGCGGCGCAGCAGCGAGACGTAGCCGACGTGCGGGTTGACGACCAGCGCGTAGTCGCCCGAGATCGCCACCCGGTCGTTGGTGCCCTCGCCGGGCTCGTCGTAGACGTACCCGTTCTCCAGCGCCGCCTGCGTGGTCTCGTCGCCGTAGTCCCACTGCGCGAGGTAGTCCACCACATCGACATGCCCCAGCTCACCGAGGATGCGCAACGGCCTGTCGGCCTCATCACCCTGAAGGAACACCACGTTGACCCACCTCGACGGCGCGGCCTCCTCGACAGCGGGGTCGGGGTGCCAGGCGATCCGACCGGCCGCGATGAATCCCTCCGCGAGCCGGTCGTAGGCTCGGTCGACGAGGTTCGCCGCCTGGTGCAGCTCCTCCGCAGCGGCCAGCGCGTCCCGCAGCCCAGCCTCGTGGTTCCCGTCGTCGTTGAACGCGTGCGCGGCCTTGCGTTCGTGCACATCGGCGATCTGGTCGAGCACCTGCCGCAGTGACCGCATCCCGGACGAGAGGTCGCCGATCACCCCGTACATCTGCGCGGGCTGATCGAACGTACGGCTCGCGTGAGCCAACCCCCGCAGCGCCTCGGATGCCTCAGCGGCGTCGGCAGTGGAATCGAAGAACGTGGGCATCATGGGCCTCCGAGGTCAGTCAGAACGTTGACGCCAAACAGGTGCGTGTCCCTTCCCGCGATGGACGTGCATGGTGGGTAAGGATGCGGTCGCATCATTCGTCAGTCGAACAACGACTGGCAGGATGGAGCTGTGGAAGTCTGGATCGCACCCGTCCTGGGCGTAGTGGGCGTGCTCGTGGGCGCTGCCATCACGTATGTCGGGAGCAGTCGTGCGCTACGGGCCGCCACCGAACGCTCCTCCGCCGAACTCGCGTGGGCACGCGAGCAGTTCGTGGCTGAGAAACAGAGGGCGTCCAGCGAGTCCATGGTCTCGGCATTCACAGCCCACAGCGAAGAAGACCAGACTCTGACCGACCGGGCCATTGAAGAGTGCTGGCGCCTTGACCGGGACCTCGGAGTTCTTCAACTCCTCGGAGATCGAGAGGACTTCCGATTGGCAACGGGAGAATCGGACATCGGTCCGCCACGGATGCTTGCCCCGATCTTTGACGGCGGCGTGTTTGGCAAGTTGCCTACAGAGTTGGGAGCTTCGCTGGTGTTCGTATCCGCCCACGCTGAGCGGCTTGTTGCTGCGCGCGAAGCGGGTTTGCCTCCCGACACGCTCTGGGGAATCGCGTCAGAAATCGGGGCGGAGGCAAGGAATGCTAGGCGTTCGATCGATCAGGCACTCATCGGACTCCTTCAGCAACAAGACCGCCTCAGACTTGAGCGTCGGGATTGGCGCACGACGCGGGCTGCCGGTGAGTGAGGCCTGGAGGAGAAGCAGCAGTTTCGTTGTCCTTCCTCGGGTGCGCCGGTCAACCGAGGCCTCAGCTACAGCAGGTGCAAGCACGTTCGCGTTGGTCTAGCGACAGTGAGACTCCTATGACCGAGAGGCAGTGCAGCGGCGGTGAATGCAGCGGCCTGTTGTCCGACGAGAAGCCGGTTTCGCACGATGCCTGGATCGCGGCCTGCTCAAGCGCGACGACAGCGGCGTCGAGTTTCCCTACCCTGTTTCGCCTGAGACTCAATCTCGGGGAGCGCTGGCCTCCATTACTGGCTCTTCGGACATCCGGTGGGGAGATGGGGTGTCGGCGCGGTAGTCCGGGGGTAGGTGGTCGAGGTCCCCGATGATCAGTAGCGACCAAGCAACTGTTCGTTCCGGAGACCTCGACGTTGACCAACGCTACGGGGTGCCCTGCGGCACCCGCGACCACGGATCCATGCTCGCGCTGTGACGTGCTGCTCGGCTTGCCGGGCGTGCAGGTCGAGGCGGTGGAGCGCGAGGCAGACCTGCTCGCGGTGACGGTCTCGACGCCGTGGCGTCTGATGGGCTGTCCCGACTGCGGTGTCGTGGCTGCGAGCCGCGGCCGTCGGATGCGGCGCCTTCACGATGTTCCCCACGCCGGGGCACGCGTGGAGCTGCTCTGGCGGCAACGATTGTGGCGCTGCCCTGATCCCGGGTGCCCGCGCGGGATGTTCAGCGAGCAGGTCCCGAGTCTGGTCCCGGCGCGGGGATCGGTCACGACCCGCGCGATCGGGTGGGCGATCGAGCAGCTCCGGCGTGAGCACGCCACGATCAGCGGGCTGGGAGGCCAGCTCGGGATCGCGTGGAAGACGGCCTGGCGCGCGATCAGGCCCGAGCTGGAGCGGCTGGCAGCTGATGAGTCCCGGTTCGCCGGGGTCACCTCGATCGGGGTCGATGAGCACATCTGGCACCACGGCGACCCCCGCAGGAAGGGCCCCAAGGAGCTGACCGGGATGGTCGACCTGACCCGCGACGAGAACGGCCGCCCTCACGCCCGACTGCTGGACCTGGTGCCGGGCCGGTCGAAGAAGGCCTACGCCGACTGGCTCACCCAACGAGGAGAAGCATTCCGGGCCGGGATCGGTGTCGCGGCACTGGATCCGTTCGGAGGCTACAAGAGCGCGATCGATGACGAGCTCGCCGACGCCGTCGCGGTCCTGGACGCTTTCCACGTCGTGAAGCTCGGCACCCAGGCCGTGGACGAGGTCCGACGAAGGGTCCAGCAAGACACCACCGGGCATCGTGGCCGCAAGGGCGACCCGCTCTACGGCATCCAGCGCCTGCTGCGAGCCGGGGCAGAGAACCTCACCGACAAGCAGCTCAACCGCCTCGCGGCCGCGATCGAGGCCAATGACGCTCACCAAAAGGTCTACATCGCCTGGCGCTGCGCCCAGGACCTCCGAGCCGCCTACCGCACCAGGGACACCACCCACGGCCGGGCACTGGCCGAGCAGATCCTGACCACCTTCCACACCTGCCCGATCCCGGAGATCGCGCGACTGGGACGCACCCTGCGCAGATGGCGCGAGGCGTTCCTGGCCTACTTCACCACCGGCCGCGCGAACAACGGCGGCACCGAAGCCATCAACGGGATCATCGAACTCGCACGCCGCCTCGCCCGCGGCTACCGCAACCGCGACAACTACCGACTACGCATGCTCCTCGCCGCCGGCGGACTCACCCCCTGACCCCCACCGGATGTCCGAAGAGCCCCATTACTGGCTCTTCGGACCAGAGCAAGGTCGGTGACCTGCACGAGGAGTAACAGCGACCCGAGGAATCACCTTGCTCGCCCGACCTAACCAAATCTAAAGTTGCGATCCGATCCTCACAGCCCAAGCATGTGGCCGAGCCAAGCGGCTAGTGTTCCTCCGGCGGCCGTGATGCCGAGGTCTGCTGCCGCTGTCCGCCGCGAGTGCCCGGCGACGCTCGGTGACAACACCGCACCGACGCCCCAGTTGGGGTCCTCGTTGCCCTGCTCAAGATCGGTGCTTATGCGGTGCACGACCTCTGAAAGGGTGAGAGTACGTACACCGTGGCGGCGGTCTGATAGTGGGCCAGTAGCGAGGGATGGCCAATCGACGCTTGGCTCACCACCGCCGTCGTAGATGGCGCGGACCACGACCAAAGTGGGCCGGCCGTCATACACGAATCTCCGATCGCTCAAGTGTTCGACCTCGCTGCGCAGGACGTCGAAGTCGTAGTCGTTGAAGTACCAGTCGCCGAGGAAGTCATCGCCCGCTGGTCTGGCGTGTGTGGCACTTCGCCTGCCAAAGTGCCGACTCATCCCAGATGGAAGAACCAGTTCTGAAACGTTGTGGTCCCCGCCCCATGAACTTCTGAAGTAGCCGGGAAAGAACAGATCCCAACGGTCACCAGAGCGCACATCGAGGACTCCGCCGCCGGCATCCAGAAGATCGAGGGCATCGGCAGGGGGCGCCACGAACGCCATCGCAACGATCGTCTCCCAGTCAGCGCCTGTTGAGGATGTGGGGCTCTTGTGCTGGTCACGACGCTGCCTCAGGCGATCCATGACCGACCATGCCTGACGCCCCCTGGGCATATGCCGACGTTCGAGCGAGTCCCACGAACTGGCAGCAAACATGAGGGCAGTTTATCGAGGCTGAGGTCGGGCAAGCGCATCCGTTCGAGCTTGCAGTGACACAACATCCAACGATCAGACGCGTCGACAGAGCGGGAGTGCGGCGGCGGTGAATGCGGCGGCTTGCTGGCCGACAAGGAGGCGGGTCTCGCAGGAGGCTTGGATCGCGGCTTGCTCGATGGCGGCGACGGCGGCGTCGAGTTCTTCGATGGTGGGTGCGGAGACGGCGATGAGGCCGGTGTAGCGGAGGATGCCGTGCCCGGCGGTGAGGTCGGCTTCCTGTTGGAGCACGTCGTGGTATTCGGCGGTCTGGGATGCGTCTTCGATCTGGCCGATCTTCGCGCGCTGGGCTTGGTCTGAGATGTGCTCGACCTTCTTCTTGCGGATGTCGCGGGCGGCTTGGTCGGAGCGCATCGGGGTGCAGATCAGTGAGAACGAGCGCTGGATGCCGGTGGACAGCAGCACCGGTGACAAGAACCCTGGATAGACCAGCGACCGTGGCCATTCACTGACCCAGAGCACCGCGTGGTGAGCAGAATCGGTGCGCAGCCGGCCCCAGGTCTCAGTGACTGCGACCGGTCCCGCCGTCGCGAGCGACTGGCCGAGCCGACCGTGACGCTCCAGAGTGGCGGCGATTGCCGGGTCGTAGGCCGAGCGCAGCATGACCGCGATCTGCCCTGGGGTGAGCCACTCGGACGGTGACAGGTCGGCGGAGCGGAGTGCGGCGACGAGGGTGTTCATCTCTTGCCGCAGAACTGCGGCGGCACCGCGTATGCCGCCGCCGGCGGTTCTGATCTGCCGTGCGCTGGTTCTTATGTCCAGCGACAGCGAGAGTGTGGTGGCGTGGCGTTCCCCGGCGGGGCCGGCACGTTCGATCAACTCTGCGTAGGTGTCTGAGGCCCATGACCCGTCGGGGGTGCCGTGCGTGGCCCACCATTCGGCCAAGCCGGTGACGGAGTCTGGGAGGGTGCGATCGAGGACTTGCAGGGTCGCGATGCGCCCGGACCGGCAGACGGTGGCGAGGACGCGGCCCCAGGAGGTGACGCGGCGTTCTTGCTCGCCGGGATCGAGGAGCACGAACGCGGGATGCGTGACTTCGCACACCACGGTCAGGGTGGCGGCGTGGGGGTCGTGGATCATCCCTGCGCTGGTGTCGGGGTCGGTGTACTCGCGCAACCGCGCCATGTCACCGGGCAGCGCGAGAGTGCCGACGGGGCGCGGCACGACGATCCTGCGCCGGTACAGCAGTTGGCCGCCGGTGGTGCGCCACAGCCACCAGCACGCGATGGGCAGCCATTCCACGATCGGGCGGCCCGCGATAGGTATCCAGGTCAGTGCGGCGGCGAGTACCCAGACCGGGGCGGTGTAAGCCAGCAGCATCCCGCCTCCGGCGTAGAACGCGCCGATGAGGGTGGCTCCGCCGATGGCGAGGGTGATGAGCTGGGTCAGTGACAGGCCGAGGAGGACACCGCGTCGGGTGAGGCGGGAGAACTTCACCGGCACCAGCTCGCCCGCGGTCGGCCGGTCGTTGTTCGTGCTGCTCATCGTCTACTCCTTCGGTGGGCGTGGCGCGGGCGGCGGGGGCTGCTTCGGCGGCGGCGACGGATCGGCACTCGGCGGGCGCGGTGTGGGGCTCGAAGGCGGTGCCACCGTCGGCGCTGCGGACGGTGGCGGCGGGGTCTGCGCGGCGGCGTCGGCGGCGTGCTCGCCTTGAGCTCCCAGCGCCGTCCCGGCCTTGGGTCCGGCAGTGGCGGCACCCTTGGCGACGCTCGCCCCGATCACGACGCCCGCGGCCACGGGACCGGCGGCGGCTGCTCCGCCTCCGCCGGCTGCGGCACCGCCGCCACCTGCCGCACCGCCGCCGCTCGCGGCGGGTGTCGGTGTCGGGGTCTTCGGCGGCGGTGGCGCGCTGCTCCCGCTGGCAGTGCTTCCGCCCGTGTTGCCGCCGCCGCTGCTGCCGTCGAGTACCTTCTTCGGGTCTGCGCCGCCTTGCGGCTTGGACGGGATCGGGATCGGTCGGTTGAGCGCGCTCTTGGCGTCCTGCTCCGAGCCGATCGCGTGGTACATGTCGAACCCGACGAACGCGATGAACTTGTATGTCAGGTACGGCGCGAACGCAGCCATCGCCATCAGCACGATCCCCGCGATGGGATCGCTGACCGACGCCAAATCGGCGTCGATGGGTGCGGAGACCTGGGTGATCGCGACCAGGAACATGACGACGAGGACGAGCTTGGAGCAGATCAGGGCGACGACGAACATCGCCCACTTCCCGATCCACCCCCGGCTGGCGTCCCAGGACGCGCCGCTGAACGCGAGCGGCGCGAACACGACCGCGACCAGCAGCAGTGCCTTCCTTACGAGCAGGGACAGCCACACGATCGCGGCAGCGGTGATCGCCAGGCCGGCCATGAAGATGGTGATGATCGCCCCGACACCGGGGGCGGCGATATTGATGCCGACAAGTCCCGCGGCGAGGAGGGCGATCTTGTCGCCCATCGACTCGGTAGTCTCCCCGGCGGCCTGCACGATCCCGATACACAGCTGATCGACGACTTCCAACAGCAGTGCCGTGAGCGTGATGACCACGAACGATCCGAGGACAGACTTCGCCAGCCCCAATGCGGCGCGGGTGAGCGCGGTGGGGTCTCGGCGGATCAGCCCGGTGATGAGTTGGAGGCAGAAGAAGATCAGCATCACGAACACTGCGATGCCGAACAGCAGGTTGTACACGGCGACATAGCCGGGCTTGGTGACATCCACCAGCGTGGTGGTGTCGAACACCGACCAGACCGCCTCGAACAGCCACCCGGCGGCGGCGCCCATCGCCTGGGCAAGCCAGTCGAACGGGGCCGCAACCAAGGAAGCGGCACCTTCGCCGACGGCATCGCACACCGACGAGATCACAGGAACGTCGCACACGCCCATCTCGGACTCCAGCTCTCGATGACGGGCGGGTCAGACCTGCTGGCCGACGTTCCAGAAGAAGTTGATGAGCGTCACCGACGCGCCACAGATCACCGCCGCGCCACAGGAGACGAGCACGCCGATCTTTCCCCGCGAAGCGAGATGCGGGTTTGACGAGTTGGCTCCGAAGCCCCACACGATCGCGGACACGATCAGCGCGAGGACGCTGAGGATCAGGCCGATCGTCATCACCGCGCCGACGATGGTGCGCAGCTGGTTGATCCCCGGCAGCCCGTTGGTGTTGGGGTCGATGTTGATGTCCATCGGCACCAGCAGCGGCGCGGACATGACGTTGGCGAGCAGATCGAACACGGTAGGTCTCCTTGGCGACGGGCGGCCCGCCCACGAACTCGCAGACGGGGTACACGCGACAGGTGCGCCCGTCCTCCCGCCCTTGTCAGTGGCCGCCCGTAGCCTTGAAGGTGGCCGGGCGTCGCTCGTCCGCACGGGATCGCGGGATCGAGAGGTGCAAGGAACATGAGTCAGTACGGGGTGGGCTACCTCCAGCGACTACGCACTGCCGTCGAGAAGTTCGAGGAGGCGTTCAACGCGTGGATGAGCACGCAGGTCGAATCGGACCACATGTCCGCACGCGGCCTCTTTCCGACCGTCTGGACGAAGGAAGGCCAGGATCGGAACGAGGTTCAACGTCTCGAACTCGCGGTCGCGGAGGCTGCCGGCGTGGCAGCGAGCGCGGTTTCGGTAACCGGTGCCTACATTGCGATCGCGGGCATCGGAGCGATAGACCCGATCTCCAACTGGTCGTTCATGTCTGCACCAAAGGCTCCGATTGCACCTCGGGATATTCGCACGACGACCGCCAACGTCAAGGGCAGACTGGACGCGATGATCGTGGACGCAGAGTCCCGCACCGACTCTGACTTGCCGACTTTCGCCCCCGCGCAGTTCCACCCTGTGGTCTGGTCCGGCGCTTCCGCACACTGGACTACGCACCAGTACCGAGTGGCAGTCCGCGAGGCAGCCGAAGGCCTCACAGTCCACTGGAAGGAACGGCTCGGCCGGAACGATGTCGATGACACGGTCTTCTGGCAGCAGACGCTCTCACCCGGTGCGCCAGAACCAGGCAAACCGAAACTCACCTGGCCAGGAGCGTTGGACGACAAGACGGTGAAGAGCATGCGCGGCGGTCTCGAACCGCTCGCGAAGGCACTCAATTTGCTGGCCACCGGCCTGAACCTGACGGTCCGCAACGTGACGACGCATACGCGCACCGAGCTGTCAGAGCAAGAAGCGATGGAACGCCTCGCCGCCTACAGCTATCTCGCGCGACTGCTCGATCGGTGCGAGCCCTCAAGCGCCGACGAAGACCAGCCGGGCGAGTAAGCACAGCCCTTCAGCTACAGACTCGACCCGACTGTGAGGAGCCAGTTCATCCAGGCGACGCCGCCTCCGGCGAGGACGGCGGCGCCGAGGGAGACGAGGACTCCGGTTCGGCCTTTACTTGCGGTGGCGTAGTTGCCGTGGGCGGTCGCGATGGCCCAGACGATCACGGAGACGATCAGCATGAGGACGGCGACTATGAGGACGAAGGTCAGGAGCGCGCCGACGGTGGCGCGGAGGTCGCCGATGCCGCCGAGGCCATCGAAGTCGGGGAAGACGCCCATCACGCACCAACCGGCGCTAGCCATTATCCGAGGCGTTCGAAATGTTCATGCCGATGAGGTGCGCGGGCCTGTCCTCGGCGGCGAACGGCGATCTGTCAGCGGCGTGCGGTGGCGTAGTTGTTCCAGGCGGAGCCGGTGAGTGTGGCCCAGCGGGTGGCAGTGCCGATGTGGATGCCGATGAGGGAGGCGAACACGGCGGGCGGGTCGTGGATGCCAGGTGTAGCAGGGCGGTGTTCCGGCTGGCGCGTGTGATGATCCCGAGCCGGTTCATCCGCGCCATGAGAGAGGTGGGGTGCAGGTGGGTGCCGGCGTTCTTGCCGGTGAACAGCCACCGGGCATCGGCGAGGGCGCTGGCGGTGCCGAAGGGCTTGGCGACCGGCAGGGCTGTGATGAGTGCGTCCAGCGGCGGGATGAGCAGCAGCGGCTCGGGGCCGAGGGCGAGGTAGGTGTCGCCGTCGCGGGTTTCGATGTCGCTGGTGGTCAGGGCGGCGATCTTCGCGGCGGGTTGGGCGTAGAGCAGGATCAGGCAGGCGGCGGCGCGGTCCTCGACGCTGGCGGAGTCGGGGTCGTGCAGGAGCTGGCGGGCCAGGGCGAGTTGTTCCTCGGGATCAGCGTCGTGGTCTGGGTCCTTGGGTGCGACGGGCTCGGGAAGTCGTACTCGGGGAAGGTAGCCGCCTCGTTTGAGCCAGCGGATGAAGATCAGCCGTGAGCCCCGGCTGCGGCTGAGCCAGGCGTCGATGCAGGCTTGTGGGCTGTCGTCGAGGGCGTGGCTGCGGGTGGTGAGATGGTCGAGGAAGCTCTTGGCGGTCTGGATGTCGTCTCGGCAGCGGGCAGCGACGTGGGCGGTGATGCGGCCGTGTCGGTCGGTCTTGGCGCGGCCGATGACGTGCCAGCGGGCGTAGCGGGACAGCACCCCGCGCAGCTCGGGGTCGGTGATGTCGGTGACCGTCTCGGCGGCGTAGCGGTGCAGCCGGGTGGCGTTCTCGTCGCGTGGCGGGAGCGCGCCGGCGGCGACGAGGATCGCGCGTAGGTAGTTGACCGAGAAGACTTGCGGCCGGGCGTCGAGGGCGTCGTGCGACAGGTCGATCCGGCCCTGGGCGATGTCGGTGAGCAGGTGCAGGCTGGCGAGGCTGCGCCAGTTGCTCAGCAGCGACCGGGGCTGTTTCAGCTCGGTCAGGGCGTCGCGAACGCCTGTGAGTTCGGGGCGGATCGTCCCGTCGGGGCCGGTGAGTGCGGCGTCGATCTGCTGGGCGGCTTGGCAGGCGAAGCAGCGGGGGCGGCCGTGGTTGGTGGTGCGCCGTCCGAGGGCCTGCTGGCCGCAGATCGAGCAGTCGATCACCGGTGCCTGGTAGCAGGTCGGGCAGACATCCGGTGTCGTGTCGGTGGCCCTCAGCGCGACCCGTTTGGGCCGTCCGCAGATGCCGCAGGGCTTCGTGGGATGCCGGTAGCAGCGCAGGCAGAGGTTGCGTGATCCGTCGCTTCTTCCGCCGGCTCTGGCTGCCAATGGCCCGATGATGCCGCACTCGTCGCAGGCGTCCTCGGCAGTGCGGGTGCGGGCGTAGCAGGTGCCGCAGATTGCGTCGCCCTCGGCGGTGCGGGCGTTGACCCGGCGGCGGCGTCCGCAGCCGGTGCAGACCTCGCGTCGTCCTCGCTCGGCTCGGCATCCTCGGCAGTAGCCCAGGCCGTCCTCGCCGGAGCGACTGAGCACGCGCGTGCGCCCGCAGCCCGCGCAGACTTCCTGTGGACGGTCGCGCTGGTGACAGCGTTCGCAGATCGGGCCGCACTCGTCGGTGGTCTTGATGCGCTGGTCCTCACGTCCGCAGCGGGAGCAGGTCGCGGTGCGTTCCCGGCTGTAGCAACTCGTGCAGACGCGCTCACCCGCGCCGTGGGTGTGGAACAGAGTGCGGGGCCGTGAACACAGCGCGCACGACGGGGAGACCAGCCCGGTCACCCCGGCGGCGATAGCGGCGTAGAGGAACTCACCGACCACCTTCGGCATCCGCGACCCACCCGAGGTGAGCACGCCCGGATGAGCGGCGAGATGCTTGGCCAACTGCGACCGGGCGCTGGGTGCCGCAGCGACCTCGCCGAGCAGTTCCTCGACCAGCTCACCCGTGACCGCCGGATCGACAGCGTGCAGCAGGCCGAGGATCACCGCGTGCTGCTGCTCGCGCTTGACGGCGAGGCGAGCGGCGGCCCGCCGCTTGTCACTGCACCGGCATCGCGGACCGGGGGGCGTCGGAGCGTTGGATCGGCAGAGCACAGGCCGAGCAGCCCCGGGCGCTGGTGCTCAGGACTCCTCAGCGCCGCGGATCGTGGCGCGCCTCGGACGGTTCTTGCTGCCGGTCTTCGGCGGTGTCGCCGCCCCGGTGGTGCCGGTCTTGCGTCCGCGCCGGGAGTTGGTGGCGACGTAGGGCTCGATCAGGTCATTCGGGGTGACATCGAAGATGTCGCAGAGCGCGGCCAGGAACGCCATGTTCAACCGCTCCGGCTGCCCGGTCACGATCCGGTAGACCTGCGTGGAGGTCATCACCACGCCTCGCTCGGCCAGCAGGGGCACCAGATCGGTGGTGGACTGCATGCCGTGCTCGTTCATGATCTTGCGGACGTGCCAGTGGTAGGCGACGGTCTTCGTCATGATGGTCAGCCTTCCTCGATTGCCGATGGTGGGGTGAACGCCGCGTCCAGGGCGCGGCGCAGAGTCCGGTTGCGGTAGTCGCCCGAGACTCCGGTGTAGAGGGCGGTGGTCGAGCCCCAGCGGTGCCCGACCTGCTGCTGGACGAACAGCGGGTCGAAGCCGTCCTCGATCAGATGCGTCACATACGAGAGCCGCAGACAGTGCGGATGCAGCGCCGGATCGAAGCCCAGCTCGTCGCGATACTCGGCGAACCGTAACCCGATGTAGCTGCCGCTGACCCTGGACTGTCGCTCGGTCGGCCAGAGCATCCCGCCCCCGGAAACATCGAACAGCGGCAGCACGTCGGTGACGTACTCCTCGATCACCGGGCGGGTCCAGTCGAACACCGCCAGCACCGCCCGACGACGAGGCTGAGAACCACGGCTGGCCTTGCCCCAACGGACGTTGCAGACCCCGAACCGGCCGAACTCGGTCGCGGTCGGGTTGCGGGTGAAGTCGGGCAGGTCCAGCATCGCGACCTCGCGGCGGCGCAGCCCGAAGGCGTAGATCATCTTGAACAGCGTCGCGTCGCGGAACACCGACTTCCAGCCCTTCTTGCCCTGCGTGCGGGCCTGGTCGACGCGATCGTCGGCGTAGTCGAAGAACGCCTGCACCTCGACCCGCGACAGCGGACGCACCGCCGGCCGTGCCTCGTGATCGGCTGTGTGGACGACGGTGTTCCACTCGTGGCAGACCTGCACCGGGTGCGTGCCGAACAGTTCCTCGCAACGCTCGATCCAGCCGTAGCGGCGGTCGGTCAGGTAGTCACAGAACAGCGCGACCGCGTTCTGATACGAGCGGATCGTGCCGTGCGAGCACGGCCGCTCACCTGAGACCAGTGCGGTCGTCCATTCCTCGACATCGGCTGGCGTCCACTCCCACGGCAGGCTGCCGCAGAACCCGGCGAACCGGCGCACCTGCGCCAACCGCGACCCGATCGTCTTCGCATTCAGCATCCGCGACGACTGCTGCGCCGACCAGCCAGCGAGCATGTCATCGAAGACCTGCTCGGCCGGGCGCAGCAACGACACGTTGCCCGGCCGCAACGCCGTCACCGATCCGGGTCGGTTCCCGTCCTCGAAGTCCACCCCACCAGTCTTACATCTAGTGTAAGAAAAGTACATCTAATGTAAGACTGGTCGCGTTTCGCCTGGTCACACGGCACTACTCAGCCTCTCAAGCGGGTTCGCTGATACCCTTGCCTGACCAGGGGAACCGCATGATTCCGGCCATCGCCGATTACGTCTAATGTAATAATTGCTAGTTTCAGTGCTGGCTGAGGTGGATATGGTCGAAATGGCCGCCTGTGGCGTCGGCGGGGTTGTAGATGCCGCCGCCGGTGTAGGGGCGCCAGCCTTGGTTGGCGCGTGCTGAGTTCCAGACGCGGCCTTGCCAGATGACGTAGTTCACGCCCCAGGTGTCGGCGTTGGTGACGAGCCATTCGGCGAGGCGGTCGCCGTTGGTTTTGTCGGTGCCTTTGGGGAAGTGGCCGAGGCTGCCGAACACGATGTCGCAGGCGCGGCCTTTGGGGTGGTCGGAGGTGGGGTTCCAGGCGTGGGGGTCCCAGCAGGCGTTGTAGTAGCCCTGTTTGGAGAATCCCAGTATCCGGCACGCGACCGCGACCGGCACCCTCACGGGGGCACCGACCGCGGCCATCTCCTTCACGAGCGGGTAGATCATTTTGGGGGCGTGATGTGCGCCTGCGACAGATACGCCGCCGCGCGTCGTAGGACCTCGTTCTCCATCTCCAACTCGCGGATCCGGCGTAACGCCTGGGCCATGTCCTTGCGCTGCTGCGGATCGGTGGTCGGGGTCATCCCGTGGGACTGGAAGCGAGCGTCGCGGACCCAGGCTTGGAGGGTAGTTTTGGCCATCCCCATGTCTTTGGCGACCTGCTTCTGCGGGATTCCTGAGGCGACAAGCGCGACCGCGTCGCGCTTGAACTCGTCGGTGTAAGCGATCTTCGGCATGGATGCCATCCTTTCAGCACGACCCTTTCGAGGGAGTCATGCGGTCTTGGAGTCAACCAAACCTTCGGCAGTCCCAACAGAATCGCGCTGCCATCACGGACGACGATCACCTTCACGCAGTCGTACGCGACCGGACCGACCGGGCAATGAAAGGTCTGGGTCTTGGCCGAGATCGGCACGAACAGCCCAGTTCTAGCGCTACCGGTCGTGATCTCGGACCGCTCTTCCTCCTTCGTCGAGGTGCGCTTCGCTTCAGCGGTCGACCACCGCGGGGAAGGGAAGCGGCCCTTCCCCGCGGTTGGTCCGGTGTCCATGCGCGCTAAAGGCGGCGTGACAAGGCCCAGCCGCCGATGCTGACTCCGATCAGGGCTGCTGCGGTGGTGGCGAGGGCCATGGGGAGGATGTCGGGTGGGTCGGGCATCCAGGTCCAGGCTTGCATGATTTCGAAGACGTAAGACGGTGGCCAGAATCGGTCGAAGGCCTGGACGCCGGTGGGCAGGGTGGCGACGGAGGAGAACCCACCGGCGGCGAAGAATGATCCCGCAAAGGTGACCATGAGCAGGGGTTGGATGCTTCGATAGTCGCGGAGCCAGGCACCGATGGCGATGCCGATACCCGCGCAGGCGATGGCGACTCCGGTTCCGATCATGAGCAGGATGGGGACTCGGTCCAACGGTATCCGGACGCCGAAGATGGTCACAGCGACGAGGAGGGTCAGCAGCGTGTTGACCAGGCCGGCGACGAGACCGGCGATCAGGTTTCCTGCCACAAGGGGGCCGAGTGGGCGTGGGGCGAGCCGGATCTCTTTGGCGGTGCGGCGTTCCCATTCCCGGGCGACCATGTTCGCGGTGTTGAGTGCGGCGCCGACCATGATGGCGAGGATGACGGCGCTGTTGGCGATGAAGGAGCGTCGCCAAACGTCGTCGGGCCGGGTGGTGGTCTGCGTGATGGTGATCGGGGTGGTGCCGGGGACGTGGTTGGTGGCGAAGTCCAGGACGGCGCGGTCGAGGCGCAGGCGGGCGTTCTTCATCATGTCGGTGTTGATGTTGAAGACCTGGGTCTCCAGCACTGGGACTCCACCTGCTGTGAGGGTGGCGTCGAAGCCGTCCGGGATGGTGATCACGAGCTGTAGACGCCCCTCGTCAACGAGCCGTTGGGCTTCGTCGGCGTCGGTGGTGACCACGTTGAAGTAGGGCGAGCTGTTGCTGTGCAGCTCGGTGATCTCGGTGGCGAAGGCTGCCGCTTGGGGGCCGTCGTCGTTGTTGACCAGGCCGATGGGCCAGTCGTCGCCGCCGAAGCCGAACAGAACACCGCACAAGGCCATGAGCACCAGGGGGATCAGCATGGGGCCGACCATGGCTTGCCGGTCGCGGGACCATTGGCGCAGGTTCTTCGTGGCGACGGAGAGGGTGCGGTCGAGTTTCATCACTGGCCTCCTGTCAGGCCGGAGTAGGCGCGTCGCAGAAGGTAGGTGGCGAGCGCGAGTACGGCGAGGGTTGAGACGGCGACGATTCCGAGGTTGAGTGCGAGGTCGGAGGTGTCACCGGTGAGGAAGATGCTGCGGGCGGACATGAACCCGTAGGTGGTGGGTAGGAGCCGGGAGAACTGCCACAGGCCGGTCATGGGCTGGCCCCAGGCGAGTCCGCGCATGGATTCCTCGTTGCCCGAGACCAGGAAGAACAGCACCGCCAGCGCGATCAAGAGCGACGTCGCGGCGAGAGTCTTCTTGGACGCGACCCCGAACGCGGCTCCGATCCCGGCACCCATCAGCAGGGTCAGGACGACGATCGCTGCCATGGCGAGCAGGCTTCCTGTCGGCGCGAAGCCGAACCCGACGACGAGGACGAGCAGGACCAACGCCACCGACAGCAGGCTTTGCCCGAGCCCGGCCAGCACCTTCCCGGCCACCAGGCTGCCCCGGCCGATCGGTGCGAGGAGCAGGTTCTTCACGGTGCGGTCGTTCCATTCGGAGGCCACTTGCAGACCGGTGTTCACCATCGCCGCATACAGACAGCCGAATAGCAGCAGGCTGGTGGAGATGTAGCCGAGCATGGTTGGGTCCTCGGCTAGCCACCGGGTCTCCTCGACCTGGACCACCGGACTCGTGAGTTGGGCGTTCAGCTCGCCGACTGCTTTGTCGAGCCGCAGCCGGAGGTTCTTGGAGTAGTCGGAGTTGATGTTGTTCAACTGCAACACGACCTTGGCATCGCCGATGGCGACCGCTTCGGAGAAGCCCTCCGGAATGATGATCGTCGCCAGCGAGCGTCCCGACTCGAACGCCGCATGGGCCGTGGCCGCGTCGGTGGTGATGATGTCGTAGTAGGGGCCCTCGACACTGTGAATGGCTCGCATCACATCGAGGAGTTGCGCGGCCGCTGGGCCCTGGTCCTCGTCGGCGACCATGACCGGGTTGGTGTTGCTGACGGGGACGATCAGCGAGTAGAAGAAGATGAACACCAGCGGGATCACCACGCTGATGATCAGCAGGAAGGGCTGGCGGACGAATCGGGTCCAGTCCTTGACGGCGATCGCGACGATCGGTTCGAGTCTGGCTCTCATGCCGCACCGCCGTCACGCAGCGCTCGTCCGGTCAGGGACAGGAACACGTCGTTGAGGTCGGGCCTCCGTACTCCCACCAGGGCGGCGTCCGGGTCGTACTGACTGAACCAGTCGAGAATCCGGCGGGTGGTCGCTGGGTCGCCTGCCGCTGACACCGAGGCGATGCCATCGCGCCAGGTCAGATCGATCACCCCGTCCAGACGTGCCAGGTCCGAGTCCGCGGTGACGCGGTTGGTGCGCACATCGATGAAGGTCTGCCCGAGCTGAGAGCGCAGGTCGTCGGGGGTGCCGGTCGCCACCAGCACGCCGTGGTCGAGGATCGCCAGTTGGTCTGCCAAGGCTTGGGCTTCCTCCATGTAGTTCGTCGTCAGGAGCACGGTCCCGCCGTCGTCGGCGATCTGACGGACCCGCTCCCATAACGCTGCACGGGACTGGACATCCACGCCCAGGGTCGGCTCGTCGAGCACGACCACACTTGGTCTGGTCAGCAACGCCCGGGCGAGCGCGAGCCGACGCTGCATCCCACCCGAGTAGGTCCCGACCCGGTCCCGCCGCCGTGCAGCGAGCCCGACCAGCTCCAGCACCTCATTGATCCGGCCCCGCCGCTCGCCACGTGGCACGCCGTAGAGCCGGGCATGAAACAGCAGATTTTCGTCGGCCGAGAGGTCGTCGTACAGCGCCGTCTCCTGCGGCACCACGCCCAAGTGTGTCCGCACAGCCGTCACGTCACGGCGTACATCGATACCCTCGCAGACGACCGTCCCCGACGTTGGACGGAGCAGCCCACACAGCAGGTTGACGCTGGTCGTCTTCCCCGATCCGTTCGGCCCCAACAGCCCGAAGACCTGACCGTGCGGGACATCGAGGGTGAGGGAGTCCAGCGCGACCAGAGGTGGTGCGCCGCGTCGCCCGAACTCCATCCGAAGGTCCTGGAAGCTGACTGCGTGATCGTTCATGGCTACCACTGAGCCACGATCCATGCGATCATTTCAACTGTGGTGAATAAATCACGTGGGCGCCCCGCCCGGCCGTCTGATGCCAAGCAGCGCATCCTGACTGCTGCCCAGGTTCGGTTCGAGGCGGACGGCTACACCAAGACCTCGCTACGCTCCATCGCCCGCCAGGCCGACGTCGATCACGCGCTGGTGAGCTACTACTACGGGTCCAAAGAGGGCCTGTTCAAAGCTGTAACCGAGCTGGTCTTCACACCCGCCCAAGGCTTCGACGCCGTGGCCGACAAGACCCCGCCCGACAAGCTCCCAGAGGCGTTGCTCCACGCGGCGCTGACGCTGTGGGACCGCCCGGAGTACCAGGTTGGGCTGGAGCGACTGCTGAGTGATGCGATCGCGACACCGGCCTCGTCGCACGTCATCCGGGAATATCTGCAGACCGAGATGCTCGGTCGTCTCACTGACCTCATCGGAGGGCCGAGCGCTCGCAGCCGGGCCGCTGCCGCAGCGTCGATCATCAGCGGAGTGTTCTTCACCCGCTACCTGCTGAAGATCGAACCCATCGCATCGCTGCCGGCTCGGGAAGTGGCCACCCAGCTAGCCCCAGCACTACGCGTCCTCCTCGCCCCGCACCCCACGAACGGGCCACGCGCCAAGACATCGACATTGCGTCCTCGTAGCTGATGGCGGCGTAAAGGTCACGTTCGCAATGACTTGAGCGCGACAATAGCCTGAAGCGGGAGGACACCGTTGCCGAGCGCCATGGTCTGATGGTTCTCGGTCTGTCCACGATCGGGATCGGTGACCCAACCTGGCGGCAGGCCCATCAGCCACTCCCCGAAGGCTGGCGACGGACGTGGCCCGCCGCCCTCGGTCAGAAGCGCCGGGGCTGGAGCTGGCTGTCCGACGATGTGTTCCCATCGGGCGATGGCGTCGGCGTAGCGTCCCCAGCGGCGAAGATGTCCTCGATCAGGGACCACAAGGTCTCTGAGGCGTTGTTCTTGCTGGGCGAGCCATCCGGCCCGTGGAGGGCGAGGTCGATGATCTGGTGCGAGAGCGCGATCGTTCCCCGTCTCGCCCGTACCTTGTCCAAGGTCTCTCCACCTCTGGACGAGTCCGCCGCGAGCGGGGTCCGAAACAGGGTCTTGGCGGCGGGCGAGGATGAATATGCGGAACCTGGGATGAGGAGCGCCGATAAGGGACGCTGGTAGGCCGATCCATCGTGCATCCATCCGCAGGTCGGCCAGATCGCCGAGAACGGCGCCAATTGCGCGTAGAGGTCGAGTTGCGCTGTCTCCCAGATGCCACGGGTCGGGTTCCAGGTTGCGAAGGGTTGCACCATCGGGGGTTGCATGGTCGGGGTTGCACTGGGCATTGGCGTCTCCTTCGAGGGTCGGGCGGATGGCTGGGGACGAGAGCAGCCCGCGCACGTTCTCGATCACCACGAACGGGGTTGCAGTACCTCGATGGCGGTTGCCATGTGCGCCCACAGACCGGAGCGGGTTCCGGGTGCGAGTGGGCGGCCTAGGGATTTCGGACGGTGGGCCCTCTTAAGCTGAGGGCGCTACTGAAAGAGAGATCGGCAGGATGACTGCATCACGACGGCGATTCAGCCAGGAGTTCAAGGACGAGCTGTGTCAGGAGGTGATCGCGACCTCGAAACCGATCCGGGAGGTCGCTGAGGCCTACGGCGTCGGCCCGGAGACGCTGCGTAACTGGCTGATCAAGTACCGCGACGCGCACGGGGGCACCGAGACGGAGCTGACGGTCACCGAGCGTGCTCGGTTGAAGGAGCTCGAGCGGGAGAATCAGGAGCTCCGTGCGGAGACGGCGTTCCTAAAAAAAGCCGCGGCCTACTTCGCGAGGGAACCGCGGTAGTGGGCAAGTACGAGTACATCGATTCCCTCCGAAACGATCCGACCGAGACGACCCCGGTGTGGAAGATGTGCCTGTGGTTGGCGGTGTCAACCTCGGGGTTCTACGACTGGCTCAAGCGCCCGCAGTCAGCCACTGCCGCGCGCCGGGAAGCACTGGCTGCACGGGTCCGGCACTTCTTCACGGCCTCTGACGGCACCTACGGGTATCGACGCATCCACGCAGACCTTGCGGCTGAGGGCGTGGAGTGTTCACCGGAGCTGGTGCGCCAGATCATGCGTCAGGAACACCTCGTGCCCTGCCAGCCGCGCCCGTTCCGGGTCACAACCCAAGCAGACGCGGAAGCTGCAGCATGCATGCCTGACTTGGTGAAACGGGACTTCACTGCCGAGCGGCCCGGGGTGAAGTTCGTCGGCGACATCACCTACATCCACACCTGGCAGGGTTTCATCTACCTGGCCACGGTGATCGACTGTTACTCGAAGAAGGTCGTCGGGTGGTCGATCGCTGATCACATGCGCACCGAGCTCGTCGAGATCGCGCTGCGCAACGCGGCCGCGACGGCCGTGATCGAGCCTGACGCGATCTTCCACTCCGACCGCGGCAGCGTCTACACCTCGGCCGGTTATCGGGCACTGGTGGCAGGGCTGGGCATGCGGTCCTCGATGGGGCGCACGGGCGTTTGCTGGGACTGCGAGCATCGTGACTGCGCCACCACCTGGGGTCTGACCCTTGCTTATGACCGGCCCTGCGGGTGCCCTCGCGTTGACGTGTCGGCCCCGGGTGGTGGCGTTCACCAGGCTGCTGGCCGGGTGGGCAGTGACCTGATAGGAGCCTGACTCGACCAGGGCCTCATCGCAGTCCTGTCCGCCCACTCCGGCCAGCTGAGCCATGGACAGCCCGCCCGGAAAGTGCGAGAGAGGATCCACAGCCCGATGCCCAGCATGCAGCTTCGGCGTGACGATGTCATCGTCGGCGTCGACACCCACAAGGACAACCACGTAGCGGTCGCGATCGACGGCTTTGGCGGCCGGCTCGGCGACATCGTCGTGCCCACCACCATCGCCGGGTTTGAGGAGCTCCTCGCCTTCTGTCTGGCCTTCGTCGGGTCGGCCGGTCGGCTGATCGGGTTCGGCGTCGAGGGCACCGGCTCCTACGGGGTCGGCTTGGCGCGCTACCTGCGCAACCACGGTCACGACGTCCACGAGATCGCCCGCCCAGCACGGGCCGCGGAACGTCGACTCGCAGGGAAGAACGACACCATCGATGCCGAGCACGCTGCACGCCAGCTCCTGGCTGGGCACGGGCTGTCGACACCCAAGACCGCCGACGGCGCGGTCGAAACGATCAGGCTGGTCAAGATCGCCTACGACGGTGCCGTTCAAGCGCGGACAACCGCGATGATCACGCTCAAGGCGACCCTCGCGACCGGGAGCGAGGCGTTGCGGGCGGAGCTGGAGACGCTCACCGACCACAAGCTGATCCTCGCGTGCGCGGCGCTGGAGGGTCCGACTCCACTGCCGCGCGTGCGCCGTGGCGCACCTGCCGTTGTTGTGCCGGGCGACCCGGATGTGGCGATGCGACACGTGCTGTCCTCGATGGCGAAGCGTTGGCTGGCGCTGCACGAGGAGGCCAAGGCTCACGCCGCATCACTGAAGGCACTTACTGCGGCCGCTGCGCCCCAGCTCGTCGAGGCCGTCGGCGTCGGCTACGACACTGCGGCACAGATGCTGATCACCGCCGGCGACAACGCCAACCGAATCAAGTCCGAGGCAGCGTTTGCCAAGATGTGTGGCGCGTGCCCGATCCCGGCTGGATCCGGCAAGACCAACAGCCGGCACCGTCTGTACCGCGGCGGGAACCGGCAGGCCAACGCCGCGCTGTATCGCGTGGTCATCGTGCGCATGCGCTGGCATCAGCCGACGATCGACTACGTGGCCCGTCGCACCGCCGAGGGCATGTCGAAGCGGGAGATCATCCGGTGCCTGAAGCGGTACCTCGCTCGCGAGCTCTTCCGCCTGCTGCCGGCCCCGGACGCCATCGCCAAGCCCGTTAATGGAGAGCTCGAAATCGCGGCCTGATCGACTTGACGATCTATAGGAGCATCAACGCGATGGCCGAATCGTTCTTCTCCGCGTTGAAGAACGAGCGGGTCTACCGCTGGGCTGAGGGATGAAATCCGGACCGCTTGATATTCATGTTTCAGGCTGCCTTGTTGGTTTCGTACCAGTCCTGCTCTGCCTCGTTCGGGGTACGATATTGGAGCGCCGAATGCAACCTTTTCTGATTGTAACGCAGCTCAATGTAGCGTGCAATATCGGCAATAGCA
>NZ_JARKPQ010000251.1 GCF_029975155.1 Propionicimonas sp. | reverse complement strand
TCGGCGTCGAGTGCTTCCAACGCGATCTGCACCCGCCGTTCGGCATCCCACGCATCGAGGACTTCGGCGTGTTCCAATGCGGCGGCGTATCGTTCTTCGGCGCCGGGGACGCCTGCGGCGAGTGACACCGCGGCCGAATCGAGGGCCGCAACGGCGGCGAGCGGCTGCGCGATCGCTTCCGCGACCGCCTGGCCCACTGTGCGGTTGCCGCCGGTCGGCATCTCTTGTTCGGCTATGCCGACCGTCCCGAGTCGCTGCACTACTCCGCTGTCCGGGGTGAGAGCGCCGCTGAGGACGTGCAGGAGCGTCGACTTCCCCCGGCCGTTCTCGCCCACGATCGCTACTCGCGAGGTGGCCGTGACCGTGAGGTCGACGTGGCTGAGGACGGGGGTGGCTCCGCGCGTTACGGAGACGTCGGAGGCGATGAGCTGCGCGCGATGGCGCGCTGGTAGAGGGGTGTTGAGGGAGAGCATTCGTATCCTTCGGAAACGACGCACCGCACGGCTATGAAGCGTGCGAGGGTGCGCAAGGTGACGGCGACCCGTGCAGGGTCGAGAACGAGCGGCCGCCGCAGGCTCGGATGACTCAACGAGCGCGGTAGGCCTTACTCAGCCGTCACAGGAAGTACAAATGCACATTCCGAGTGTATCGAACGACGTGATCAGAGCAACCACCGAAGAGACTCCGCCTGGAGTTTGTGGCTCTCGTCAGCGGGACGCGCCTGCCCGGAGATCTCCGCAACAGAGGAGAGGTACAAGCCCACCACACTCGGCGGACGACGATCTGCTAGCTGTCGCTCAAAGGCATGAGCGGATCGACGCGTGCTTGCGAATAGCGCAACCCTCAATATTGACTCTCCGCCGGTCCGTGCCTCCGCTTGACTCGCTGCAACGGTAATAGTTCTATTAGAGGTAACAGGGTTAGAGAGGATGAGGACATGAGCGCGAGGCTGACGCCGTACGACAACGGCACCCGGCTGGAGCCCCACGTGTGGGTCCGAGGCGACGTGGCCACCCCTGGCGGCCTGCCGAGGCGCACGGAGGAGGACGACTACGGCCGCGTGGACCTCGACGACGACGAGGGCCGGACGGTCCTCACGCTGTACGTCGAGCGCACGGCCGAGGGCTACACGCTGCACGTGGAGAACCTGACCGACTCGCTGCGGATCGAGGTCGACCACGACGAGGCTGTGGAGGTGGTGCGCAACTAGACCTAGCAACCCTATTCCCCCCAACAGTACTATTAGAGTTACAACCCAACCAGGAGGAACCATGAGTTACATCACCCGCACCGGCAACCTGACCGAGGCCCCCACGCTGCGGACCGGCGAGAGCGGCCCGTACACCTACGCCCGAGTCGCCGTCAGCGACCGCATCCGCCAGGAGGACGGCTCCTACGTCGACGGCCCGGCGGTGTTTTACGACGTCGCCGTGGGCGGCAGCCAGGCGACCAACCTCGTCGAGGCGGCCGAGCGCAGCGGCAACATCCGCATCACGTTCTCCGGGCGCTACCGCGTCACCGAGTACAAGGGTGAGCAGGGAACCCGCATCCAGCACGAGGTGCGCGCCGACGAGGTGAGCGTGAGCCTGCGCGGCCAGTCCGTGGCTGTCGAGCGCAGCGCCCGTGCCGACGAGCGCGAGACCGACACCTACTGACCGACGAGGGGTGCGGCGCCAACTCGCAGGCGCCGCACCCCTAACAGTACTATTAGCCCTATTGGAGGTATTACCGTGACCGCTCGAATCATCGCCCTCTGCAACCAGAAGGGCGGCGTCGGCAAGTCGACGACGACGTTCCACCTCGCTCGTGCAGCCGTGCTGCGCGGACAGCGCGTGCTCGTCGTCGACAACGACCCGCAAGGCAACCTCACGGCCGTGGCGGCCGCGGAGAGCGTGGAGGAGGACCAGGCAGGACTTGCTGACGCTCTCAGCTCACGAGCGCCCGAGACGATCCGCGACGTGATCGTGCGGGGCGTGTGGCCCGGCCTCGACGTGGTGCCCACGTCCGGCGTCACGCTCGGCTACGTGCGCGACGAGCTCGTGATCGCAGGAGCGGGCCGGGAGGGCCGCCTGCGCGAGGCGCTGGCGACCGTCGCAGCGGACTACGACCTGATCCTCATCGACTGCGCGCCGAGCCTGGACCAGCTCACGATCAACGGCCTGACGGCCGCCGGGTCGATCGTCGTCGTGACGCACTCGAAGCTGTTCAGCGCGAACGGCCTGGCGCAGCTCCTCGACACGATCGACAGCGTGAGGCAGCACTACAACCCCACGCTGACCGTGGCCGGCGTGATCGTGAACCAGCACGAGGAGCAGACCGTGAGCGGCCGCACCTGGCTCGACGAGCTGCACACCGCGGCCGAGAGTCGCGGCCTGACGGTCCTGAGCCCGCCGATTCCCAAGCGTGTCGTCATCAGCGACGCCCTCGAAGCGGCGAACGGCCTCGACGAGTGGGGGAGTGCCGAGGCGACCGCGCTCGGCGCGATCTACGCCGACCACCTGAACGCGATCGAAGGAGTTTCGTCATGACCCGCCCCACCCCGCGCCGGTCGAGCCTGGCCGGGTCGAGCCCCATCACCTCACCGCCGGCGGAGCCAGCGGCCGTCGACGCCACGGGCTGGACGAAGGACCAGCACGACGAGGCAGACCAGGCCGAGCAGATGCGCGAGATGCGCGCAGTCGAGGCCGAGCAGGCCGCGCGGCGGCCGCAGCCCAAGAGGAAGTACCCGGCCAAGGTGTCGTTCTACCAGGAGCGAGCCGACACCGACCGCATCCGCGGGGCGATCCTGCACACGATGGCCACCGAGGGCTCACGCTCGCTGTCGCAGTTCATCAACCAGGCCGTCATGGCCGAGGTCGAGCGACTAGAGCGCAAGTACAACGGCGGGCAGCCGTTCCCGGCCGTAGGAGCCCGCGAGCTGCCCCAGGGCCGCCCGATGGGGGAGTGAACCCATGAAGGTCCGAGCGATCGCCGCAGCGGCCCTCACGGCCGCGCTGGCGGCGTGCTCGGCCGCATCGCCCACCACCGCCACGGTGCAGGTCGGTGACGCGCTGACGTTCAGCGTCGAGGTGGCCGACACCGAACAGACCCAGCGAGACGGCCTCAGCGGCCGCACCTCGCTGTCGGAGGGCACCGGGATGCTGTTCCCGTTCGAGGAGCGCCAGGAGCAGCAGGTGTGGATGGCGGGAATGGAGATCTCGATCGACGTCGCCTGGATCGTCGACGACCAGGTGCTCGCCACCGACACGCTCGACCCGTGCACCCTCACCGACCAGAGCCAATGCCCACGGTGGACGTCGCCGGCGCCGGTCGACGCGCTGCTCGAAGTCCCAGCCGGTGCGCTCGACGGCATCGAGCCCGGCACCCACGTCACCATCCGAGAGGACCAACCATGACCACGACCCTGATCGAGACGCCCGCACCCGATCCGATCGCTGACGCGATCGCCGCCCTGACCGCGGCCGCGCGCCGTGAGCGAACCATCGGCGCCGGTACGCCGAACGAGCACATCGAGCCCGTCGATTTCGGAGAGATTGCCTGCCACGTCATCACCGCGGTGGCGGCGAACGTCGGAGGCGTCGAGGTCCTGCTGTCAGGCCGCCCCGGATCGTGGGAAGCCGACTACGTGCGACAGATCGTCCAGAGCACCGCCGGGGACGACGACACCGAGCTGCTGCGCTACCGCACCGAGCCGGTGCGCATCGAGTTCGACGCCGAGGAGGCATTCGACGACTTCGGCCTGACCGGCCTGTACGAGCGCGACGTCGACGAGCTGGCCACCCGCTCGGCGGCAGCCGACGATGCCCTGTTCGAGGCGTACGTGACGGCCGAGGAGCGAGCCCGGATCGAGGAGATTCGCGCTGCGACGACGAACGTCATCGGAACCGACGACGATGCCCTGTTCGAGCGCTCGAAGCCGCTCATGGAGGAGGCGCAGGCGATCGTCGAGGCCATCACTCAGCGCGCCGTGGCGGCCGACGATCCCCTGGCGGCCGCGCTGACGGCCGCCGAGACCGCCGAGGAGACGGCCCGCGAGCTGTGGGAGCAGGACCAGGCCGCCTACCGCGAGGCGTACACGGCCGCGATCCGCCAGGCCCTCACCGACCGCGGCCTCACGGTCGAGGTCGAGGTCGTCGAGGCCCGCGGCGAGTTGGAGTGGGACCCGCTCATCGACGAGCTGCACGAGCACGCACGGAAGAACGCGCCGCTGCCCATGACCGGGGCCGCTCCTGACTGGACTAGCGGCACCCCCGCCGACGCGCTGCACCGCGCCGGCCTGACCTACGTTACGCGAGCGCAGGCAGTGGCGCGATGACCACCCTGGACCTGTACCACCGCACCAGCGAGGACGCCGCCCGCGCGATCGTGGCCACCGGCCGCTTCCTCACACGTGAGAACACGCCGGAGGCGTACGTCTCGACGCACGTCGACGGCGAGGCCGCCGGCTACGGATCAGCCGTCGTGCACGTGCGCGTCGACGAGGCCGACGCGCAGCTCGAAGACGAGTTCCCCGACGGCGAGCTGCACTACCGAATCCCGCTCGACCGCGCCGAGGTCGTCGAGGCATTCACGCTCACCCAGGAGGGCGAGCGCTCCCCTCTCGCCGGCGCCGTGACGAACGTAAGGGCAGCGTCATTCCCAAGCGCCCCGCAGGCCCGCGCCGTCACGGTCACCGCAGTACGAGCGAACGGACCTACCGCCGACCGGCCCGGCCAACTCGAACGCTGACCGCACGCCGGCAGCGGCCCGCGGTGTGTCGGCCACGGCTCAGTGCGCGGCGCCGAGTTCGACGAGGAGGACGCCGCCGACGACAAGGGCGATGCCGGCGGCCATGATCCACGAAAACGGCTCGTCGAAGAGGAGCTTGGAGAGGATGGCGGTGAGGGCGACGCCGCAGGCGGCCCAGATGCCGTAGCCGACGCCGAGGGCCATCCCCGCGTCGAGGGCGAGTGCCAGCATGGTGAACGCGACGATGTAGCCGGCGATGACCGCGACGAACCAGAGCTTGCGGCCGTGGGTGGCCATGCGCAGGGAGAGGGTCGCGGCGACCTCGAAGCCGATCGCGCCGGCGAGGAACAGCCAGGCCATCAGCTCGCCGCCTGCCTCTGGCGGGCGGCGCGTTGGGAGCCGAGTTCGATAGTCAGCACGCCGAGGATGATGAGCACGATCCCGCCGACCATGATCGGGGTGAGCGGTTCACCGTAGATCAGGGTGGACAGGATCGCGGTGAGGGCGACGCCGGAGGCTCCCCAGATGCCGTAGGCGACGCCGAGCGGCACGCGCTCGCGCAGGACGAGCGCGAGGAACATGAACGCGCAGAAGAAACCGGCGACCACGAGCGCATACCAGCCCGGATGACCGAGCGCGGCTTTGAGGGAGAGCGACCCGGTGACCTCACTGAGGATCGCGCAGGCGAGGAGTATCCACTTCTTCATCATTCGACTTTCGAGAGGAGCTGGGTGGGGCCGCGACCCCTTACCGGAACTCAGACGATTCAAGCAACCTACCAAATGGTATAGTAACTCGGGCGAGGCTCGCCAGCCAAGCTCGGTGCCGGGCGATTCGAGGACGGGAGGTGCGCGGTGACGCGACCTAGCAAGCGCACCAACATCCTTGACGCCGCGCTGCGCGTCGCGGAGCGTGACGGGGTGACCGGGATCACCCTGGATGCTGTCGCGCAGGAGGCCGGGCTGACCAAGGCCGGGCTCATGTATTACTTCCCGAGCCGGGAGGCCCTGCTGTGGGGCATCCAAGAGCACTTGATCGTGTTCTGGGAGGGAGCGATGGAGGCAGCCGCCGGCAAGACGGCCGCGGAGGCGACGCCGGAGGAACGGTTGGCCGCGTACGCGCGGGTGGCGACCGAGTCGGCCGGTAGCGCCGAGCTGGCCCTGATTCTCGAGTTCTCCAAGCACGCCGGCCTCGCCGCGCAGTGGGATGGCGTCGTGGCGCGGTGGACGCCCACCGCAGAGGAGGCAGCGACCGACCCGCGTGCGTTCGCGATGTTCATCGCCCGGCTCGCCGCGGACGGGCTGTGGAGCTTCGAGTCGATGTACGACACCCGCCTGAACCCCCAGTTCCGGAGCGCCGTGGCCGAGGCCATCGCCGCCATGATCCCCGCGACCACCTCGCCCTGACCGATAACGATCGTTTCCGGTGCGGATGCCGGCGACGTCGACCAGAGCGCCGACACGCCGAGCATCGGTCAACCGAAACTCACCACCGAAACCTAGACGCACCGAAACCACCGCTGGACCGTTTTCGGTTGCTCCGGTAGAATGGTCTCAGACCCAGGAGAGGGGAGCCCCACCGTGGCTACGAAGTTCGACATCGAGGACCGCTGGCCCGAGCTGTTCGTGCAGCTCGACGAGACCCAGCGTCGCGCCGTGGTGCAGTCGCTCGCCAGCGCTTGGCACGAGGGGTGGACCCCGAACCGCGAGGACGTGGAGAACCTGACCGACGAGGCCCGCGGCGCGATCGACGCCGAGGAGTACCGCCGGCGCGCCCACGCCGCCGCGCGGCGACGGACGGTCGCCGTCGCGCGCTGATGGCGTTCGACACCTGGGAGTCGTACTTCTACCCGCCGCCCGACGAGGGCACGCTGCGCAACCTGTTCGACGAGCGCGACCCGGTGGTACTGACCAGGTTGGAGTACGTCGAGACTGCACGCCGGCAGCGCGAGCTGCTGGCCGGTCAGGTCGCCATCCCCAAGACCTACGACGCCGACCATGTGCGGGCGATCCACCGGCATCTGTTCCAGGACGTCTATGCGTGGGCGGGGGAGTTCCGCAGCGTGAACATCTCCAAGGGCGCCGGCCGCGGTTTCGGGGACGTCAAGACGGGCGAGGTCGACCAGCTCCTCGACGACGTGCGCAAGCGCGTTGCCGGCACCGATTGGGGACGGCTGGACCGCGACACGTTCGCAGAGCGAGCCGCGACGGTGTTCGCCTACCTGAACCAGGCGCACCCGTTCCGTGAGGGCAACGGACGGACCGGGAAGGTGTTCATGGAGCACGTCGCGGAGCGATCGCGCTTCACTCTCGACTTCGGCCAGGTGACCCCGGACGTGTGGAACCAGGCATCGCAGCTCAGTCGGCCCGACATGTTCTCCTACGCACCCGAGCCGGCCTCGCTCGTGCCGGTGTTCCGTGCGATCGCTGCGCCGCGCACGAGCGGGCCGTCGACGTCGGCGCCGCCTGGCCCTGGACGCTCGGCTGCGCGTGCGTCCTATCCGCGGGCTGCGACTCAGGCGACCAACCAGCCACCCCAGACAGGACCGCAGAGAGGCCCCCAGGCGCGCCACGGCGGCCCGTACATGCCGGGCCGAGGCAGCGGAACCGGACAGGGGAGGTGAGGCCGTCATGAGCAACCTCGTGGGCTACGCACGAGTCTCGAAGCGCGAGCAGAACCCCGAGGCTCAGGAGGCCGAGCTGCGTGCCGCCGGCGTCGAGCGTGTGTTCGTCGACCACGGCGAGTCAAGTCGGGTCAAGGACCGCCCGCAGTGGCTTGCGTGCCTGGACTACCTGCGTCCCGGCGACACCCTCATGGTGCGTCGCCTCGACCGCATCGCAGGCAGCGAGACGATGGCGATCCAGACCATCAACGAGCTGCACGAGCGGGGCGTGAACATCAAGAGCCTGACCGAGCCCGATATCGACACGACTACCCCGATGGGGCGCGCACTGTTCGGCATCGTCGCCGTGTTCGCGCAGCTCCGCGTCGACACCATCCGGGACAACACCAGGCGCGGCCTGGCGCACGCTCGTGCTCAGGGCCGTGTCGGCGGCCGACCGTCGGTGATGACGCCCGAGCGCATCGCGGCGGCCGTGAAGATGCGCGCCGAGGAGCACAGCGTCGCGCACATCGCGAAGGTGCTCGGAGTCGGCGCCTCGTCGGTCTCCCGAGCCCTCGCCAAGGTGGACGACGAGGCCGAGGCGACCGTCTCGCCGTAGGCGGTCCTGACCGCTCCTGCCCATCCCCCCGATAAATGCCGCCCTGCACACCACAGACCCCCGTCAAGGGTGCGGCGTAGCCGCATCACGCAGTGACGCGGAGCGCCCTTGACGGGGGTCTGTGGTGTGTGATCCTTCGGCGTCGGGGGGAGGGGGACCGTGCACCCAAGGAGGCCGTGCACGGGCCGCACTACCTCGACGCGACCGAGCAGCGGAACGGGACGGTGCGGCCTGTGTGCGGGCGGGCAGATGGGTCCCGCTGTCCACCTGTGGGCGGGTCCGGCCCCGGCGTTAGCCGGAGCCGTCCACAGGTGGTCAGGGGGCAATGTCACGCAGCGTCCTGGTCTCCCTCGACCGCGGAGCGGTCATCGCTCGGAGCAGTCGGCTCAGGAGCCGGGGGAGCGGGCCGCGAGGCCGCGGGCTTGCGCGCAGCGCGGCGGCGCGTACGAGCCTTCTTGTCAGGCTCCGGCAGGCCGATCTTGCGCAGCTCGTCGGCGGACCATCCCGCGCTCACGGCGGCGTTGTACGCCTTGACGTCGGCGCGCTCGGCGTCGCCCACCCGCTGCGCGATGCGGGCTTCCAGCTCGGCCCGCTCACGGTCGGTCTCCTCGCGCACGTCTGCGACGTGCTGACGAGCCTCGACGGCCTGGCGAATGGTGTCGATCCGATCGTCCAGTACGCGCTTGGCGCGGTCGATCGCTTCCTCTGGTGTTGGTGTCGTAGCCATGACTCCATCGTACGGAGTCGTGTTGTCTACGTCGACGTCTCGCGTCGACTGAAAAGCATCGTCGCGGCGGAGCCGCGACCGCTCCCGTCTGCCGACGTGAGCAACCCCGAATCGAGTCCCAGACGGAGCAAGCTAAAGACTTAGCACGGCTAAGTGGCTTGAATCCTCGACTTGGCGCCGCGGATCGGGCACACTAAGAGTGTGGTCCCCGCACGAGGCGGGGTCGCTGCGCTGGGCTGGAAGGCAGGTGATCTGATGAGCGAGGAGGCTCCCAAGGGTCGCCTGTTCGCGCGACGTCGCCGGGCGAACGTCGACGGTGGGCGGCAGCACCGTCACGAGGTGAAGGTGTCGCCCGAGGAAGAAGGCATGTTGCTACGTCTCGCGGAGGCGCAGCACGTGACGATCCCGCGGCTGCTCGTCGAGTCCGCGCTGGCGTCCGCGACGTCGGAGACTCCCACCGAGCGGCGCAACGCGATGGCCGAGCTGTTCGCGCTGCACCGGCTGCTCGCGGCCGTCTCGAACAACGTCAACCAGATGGCTCGTGCGACCAACGCGACCGGCGAGGTGCAGGCGGAGATGAGCGCGACGCTCGACGCCGTGCGCCGTACCGCGGTGCGCATCGACGACGCGATCGACGGGCTGAGCCTGCCATGATGCCGAACGTTGTCCGCGGCGACAGGATGGCCGGACTGCTGACGTACCTGACCGGTCCGGGACGCGCGAACGAGCACACCGAACCTCACCTTGTCGCCGGTGACGAGGCGATGATGGCGTGGCACGACGACGACGAGCTAGGCCGCGATTCGGCACTGGCGATCGCGCGTCACCTCGACCGCCCGCGTACCGCGTACGACGTGGACGTCAAGGGCGGCCACGTGTGGCACTGCTCGCTGTCTCTGCGAGCCGACGAGGGCGCCCTGACCGACGAGCAGTGGGGAGCGATCGCCCGCGACTTCATCACCGCGATGGAGTTCGATGACAACGAGGGCACGAAGGCTCCGTGCCGGTGGGTTGCCGTGCGACATGGTGTGTCGAAGAACGGGAACGACCACATCCACATCGCGGTGAATCTGGTGCGCGAGGACGGCACCAAGGCGTCGACGCACCACGACTTTCGACGCGCTCAGACAGCCGCTCGTGCACTCGAAGCTCGGTATGGGTTGGAGGAGTTGGAGTCGGTGCGCGCGGAGCGCTCGACGCGCGGGTACAACCCGGCCGAGCGCGAGGCGCAGGCACGTGCCCGTGCCCGCGCGAAGTACGAGCGCACGCGCACCAAGCAGGGCACCGAGATGCCGGCGTGGGAGCACCTGGAAGGAGCGGACCGGCAGGCGCGGATCGCGTCGGAGCTGCGCACCGACCAGCCGCGCTACCTGCTCGCATTGAAGGTTCGCGGCTGCGCGACAGCGGCACAGGACGAGGCCGAGTTCGTGCGCCGGCTGCGGCGCGAAGGACTCATCGTTCGACCGCGGTTCGCGGACGGTCGCACCGACGTCATCACCGGCTTCTCGGTGGCCGAGCGGCCCGAGGCCGGGGAACGCCCGATCTGGTACGGCGGTGGTCAGCTCGGCCGCGACCTGGCGCTGCCTCGACTGCGCGACGGATGGCCGGACACGCCCAGCGGAGCGAGCGAGGCGGCCGCGGAGTGGAACGCGGCGAAGCGAGGCCGGCGCGTCGTCGCACCGGGACGTGAGACGGCCGAGCCTGACCCCGAGCTGTGGGACCGGCGCAACGAGGAGCTGCGCGCCCTCGTCGATCGCCTGCGGGGCGTCGACGTCGACGACCGCGACACCTGGGCGACGGTGGCGAGGCAGACCGCGGGCGCTCTGGCCGCGTGGTCGAACGCGACCGAGGAGACGCCCGGCGACCTCGCCGCGGCGGCCGACGCGCTGTCGCGCTCGGCGCAGACGCACGAGCGGACCGTACGCCCGCACAAGGCGGGCACGGTCGCCATCTCCGGGGCGGCGATGCTGCTCGCCAGCGCAGCGCGCGGCGGTCAGGGGACCGTGGCGCAAGCGGTCATGGTGCGGCAGCTCCTCCGGCTGACACAGGCCGTCTACGACGCCTCAGTGGCCGCCGGCCAGGCACGGCAGGCGAGGCTCCTCGCCGAGGACACCCGTGCGCGGCTCGTGCGGCTACGTGAGGCCCTGCCGGCACCCGCCGCGGTGGCCACGGCGGCGCCGGCGGCCGCGACATCGACGAGCCCGAAGCTCGACCCGGAGGCACAGGCCGTGCTCGACCGGCTACGCGCTGGGCAGGCGCACGACGCGACGCGCGCAGCGTCGCCGCTGCCCTCGAAGATCGAGCCAGCCAAGCGTGCAGAGACGATACGACCGGGCGCAGATCGCGGACCGGAACGATAGGAAGGAGGGCCGGTCATGGCCGAGGAAACCGACGGCATCGAGGAAGCGTTCGAAGGCCAACTACGGGTGCTGGTCACCGCTGCCGGACAGGTGGGGGAACGACTCGCGCGCGCCCGCGAGGAGGCGCTTCGCAACGCACAGGCGCGCAGCGAGCAGGAGCACCGCGAGCTGCAATCGCGCATCGAGGCCGAGCGGCGCGCCGCCCGCGTCGAGATGGCGAACGTGCACCGCTCGGACTGGTGGGACCGTGCGACACCCGAGCAGATCGGGCGCACCTACCAGGTGGCCCGTGCGTGGTCCCAGGAGGACCCCGAGGCGGTTCGTGCCGAACAGCGGGTGCGTGACGAGGTGCGCGCACGGTACGGCATCGAGGTCAACGACGCCGGGGCCGACCCGGAGGCGGTACGCCAGCGCATCCGGCTCGAACTGGATCGCGCCGAGCGCGACCGCGCGGGCGGGGATGCAGAACGGGGACGCTCCGCGGCCGAGCAGGCCGAGGCACAGCGGCTCCTCGCGCAGGCCAACCAGGAGGACCAGCGTGCCGAGGAGGCCAGGGCAGCGGCCGAGCACGAGCCGGACCCCGAGGAGCGGGCACGCGCGGCCGCCGAGGCCGAGCAGCGCGGAGCGACGGCGGACCGGGCACGGGAGGACGGGCGCACCCTGTACGACAGCGCCGAGCGGCGCGAGGGCACCGCACGCGACCTCGAAGCCAAGGGCATCAACCGGGAGGCGGTGGCCACCAGGATGCGCGCCGACGTCAGCCAGGCCAAGCCGGCGACCGAGGCCGTCAAGGCCGGTGCCGCGGCTCGCACACCCAAGGCTCGGAAAACTCGAGGACGGGCCGCGCAGGTGCAGCGCACCGGGCTCGATCGGTGACCGCCGGGCGTCACGCACAGCAGAGAGGGACCGCCACCCCACGGGGTGCGGTCCCTCTCGTGAGTGGAGGTCAGTGCGCGTCGTCGACGGGCGGCTCGTCCGTCTCCTCGCGTACGTCGGGGAACATGCCCTCCGGCGGTGCCACGTAGGGCAGCGGCTCGCCCCGCTTGGACGTGTTCTCCTCGCCCTCCGTCGCGGTGGCGAACGGGCCGTCAGGGTCCATCAGCACCGCCATGTGGTGGTCTGCGTGATCGCGCCACCACACGCTCATCCCGGTGGCCGCGTCCTGGCGCAGGTGCTCCCACGATCGCCACAGAGCTTCGAGACGAATCACTGCCTCGTCGTGCTCCCACCACCGGCCGGCCCAGCACCGATGCCGGCCGTCGATGCGCCGGCGGTAGACGTTGCGCAGGTACTCGCGTACGAACTCGTCGACGCTGCCGTAGTACAGCTCCGGGGCCGGCTCGGCGTCCTCTGGCCCCTCGACGTGCGCGGCGATCGCCGCGGCCGCCGCCTCGTCGGCGCGCCGGCGGATCGCTTCGCGCACCTCCGGGGTCATGAGCTTCTTGACGGCCTCGTGCGCCGCGGTCGAGACCTCTTTGCCGACCGCGGACTGCACCGCGGCGTCGACGAGGTGCCCGGCCAGCGATCGCACGTCGACACCGAACGTCGGCCCGTCGGGCTCGTCGACGTCGATCGGCTGCGCCTCGACGCCTTCCAGCTCGTCGTCTCCCCAATCGCTCACGAGGGTGCTCCTTCCGTCGACAGGGCCGCCTCGACGGCCGCCAGCTCGCTTTGAGCCTCGCGGATCGTGCGCTCGGCCTTCGGGTCGTGCGCAGCGATCGAGGCCGTCACTGCGTCAGCGTGCGGGCCGGTCATCCACGGCACCGTACGGATGAGCGTCGGCCGAGAGCCGGAGGACAGGACGACGGCGCGGCCCTTCGGCATCGCCGCCAGGTCCGCGACGTCGAGGATGCGCTCACGGTGGAGCTGCTGGGAGACGGTGCGGTGGCCACGGCCGTAGGAGGTCGAGGAGGACAGCCGGTCGTAGTCACCGATGACCTTCGACAGGTGCTCCAAGAAGGCGTCCTCGTCGACGCCACCGCCGTAGACCTTGACGTTCGACGCCGACCAGAGCTTGCGCATCCCGGACTCGCCCCACACCTCGACGCCCTGGGACCAGGACTGCAAGATCGTCATCAGGACGATGCCCCGGCTGCCGTAGTGGGAGTACAGGTCGGGAAGTGCGCGCCACCGGCACACGTTGGCCGCCTCGTCGAGGACCCCGAGCAGCGGGGTCCTCAGCCGGCCGCCGGCGGAGCGTGAGGCCAGCTCCTCCGCTGCCTCGACGACGGCGACGGTGAGCGCCGTCACGAGCGGGCCGGCGGTGCCGCGGCCCTCCTTGGACAGCGAGTAGAGCGTGCCGCCGTCGGCACGCACGAAGTCCTCCGGGCTGAACTGCTTGCGCGGGTCCGCGGCGCCCTGGGGCGTCACCCAGCGCGCCACCTGACGATTCGTCAGGCAGGACGCCATCTGCATGGCCGTGCCGAAGATGCCCCCGCGCTGCTTCTCCGGGGCGGAGACGACGCCGGCGACCTGATCGGCCGTGAGCGCGAAGTCGTGCTCACGCAGAATGTCGACGGCGGTCTCGTCGGTCGGGCGCGTCAGCCACGTGTAGACGTCGGTGATCGGCCGATGATCGAGCGCGGCGGCGAGCAGGAGGCCGGCCAAGAGGTCTTGGCCGGCCGGGTCGAAGTAGGCATCGGTCTTGGCGCCAGGATCGCGGCTGCCCGACGCGAAGTGCTCGGCCAGGCGCGCGGCCTTCACCTCGTCGGTGACGTAGGAGAGCGGGTTCCACCACCAGGTAGGTTCTTCGAGCGCGATCGCCTGCGGGTCGAACGCCCACACCGGGCCGGCGGCGGCCCGCACGTCCCTGGTCGCGTCGACGACGTCGCGCTTGTTCGAGGTCACCAGCACGGAGCCCGGCGCGTCCAGGATCGCCGGCACCGCCCGCGAGGTGGTCTTGCCGGTGCGCGGACCCCAGATATCGATGTGCATGTCCTCCCACGAGCCGTAGAGCTGCTGGCCGGCGGCGACCGTCCGTCCGATCGGCACGCCCGGCGCGCCACTGACCCCGAGCCGTTCCGCCTTCGCCGTCACGCTCTTGCGGCTCAGGTCCTCGACGTCGCGGCCGCGACCCATGTAGGAGGCGGCGCGGTCGACGCGGGAGCGGCGCCGGCGCATGCGCCGCAGCGCCAGGCCGATCAGCACACCGAGCGCCAGGAGCAGCGCTCCCATGACGCCGAGGACCCACCAGCCGGCAGCACCAGGCCACGTCAGGTCGCCACCGAGGAGCCCGAACAGGACCGAGAACGGGTCGGCGGGCACCTCAGTGCCCGTGCCGGCGAAGCGGTGCCCGAGGTGCATCGCGGCGTAGACCGAGCCGACGACGACCACCACGAGCACGACGGCGATCCAGACCAGGACCGCCTCAGCAGAGAGGCCGCCGGGGTCCCGGCGGCGGTTGTTCGGGGTGCTCATGTGCTCG
This sequence comes from Propionicimonas sp., assembly GCF_029975155.1. GTDB lineage: Bacteria > Actinomycetota > Actinomycetes > Propionibacteriales > Propionibacteriaceae > Propionicimonas. The sequence continues at coordinate 3,955 of NZ_JARKPQ010000251.1, read as the reverse complement.
CTCCTTCGACGGCCCGCAGCGCGCGACGGCCCACGCGAGACTGCTCGTGCCACAGCTTGTTGGTGTCGTTGATCGACAGCTCCGTGGCGGTGAGCTGCACGTTGACGGGGATGCCGGGGCGGCCGCCGACCTTGACGAGGAACTTGCCCCGTCCCGGCGGTTCGGCCTCGCGGCCGGTCGAGGGGTCCCAGGCCGGCGGGTCCTGCCAGCCGATCAGCAGCTCTTGCTCGGCCTGGGAGAAGGGCACCGCGGCGCTCAACTGAGGCATCTCGGCCGAGGGCAGTCCGCCGCAGATCACCATGCCGGACCGCTCGACGAAGCCGCGGGCCTTCATGCGGTCCTCCTCGCTGGACAGCGCGAGCAGGTCGCTCATCGTGTGCGAGATCATCGCCATGCCGACACCGCGCTGCCGGTTCAGTCGCGTCAGCGCGTCGACGCGATCGACCATGCCGCGCCCGGCGCGCAGCGCGCGCCACAGCTCGTCGAGGATCACGAAGTAGTGCCGGCGCGGTTCCAGACCCGCGTCCGCGAGAGCGTTCGCGACGTTCACCGTGCCGAAGCCGGCTGACCAGCACGCGAGCAGAGTCGCTGCCTGTAGGTCCATCTCGGAGTCGTCGATCGCGCTCACGTCGTAGACCACCGGGGCGTCCCGGCGCATCGGGTTGGTGGTCTGGCGTGCGAACGTCTCTCCGAGTCGCCCACCGCCCACCAGGCCGATGAGGGAGGCTTCCAGGTCCTCCGTGATCGCCTTGTAGCGAGCATCGTCGCCGCGGTCGAGAGCGACGGCGCGCACCTCCGGGGGACCGTCCTGGATCACGCGCAGCAGATCGCCCAGCACGGGCACGCCGTGGTGGTGCTCGTCGAGATGCTTCAACGCCCGGTCGATGATCGTCTCCTCACGATCGGTCGGCGGGGTCGATCGCAGGATCGTCAGGAGCGCCGACACCATCGTGTGCCGGCGCCCGTGAGCGTCCGCGAGGACCTGCGAGGCCTCCTTCTCGAAGCCCGCCTCGCGCAGCCGCGCGGCGGCCTCCGTCGCCTCGCCGGGGTCGAGAATGTTCAGGTAGCCCCGGCCGCGGCCGAGCGTGATGACCTGGCCGCCCAGCGCCTCGATGAGGTCGACGTAATCGGGCTTCAGATCGCCCAGCACCAGCGGCATCACGCCGTAGCCGGCGAGCCCTGTCGCCATGCGCCGCACGATCGTCGACTTGCCCAGGCCCGGCTTGCCGAGCACGAACGCCGACGGGTTGGAGATGAGCTTCGCGCGCTGGAACCACGAGATGGGATCGCAGCACAGCGTCGCGCCGGTGTGAATGTGCCGACCGAGGGGCACCCCGACCATCGGGGTGCCCGTACCGATCGAGAACGGCCACATGCCGCACACCTGCACCGTCGTGCCGCGCCACTCGTCGGCCTGCTGGACGTAGGTCGAGGTGCCCCGGCCGCGGCCCAGCCACCCACGCATCGGCGGCCGCTGCGGACGCAGCTCGCGCGGCTGCTCGACCTTCGCGCTCCCACGCTTCTGACGCGATCGCTTCCCGCTCACAGCTTCTCCCTCAGCTCGGCCGGGACCTTGATGTGCTTGGGCAGCACCAGGCCCAGCGGCAAGGCCGCGGCGAACGCGCTGTCCTGGCTCCCGTAGACGGGACGCAGGCGCAGGCGAGCGGTCGCCGCGAGGTTGTCGATCGCCGCCCGAGCGTCGGCCTGCTTGGACAGGTCCATCACCGTGGCGGTCACGAGCATCCCGAACTGCACCAGGCCCGCGCCGGAGGCCTCCTCCTGCGCGGTGGCCGACGCGGCGCGCACGGCCAGGCTGTCGCGCGCGGCCGGCTTGCTCGTCGAGGTGACCCGGAACTCGGCGGCGCGCAGATCCGCCTCGACGATCGCGGCCGCCTTCGCGGCGTCGATCGGCCGGTACAGCAGCGTGATGCGCTTGCGCGCGATATCGCGGTGCGGTGCCAGGAGCCGCGCCAGGACGCCGCTCTGCACGTTGCCACGGGGTGCCTGCGTCATGGCCCAGGTGCACGAGGTCCCGGAGTCGTGACGGTAGCGGTCCCAGGACGCCTGAGCCGCGGAGGGGCCGACGTCGGTCCAGAACACCTCCGGTGTCTCACCCGCGGCGTGCGCCTCGTCGATGAGCACCGCGGCGGCCGGGTCGTAGGCGACCCGCACCACCTCGCACAGCTCCTGAGCGGACAGGGGATGCGCGGCGCCCGCGCCCGTGGCTTGCAGTCCGGCCGTCAGCCCAGGGAGCCGGGCCGCGAGCTCGCGGCCCATCTCGTCGGGCTTGCGCTTCTTGCTGCCCGACCGCTGCGCGGCGGAAAACGTGATCGCCACGAACGCCTTCACGGTCGACGAGCCGGCCGGGTACGAGCCCACCACGTCGGCCAGCATCGCCTTCGAGAACGGCGGCGCGTCCTCGTCGACGTTGTGCTCGACCTCGCGGCGCAGCCGCGTGCCCGAGTCCGGCGCCGTCTCGATCGTGACGGACGCGGCCTCGACGCCCGGCTCGTCGCCCAGGTTCGCGAGCCAGTGGCCCCAATCGGCCACCCACACGTCGATCTGCTCCTGGTCGACGAGCGCCGCGCCGTCGGGCTCCGTGCCGATCACCACGCTGTAGGAGCCGGTCGCGGGCGTGTACAGCAGCGCGAACGGACGCCCGTAGGAGTCCTGCCACTCACTGAGCCGGGTCGGCGCTGCGAGACCGGGGAGCTGATACGTCCCCCACAGCGCGCGGCCCAGCGGCCCCGAGCGGTAAACGTTCGACCCGCGCGAGCGTGAGGACCACCACGCGATCCGCGCGCCGCCACGGCTGATGACGTTCTTGCCGTGCGAGTCCTTGGTCAGCACCGCCAGCATCACCGCGCCGAGCACGGCCGCGAGGATGACTGCTTCAAGCAGCCCGGCGATCATCACCGTCATCACAACGGCGATGAGCCCCGCCAAGAGCAGCGCGGTCCCGATCGAGCCGAGGCCGAGGATGCCCGGTGACGTGGGCCGCCGCCAGTTTCCGTAGGTCCGAGGACCCCTGTTCGTGTCAACGGCTGCCATCAGGACCGCCCCCTTCACCTGTCGATTGCTCACCGAGACTCTGGGCCGCTCCCGCGGCCGCCTGCCCGGCCTTCTTGCCTGCTTCGAGCGCCGCCCCGGCGGCGATGCCGACCGGGCCTGCGGCCGCTCCTGCTGCCGCCGCGCCACCGCCGGCGGCCGCGCCGCCCGCTGCGGCGCCACCACCCGCTCCGGCGCCTGCTGCCGCCGTTCCACCGCCACCAGCCGAGGCGGCGGCCGCGCCCGTGTTCGGCGTGGCGCCACCGCTGGCGTTACCAGCTCCGGTGCCCCCGCCGGCGTCCCCGGCCTGCTGGGCACCCGAGGACTGCGCCTGCTGCGGTGCGTTACCGCCGCCGGTCTCACCGCCGCCTGAGGGACCGGGCGAGCCCTGAGAGCCGCCCTCGCCGTCCGAGCCGGACGGTGCTGACGGTGCCGCGGAGTTGGAGGACCCCGAGCCGCTGCCGGAGGCGAGGCGTCCGATCGCGGCCGCGCCGCTCGGCAGAGCGGCCAGCGCACCGACAGCGAGGGCGCCGCCGGCGCCTCCCGCCATCGCACCGACCATCGGCGTGACGAACCGCATCAGCGCCGGCATCGCGAACAGTGCGATGACCATCAGCATGAGGCCCGTGAGGACGGCGAGGAGGCCGGTCCCGTCGTCGGAGAACACGTCGGTGCCGACGAGCTGGAACGCGGCCGCGTACACGATGGCTGCGGCGGGCTTGTAGAGGATGAAGGCCACTAGCCAGGCGATGCACTTCTTGAACCAGCTCTTGCCCATCTCGGTGTTGGTGAACGAGGCCGACAGCGGCAGGATGCCGGCGAGGATCACCAGCATTCCCCCGCGCGCGACCATGAGCACGATCTGGAACGCGGCCGCGAGGATCGCGATCAGGCCCAGGATGATGAT
>NZ_JARKPQ010000248.1 GCF_029975155.1 Propionicimonas sp. | reverse complement strand
CGGGGTTTAGGACCACAACATCCACCTCTACGGCGGACACCTTCATTCTACGACGGGTCGCTGACACGGGCCATAGCCCGACGCTCCCGCGCTCGTGTGGCTCGCTGCTCACCGGAGTCTTGGAGCGTGAACCGGATCAGCAACTCGGTCAGCTTGTCGAGGTCGGGGGTGTCTCGATGCTCAGCGCGCACCGACAGGTTCCGTTCCTCTCTCGACCGTCGGTTGGTCTTCCTGACGTACTTGCGCGGCATCAGTCCCTCACCTCACCGGTAACAGGATTGACACCGGCGAAGAACGCGTCTTCGGCGGCTTGTCGGTTGGCGACTTCATTGAGGACGTAGCGCACGAAGTCTTCGTCGCGGTCGGCGATCGGCACTTCTTCGACGGGCTCGGCGGGTGCTTCGCCGGGCCAGGTGGTCTGGCGGGTGGGTCGGTCGCGGTCCAGGCGGGTGCCGCTGGTGGCTACCCAGTCGCGGAGCCGCTGGCGGGCGTCGGCGAAGTCGCGGTGCCAGCCCAGTGGTGCGGAGCCGTTCTGTTCGGGGTCGTAGGCGCACAACCAGTGCAGGTGCAGTGCGGACAGTTCCCAGAGCAGTTCGGGATGGCGGTGCCACATTGGCGGGATCACGCTGGCGGGCAGGCCGTAGGTGTGGCGCAGCCAATCGACCCAGCGGTTCAGTTCCAGCAGCTCGGCTTCCAGGTCGGCGGCCGACAGCAGGTTCCAGTTGATCGGCCGCGGCGGCCCGGGCAGATCGTTGCCGGGATCGAATGCCGGACGGTCATCGAACTCGTCGGGCACTTCCGATCTTGCCGTGGGATCAGGCTTGTCGATGGGGGTCATCGCGGTTCCCCTCACATTCCCATTGCCGGCGCGGTGGTTGCCTGCCGGTTCGGTTTGGGACTGGTGAATGCCGAGGCATCCCGCGCCGGTGCCGCCTGCTCCGCTCCGTTTCGGCGGGGTGAGCGGTCAACCTCGTAGCGGGTGCGTGCGGTGTCGTGGCCGATCTTCCTGGCGGTGAACTCTTCGCTCTCGATGGCCTGGCCGTCGCGCTCGTAGTTGACCGAGCGGGTGTAGCCCTCGGCGATGAAGTTGTCGCCCTTGCGGAAGCGATCGTGTGCGTGGTTGGCGGATCGCCCGAACATCACGAGGTGGTGGAAGGTGGTCTCCAACTGGGTGAAGGAGCCATCATCTTCTTTGTGGAAGTGCTCTTGCCCGAAGCGGAAGTAGAGCCTTGCGTCGCCCTTCTCGGTCTGCGTCAGTTGCGGGCTCGAAGCGACGAACCCGGAGACGGATTCCTGCGTGTGGATGGTCATGATCGCGTCCTTGTCTGCTCACGCAGCCCGTCGTGCTGGGCCGCTGTGGCGGGAAGGTGCGCGACCGTCTCCGGGGTCAGTTCTCGGTGCGGCGCAAGAGTGCTTCGATCTCCTTGCGGTCGGCGGTGAGCTGCCCGGCATCGGAGCGGCTGGGCCACGGGTGCAGATCGGTGACGATGGGAGGTGCGGAGCGCAGCAACACAACCCCGGTCCCGAAGGGCAATCGGCGGATGCGGTCGGGTGGGAAGATCGGGACGCGGCGCACGGATCGCTGGTTGGAGCGGGTGCCGTGATCGCCCAGCGTCACCGAGTCGGTGTACTCGTCACGCTCACCGACCAGCGCGGAGAGGTCTTGCAGGTCGCGGGAGTTCGACGCGCCACCCAGGATGACCTTCACAATCGAGGCGTCCCAGATCGCATTGGCCTGGTGCTCGTTCCACTTGTCCCGCGCCTGCGAGAGTGACTGCAATACGGGCATGGTCGTGATGCCCGACCCGCCGCCTTCGGCCATCAGCGTCGGCAGTGACGGCAGGGGCGAGAGGTTGGCTATCTCGTCCAGCGCCAGCAGCATCGGTGGATCGAGACGGGCACCGGGTGAGCGGGCAGCAAGACGGCGGGCCGTCTCGATGAGGTCTTCCACCAACGCCGCCACCAGAGCCGCGCTGGCTCCCGCACCGGAACCGGTCGCCAGCAGGAACAGGGTGCCGCGGTCGCGGATGAATGCCTCGGGGTCGAAGCCTTCTCCCTCGGCCGGTGATACGGCGTCGAGGACTCGCGGGTCGGCCAGTGAGCCGAGCGCGAGGGAGACGCCTTGCCAGATGGAGTCGCGGGTGCGGGGGTCGGAGTCGATCATCGCCTCCAAGGACTCGGCCCATCCGGTCGCGGCGCGGGTGGAGCCGGTCAGGATCGCCACCGCATCCGCGGCGGCGGTGGGGTCGAGGGTCCAGCGGAACAGCTCGGCGGGTGGTCGGTTGTCGATCGCCGCCGCGTGCAGCAGGGCTTGGAGCGCGGCGCGGGTCTTGCCTTCCCAGAAGCCGCCGGAATCGACGCCTCCTGCGGACAGGCCGGTGCCGGCAGCGAGGCCGGTGGCTCGGATCATCGCGGTCTGTGGCGACTCACAGCCCCGGATCGGTGACCATCGCAGCCCGGCGGGCAGTCCTTCGGCCAAGTGCTGGGGGTCGAAGATCGCGACCGGCCCGATGCGGCGGCGGGCGCGCATGGTCGCGGTCAGGTTGTCGGGTCGGGTGCTGGTGACGACGACGGCGCCGGGTGCGTCAAGGATCGCCGGGATCACCAGGTGCAGGCCTTTGCCGGAGCGGGGCGGGCCGATGACCATGATCGAGTCCTCGACCGATGCCCACACGCTCACGCCTTTCGAGGCACCGAGCCGGTATCCGACATCGTGCGGCTTCGGGTCGCTCAGGCCGGGGCGGAGGTTCCCGGCGCGCCGCAGCAGCGCCTTGTCCGATGCGGCGGTGGCGACTTCGTGGCGGGTCGCGACCCCCGCCATCCGCCGCGGGTCTTGCTCGGCTCGGTGCGTGAAGCGGCGCACTCGCACCCACACGAACACCACCAGCGCAACGAGGAGCGCGAGCATGGCCCCGGTGACGATCCAGTAGACGACGGGGTTCAGGCCGTCCGCGTCGAGCGCGGTGCCGGGGTCGTCGGGGTGGAACAGCACCCCGACCCCGGCCGCGAGTCCGCCTTCGGGCTGGGCGGTGTCGGTGAGCCAGGCGGTGATGGTGCCGGCGGCGCGGAGGACGAGTGCGATGCCGAAGAGGGCGACCAGGCCGATCATGGCGGCGTTGGTCAGCTCGTCCCCGAACGATCCGGTCTGCCGCCCCTCGGTCACGGCAGCCGCCGGATCACCGTCGCGCCCGAGATGCGGCCGAGCAGCAGCACCTCAACCCGCCCGGTCGTCTGGTCTGGGATCGGGTTGGCTGGGTCGATGAGGGCGCGGGCGGTGCCGGTGGGCGCGGCGTCGGTGTGGCCGGTGATGATCGCAACGGCGACATCCTCACCGGGCACGAAACCGTCGCCCTCAACCTGATGGAACACCGGCAGACCCGGCGTTGGCTTCGCCTTGACAGCTGGCTTCGGTTCGGGGAGTGCGCGGCGGGGTCGTGCGGTGATGAGGTCGGTGAACACCGACCCGTCTGCTTCGCGGACCTCGACGCGGATCGGGCGGGTGCGGTCGTTGCTGGCCTGGTCGATGATCTGTGGGAACGACTCGCGCCGCCACGGCGGCGCCCACTGAGGCGGCGTCAGCGGTGCCCCGTCGAGGGTGGCGGTCAAGATGCCGTCCTCGTGCACCGTGAGAACGACGGCCGGGATGTTGACGGGCGGCTGGTCGGGTTCGCTTCGCTTCATGTCCGGCAGGTGCGCCTGTGCCTCTGCTGGGCATCGCCCTCCCTGCGTTCAGAGTCCAAGTGACCACGTTTGACCTGGATGACGGGTTCGTGGGGCCGCTCGGAGTTAGCCGAGACTCCAACCACATCAGGTCAGGTGCACCACCAGGTCACGGTGCAAGGCCTTGGCGGTGGACAGGGCTGGGAGCAACGACCAGCATGTGAGTGTCGTTGGTTCAAGGTGCTAGCGAGCCCTCCATGCGGCTTGGCACAGTGTGGCTGGCGGTGACCCTGGCTCTGGCGTTCGTCCGCCTCCTAAGTGAGATTCCCGGAAGGGACAAGCGAAAGGAGAAGCGTATGAAAGCTACACGGGCGAGTGTCCCCAATAGTCAGTCCGGACAACCAAGGAAGTTCTTGCAGTATCTGCTCGAAACCATCTGGGCGGCGGGCGCTGGGGTCCTTGGGACCTCGCTAGCCACCTTGAGCCAACGAACGGGTGGAGCTCTCAGTGCGAGAGCTCCACTCCGCTATCCGGTCGACCCGGAGCCTGCATGGTGGAGTCCTCATTGGAGCGTTCACCAGGTTTGATGGTCCACCGTTCTCGCTGAGGACTGCTGAGGATCGCCAGCGAACTTCCAAGATGTCTAGATCATGCGGGTCGTGGTGTCGAATAGCGCCAACTCATCGGGATGCATCTGGTGTTGCACGACGAAGGAGCGTTCCTTGATGCGCCACAGCCCCTGCCCGGTGCCCAGGCCGGGTAGGAGGTGTTGTTCGGTGCCGGTCAGGCCGAGGGTCTTGGCGGTGAGGGAGAGTTGGTCGGACTCTTGCCGGTAGATCACTCTCGTTTCGGCGTTGGCGAGCAGGCTGTTCGCCAGGGAGCGCATGGCCGAGCCTTGATCGCCCACGTTGTCGAGGTCGCTCAGCTTGTGGAAGATGAGCATGTTGGCCAACCCGTAGTGGCGGGCGAGCCGCCATTGGGCATCCATGCGGCGGAGCAGGGCGGGGTGGGCCATGAGTCGCCAGGCTTCGTCGTAGATCATCCAGCGTTTCCCGCCATCGGGGTCCATCAGCGCGGCTTCCATCCACGCCGACGCGCAGGTCATCAACACGCTCAGCAGGGCGGCGTTCTCCGCGACCCGGCTGAGGTCGAGACTCACCATCGGCAACGTCGGGTCAAACTTCACGGTCGAGGGGCCGTCGAACAGGCCGGCGAGGTCGCCACCGACGAGGCGACGGAGCGCGTGGGCGACGAGTCGGCCGTCTTCGGCCAGCCGCCCGTCCTCGTCGGTGGACGGGGTGAGTAGGCGGTCTACGACCATCGGCAGGATCGGCACCTTCGCATCTCGGACAGCCGCGGTCAAGGCGGTGTCGATGGCGGTGTGTTCCAAGGGCGACAAGTCGCGCCCGAGCACCGTTTCTGCGAGCGCACCCAGCAACTCACGACGCCGCGACGCCAACGTGGAGGCCCATTCCCGATCCGACAGCCCGGACGGCCGATGACCTTCATCGAGTGGGTTCAGCCGAGTGCGGAGCCCGTGGCCGAGGACGATGGCCTTCCCGCCGACTGCCTCGGCGACGGCGGTGTGCTCGCCCTTGGGGTCGCACGCGATGTAGACGCGGCGACCGAACGGCAACGACCGCGTGTAGAGCGACTTGGCGAGGCTGGATTTTCCGGAGCCGACGATGCCGGCGAGGATCATATTCGGGGCGGTGATGATGCCCCGCCGGTACAGCTCCCACGGGTCATAGACGAACGATCCGCCAGAGTACATGTCCTGCCCGACGAACACGCCCTGACTGCCGAGGCCGCCTTCGGCGAGGAACGGATACTGCGCCGACAGCACCGCGCTGGTGTCTTGATGGCGTGGGAGGCGGAACCGGCCCGGCGTCCGCAGCATCGCCGGTCCGGGTTCGCCGGCCTTCGGCAGATACGTCGTGGCACGCCGCTCGGCTCGCTCGGCTTCGGCCTTGGCTTTGGCGGCTTTGGCCTCAGCGCGGCGTTGCTCGGCGACGAGCCGGGCGGCAGCCTGCCGGCGTTGCCTGCGGGACTTGCGCCGCTCCGACGCCGGGGCGACGAGCACCGAGGTATGCAGCTTCTCCCGCTCGTTCACAGCGACCGCTCCCGCGTGCGAGCATCTGAACTGGCAGCGGAGCGGTCGAACCACGACGGCCCCGGTGGCGGTGGTGGTGTCTCGCTCAGGAGGGCGAGTGCGTCGGCGTTCTGCCGCGCGGCCTCCGCCGCCCACTCTGGGAACAGCCCGGCGTGCTCGGCATGGCCGGGGTGGTCGATGGCGTACTGTCGGGACTCACCGGCGGCACCGAGGTATCCGGCGAGGTCGCGCAGCGCCCGCTTGGGTGCGACGGGCGCACTGGCTCCGGTGAACAGGTCGCGGCCTTCGAGGCTGTGCCCGGCTTCGGTGTCCTCGATGCGATAGGCGTACCGCTGGTGCTCGCCGACCGGGGTATCGGGCCAGACGGTCAGGGTGAGCGTGCCGATCTGCCGGGAGGTGCGCGGCGTGGGGTCTGTGGTGTTCATGCCGGGCAGGTGCGCCCCCGGCACCGGCAGGGGTCAGAGCGAGAGGCGGCCGCTCTGTTTGAGCGTCGCGATCGCGGCCGGCTCGAACCACGACCCCTGCGACTGCCGAGGCGCGACCGCTGGCTTCGGGGCGTTCGGGGACGAGTACGACACCAGCAGTTGCGGCCCACCCTGCACCGGACCAGGCGTCTCGGTCTGGTCGGGTTCGGTGGTGGTGTGGCGGCGGAGCAGGGAGACGTAGCCGATGTGTGGGTTCACGACCAGCGCGTAGTCGCCCGAGCGCATCACTCGATCGTTGGTCCCTTCTCCGGGCTCGTCGTAGACGTACCCGTTCTCCATCGCGGCGTCGGTGGTCTCGTCGCCGTAGTCCCACTGGGCGAGGTAGTCCACCGCGTCGACGTGCCCGAGTTCACCGAGGATGCGCAGCGGCCGGTCGGCCTCATCGCCCTGCAAGAACACCACGCTGATCCACCGCTCGGTGGTGGCAGGTTGGGGGTGCCAGACGATCTTGCCGGACTGGACGAACGCCGCGTTGAGGTGGTCGTGCCCCTGATCCAGCAGTACCGCGGCCTGATGGAACCCATCGGCCGCGCTCAGTGCCGCGACGGCCCCGGCTGCCCGGTCTCCGTCGTCGGTGCTCACCTGGTCTTGGTGGCGCAGGTGGACGCCTGCGAGCTGGTCGAGCACTTGCCCCAGGCACCGGATACTGGCGACCACCTCGCCGATGACGCGGTAGGTCTCGGCGGGCTCGTCCCAGCTCCGGGTCGCGTGGGCCAGGCCCCGCAACGCCTCGTAGGCTTCGGCGGCGTCGGTGACGGGGTTCTCGTAGGTGGGCATGGCGGGCCTCCATCGTTCAGGTTCGGACGCCAATCAGGTGCACGCCAGTGCCGATGTCAGCGACGTTCCCTAGGCTTAAGACATGCCCTATATCGCTTCCGTCCTGCGCGTAATGATCGCTTCGCCCTCCGATGTTCCGGAGGCACGGGACGCTGTGGAGAAGGCGGTTTATGGATGGAACGATGCCAATGCGCGAACGAAGGGGGTGATTCTGCAGCCGTGGCGGTGGGAGACATCGGCGGTGCCGGTCATGGGAGCGCATCCGCAGAAACTCATAAACGCGCAGGGTGTCGATGACTCCGACATCGTGTTCGCCCTGTTCGGCGGGCGCTTAGGGTCACCGACCCCCGATGCCATCTCGGGAACCATCGAAGAAGTGGATCGTGCTCTGGAGTTGGGCAGACCAGTTCACATGTACTTCTCAACTGCACCCTTGCCTAACGATGTTGACACGACGCAGCTCGACGCACTACGTGCCTTCAAGAAGGACATGCAGGATCGCGGCTTGCTGGGCGAGTTCAGCAGCGTCGAACAACTCAACCACGAAGTCTGGAAGGCCATAGAGCACGACATCTCAGCCGTGTCCCTCCCGCAGGCAACAGGGGCAGCCCCAAGCCCTGTCGGCGTTGATTTCCTCGTTCAACCGCGCCAGGAACGAGAGGTCTCGGGCTTCAGCTCCAAAGGTGCGCCGCGCTACAGCACGAAGCACTGGGCAGAGATCACCAATACCGGTGACCGGGACGCCGAGAGCGTGACCTTTGAAAGCCCAACCGAGAACGGCGGCATGTTTGTCGGCGGTGATGATCCCACGACCATCCATCGTGGCCAGATGCGACGAGTGCCACTGATGTTCACCTGGGGCGGCTCTACCGATCCCATCCTTCGTATCCACTGGGTCGAGGACGGTGAGAACCACCAGCGTGACTTCCACGTTGGATAGAGGCCCTGCTAGATAGTGCGGCACAAGGGCAGCGCTGCGGCCGTGAACGCGGCGGCTTGCTGGCCGACGAGTCGCCGGGTTTCGCAGGAGCTTTGGATCGCGGCTTGGGTGATCGCGGCGACGGCGGCTTCGAGGTCGTCGATGCTGGGTGCCGACACACTGATGAGTCCGGTGACGCGCAGGACGCCGTGCCCGGCGGTGAGGTCGGCTTCTTGTTGCAGCACGTCGTGGAACTCGGCCGATTGTGAGGCGTCTTCGATCTGCCCGAGCCGGGCACGCTGTGCCGCGTCGCTGATGTATTCGACTTTCTTGCGGCGGATGTCGCGTGCGGCCTGGTCGGAGCGCATCGGCGTGTAGATCAGCGACACGGCGCGTTGGATGCCGGTGGAGAGCAGGATCGGCGCGGCGAAACCGGGATAGACCAGGCTCCGGGGCCATTCGGATACCCAGAGCACGGCGTGGCGAGCGGAGTCGGTGCGCAGGTTGCCCCAGGTCTCGGTGACAGCGACCGGCCCGGCGGTGGCGAGATCGCGGCCGATCTGCCCGTGACGCTCCAACGCCGACGCAACCGCCGGGTCGTAGGCGGAGCGAAGGATGACGGCGATCTGGCCGGCGTCGAGCCACCCGGACGGGGCGAGGTCAGCCGACCGCAACGCGGACACGAGCGTGGACATCTCCTGGCGCAGTACCCCGGCGGCGCCCTTGAGGCCCCCGCCGGCGGTCCAGATCTGCCGGGCGGCGGCCTTCATGTCCAGCGACAGGCTGATCGTGGTGGCGTGCCGTTCCCCAGCAGGGCCGGCGCGCTCGATCAGTTCGGCGTAGGTGTCGGCGGCCCAGGAGCCGTCCGGGGTGCCGTGCGCGGTCCACCACTCCGCCAACCCCGTACCCGAGTCGGGCAGGGTGCGTTCGAGGACTTGCAGCGTCGCGATCCGCCCCGAGCGGCACACCGTCGCCAGCGCACGGCCCCAGGTGGTGACGCGGCGTTCCTGCTCGCCGGGGTCCAACAAGACGAACGCCGGATGGGCCACTTCGCACACGACTGTGAGGGTGGCGGCGTGGGGGTCATGGATCATGCACGCCCCGGTCTCCAGGTCGGTGTATTCGCGGAGTCGTGCCATGTCGCCGGGGAGCGCGAGGGTGCCGGCGGGGCGGGGCTTGACGATGCGGCGGCGGTAGAGCAGTTGCCCGACCGTGACCCGCCAGAGCCACCAGACCGTGACCGGCAGCCATTCAACGACCGGGCGCCCGCCGACCGGTATCCAGGTCAGCGCGGCGCAGAGCGCCCAGACGGGGGCGGTGTAGGCGAGCAGCATCCCGCCGCCGGCGTAGAACGCGCCGATCAGGGTGAGGCCGCCGATGCCGAGGGTGACGAGTTGGGCGACCGACAGCCCCAGCAGCACCCCGCGGCGGGTGAGGCGGCTGAACTTCACCGGTACCAGCTCACCCGGCGCGGCGGTGTCTTTCGCGTGACTGGGCATCGGTCACTCCTTCGTCGGCTTGGGCGGGTTCGGGGTTGTCGGGCGTGGGCTCGGTGGTGCGGTCGGCGCCGGGGTCGAGGGCGATGGTGGGGCGCTGGTCTGTCCGGCGCCGGCGGCGGCCGTCTCGGCCTCGCCCGCCAACGCCGTCCCGGCCTTTGGCCCCGCGGTCGCGGCGCCCTTCACTACCTGCGCTCCGACCACGACCGCAGCCGCCGGGCCTGCCGCCGCAGCACCCCCAGCTCCCGCGCCTGCGCTGGCTCCAGTTCCGGCGCTCCCGCTCGCGCCAGCTCCCGCGCCGGCACCGCTTGCGCCGCCGCTGCTTCCAGCGGTCGGGGTGGGCTTCGGCGGCACCGCACCACCGGCACCGCTTCCTGAACCACCGCCACCGTCGCCGCTGGTTTGGCCGTCGAGGACCTTCTTCGGCCCGTCACCGGACGGCTTCGACGGGACGGGGATGGGGCGGTTCAGGGCGCGCTTGGCGTCGTCCTCGGCGCCGGCCTGCCCGTAGTAGTCGGTGCCGACGAACGCGAGGAACCGGTACGTCAGATACGGGGCGAACCCGGCCAGCGCCATGAGCACGATGCCCGAGAGCGGATCGGACACCGAGGCCAGGTCGAGGTCGATGGGTGCGGCGACCTGGGTGATCGCCACGAGGAAGATCACGACCAGCACGAGTTTCGACAGGATCAAGGCGATGACGAACATGGCCCACTTGCCGACCCAGCCGCGTGCCGCGTCCCACGACGACCCGGAGAACGCCAACGGCGCCAGGGCGACCGCGACGAGCAGCAGCGACTTGCGGATCAGCAACGACAGCCACACGATCGCCGCCGAGGCGATCGCCAGCCCGGCGAGGAAGATCATGATGATCGCGCCGACACCGGGGGCTGCGATGGACAGCCCGGACAGGGCCAGGACGAGGGCGGCGATCTTGTCGCCCATCGTCTCGGTGGTTTCGCCGGCGGCTTGGATGATGCCGACGCAGAGTTGGTCGGTGATTTCCAGCAGCAGCGCGACCAGGGTGATGACCACGAAGGAGCCGAGGACGGACTTCCCGAGGCCGAGCGCGGCCCGGGTGAGGGCGGTGGGGTCGCGGCGGATCATGCCGGTGATGAGCTGAAGTGCGAAGAACAGCAGCATCACGAACACGGCGATGCCGAACACGAGGTTGAACACCGACACGAACCCGAGCCGCTGCACATCCACCAGCGTGGTGGTGTCGAAGACCGACCAGACGGCCTCGAACAGCCAGCCGGCCGCGCCGCCCATCGCCTGCGCGAGCCAGTCGAACGGTGCCGACACGAGCGAGGCGGCGGCCTCACCGGCCGTCTCACACACGGTGGAAATCACCGGCACATCGCAAAGGCCCATCACAAGACCTGCCTTCCTCGCACGACTGCGATCAGACGGCCTGGCCGACGCCCCAGAAGAAGTTCACGAGCGCGACGCTCGCCCCGCAGATCACGGCGGCACCGCAGGAAATCAGGACGCCAGTCTTGCCCCGCCCGGCGAGGTGGGGGTTGGAGCTGTTCGCGCCGTAGGCCCACACGATCGCCGAGACGATCAGGGCGAGGACGGCCAGGATCAGGCCCACCGTCATCACGGCACCGACGATGGTGCGGAGCTGTTCGATACCGGGAAGGCCGGTGCCATTGGGGTCGATGTCGATCACGACGGTTCTCCATTCACGCAGCGGGGGTTGCTTCTGCCCACAGGTGCACCCCGCCAACCCACACCTGCCCAGACATGACGAAGGCCCGCCCCCAGACGATCCGGGACGGGCCACACGCGGTACGGGTCAGAGTTGTCGGCCGAGCGCGATGAGCCAGTTCATCCACGCCACCCCGCCACCAGCCAAAGCGGCGGCACCGAGCGCAAGCAGCACCCCGACCCTGCCTTTCGCGGCAGCGGAGTAGTTGCCGCTACTGGCGGAGACTGCCCAGATGATCGCAGAGACGATCAGCATGAGCACGGCGATGATAAGCACGAACATGAACAGCGCACCGACGACCTGTTTCAGATCACCGATCCCCGCCAGCCCGTCGAAGTCGGGGAACACGTCCATCACGCACCGGCTTTCACGGTCACATGCAGGTGGTCGAAGTGGCCGCCGGTGACGTTGGCGGGGTCGTGCATCCCGCCACCGTTGTAGGGCCGCCAGCCCTGGTTGTCGCGGGCGACGGACCAGACTTTGCCTTGCCAGATCAGGTACTCCACCCCGAGCACCGCGGCGTTGTCTTTCATCCAGTTGGTGACCGTCCAGCCGGCCTCCAACTGTGCTGGTGTCGGGTAGTGGCCGATGGCATTGCCGAAGGTGATGTCACACGCCCGCCCGAGCGGATGCTCCGACTTGGTGCCGGGTCGGGGTGAGTAGCAGCCCCATCCGGTGTCGGGGAACGCGGCTTTGGTCTGGGCCATGAGGTGCGCGAGCCGGGCGGTGATTTTCCCGTTGCTGGTGGGGTCATCCACCATCTGATCCGGGTCACCCGTCAACGGCGTCGGCGCGCCAGCCGTGCCGGTCTGGCAGCCCGCGGCCGGGCCGGTCGCTGCTTCGGGGAGGTTTGCCGCGCCGTGGTCGCCCAGCCACTTCGCGGGGTCGATCGCTTCGCCGTTGGTGCCGCCGGGGCGGACCTCGAAGTGCAGATGCGCCCCCGTGCTCATGCCCGAGGAGCCGACATCGCCGATATGTTGCCCGGCGCTCACCCGGTCACCGACGTGGACGAGGATGCCCGTCTGCCACATATGCGCGTAGGCGGTGGCGACGGTTTGGCCGTCGATGGTGTGCTCGATGACGATCAGGCCGCCGTACCCGCCGCTGAACTCGGCGACGGTCACGGTGCCGTCCGCCGCAGCGAGGATCGGGGTGCCGTCCGCGGCACCGAGGTCGAGGCCGGTGTGGAACGATTCTCGGCCGGTGATCGGGTGGATACGCGGACCGAAGTCGTCGGTCTTGACCCAGGTTCCTTCCGGGAGCGGGAACACCACCCGCGACGACTCCGCCACCCCTGCGACGGGGCCGCCGCGCCCGCCGGTGCGGGTGAGGGCGTCGAGGATCGCGTCAGCGACGGGCGCGTAGTTGCGGTACCTGGCGGGAAACGCACTGACCTCGACCGACTGGGCGGCCTCGCCGGGGTCCATCCGTTCCCAGCCCGGAATGTCCAAGAGGCCGCGCGGGCTCGGATAGTTCGGGCCATCCGGGCCGCCGAAGAACGCCCCCGCTTGGTAGTTCGGGTCCATCAACTCGGCGACGGTGCCCCACCCCGATTGCGGGCGCATCTGGAACAACCCGAGGCTGTCGTGGTCGCCGCCGTTGCCGTCGTTGGGGTAGTTCGCGGACTCCGGGTAGGTGCCGGTGTTGCTGAGCATCCGCAGCGTGGACTCGGTGAGCGCCGCCATGAGCGCGACCTTCACCCCTGGCCGGCCTACCCCGTCTATCCGGCCGCCGACCGTGATGATCGTTGCGGCGTGGGTGAGCTGTCGCTTGTTGAGGGTGAAGGTGTAGCCGTCCGCGGTGGTCACTTGGAGGCTGTCGGGGACGTTGCCGACCGAGAGCGCCCCTGTGGTGGTGCAGGCGGCGATGGCGGCGGGGTTCATCAGCACCCCGATCGCCACCAGCAGCATCGCCGGGCCGAAGAACAGCGCGGCGAGCGCGAGGACAGCGAACTTTTTGAACACGAGACGCCCGTCCTCATCGCAGCGGGTTGTCGAGCTGGGACAGCCGCAACAGGTGACAGGTCGGATAGGCCGGCGTGCAGACGATGAACACGGTGAACGACACCGCGTGCTCGCTCGTCACGGCCTCGCCGTTCCACAGGCCGTCGCGGTGCCGGGTGCCCTCAATCGTGTACGCGGCCGTGCCAGGTGCGATCTGCCCGGGTTGTGCCTGCGCCACGGCATCGGCCCACGCCTCGGGGATGACGGCCTGGTCGATGGTGAGGTGTTGGCGGGTCTCGTGCTTGCGCAGCTCGATCCACGCATCCCGCGTCGGCAGATAGGTCGCCAGGTCGGAGGCGAGGCCGGCTTGTTCGGTGCCGGACGGGTCGCCGATGTCGAGGATCGCGGCCGTGTAGTCCACCGGCATCAGGGCACTGGTGGTGTCCCAGGCGAAGATTGCCTCGGCGACGTTGCGGGCGAACGTCTCCGGGTCGACCGACCGGGGCACGACCGGCAGCCGTGACGAGGACGGTCCGGGCGTCGTCGGTGTGTGAGAGGTCGACGGCGCGGGTTCGGGTGCCGGGGTGCTGGTCGTGCGGGGGCCGAGGATGAGGCCATAGATGCCGACCCCGGCCAGGATCAGCAGCGCGAGGCCGGCGGCGATGAGGGCGATCAGGCGGCCACGCGGAAACGATGAGGAGGAGGTCTTCATGCCCGCCAGGTGCACCCCGCCCGCCAGCCGGCCACAGCCGAGGATCGTGAGTCAGAGTGCGCGCAGGCGCGGAGCTTCTGACTCTTGCTCGCGTGCGGCTTGGAGGTCGGTGGCGAACTGGCGGGTGCCTTCGGCGGTGGCGTAGAACGCTTCGGCCTGCTCGTCGGTGAGCTGGGCGGCGAGCTCGTCTAGGTCGTGTTACGTAAGTCGTTTGAGCCAGTCGTTGATTACTCCGATGTGGAGGGTGGCGGTGTAGCGGACAGCGAGTTTGTCGTAGCGGGTGGCGAAGGCTCGTTGGTGTTTGAGCTTGTTGATGCCACATTCGAC
>NZ_JARKPQ010000243.1 GCF_029975155.1 Propionicimonas sp. | reverse complement strand
GAGACCACCCGCCAGGTCTCGACAAGCTCGACCAGCGATGGGGGGACCACGCGCCAGGTCTCGACAAGCTCGACCAGCGATGGGGGGATCTCGACCAGCGATGAGGGGGCCAGCGGGGAGAGGGCCGTCACGAGGCCAGAGCTGATCGAGGGCATCCACAACGTGGGCGTCCGGGGGGCGCACTTCACGGCGCTGTTCTCGCGGCTGCACGGCGGGCTCACGTCCTACCGGTACGGGCTCGGGCGCGACGGCGGTCGCGAGCTGCTGCGCGCGGTCCCGCAGCCGAACTTCTGGCACGCGCCGACGTCGAACGAGCGGGGCTGGCGGATGCCGTTCCGCGACGCGCAGTGGCTGGTTGCGAGCCGGTACCCGGGACTGCGTCCGGACGTCGCGGCCCCGGAGGTCGCCGTCCACGACGATGCGGTGGAGGTGCGCTACGGCTACGTCCTGCCGACCCAGCCGGCCAGCGAGTGCGATGTGACGTACCGGGTGTTCGGCGACGGCCGGGTCGACGTGACCGTCGCCGTCCGGCCCGGTGAGGGACTGCCGGACATGCCGGAGTTCGGGATGCTGTTCGCGACCGACGCCGACCTGCACTGGTTGCGCTGGTACGGCGAAGGGCCGCACGAGTGCTACGTCGACCGGCGCGGTTCGGCCCGGTTGGGCGTGTGGGACGGGGACGTCCGCACGCAGCTGCCGGCCTACGTGCGTCCGCAGGAGTCGGGCAGCCACACGGGCGTGCGCTGGGCGGAGGTCACCGATGACCGCGGCGCCGGGCTACGGTTCCACTGCCCGGACGGGATGGAGTTCTCCGCCCTGCCGTGGACGCCGTTCGAGATCGAGAACGCGCTGCACCCCCACGAGCTGCCCCCGATCGAGCGGACGGTGCTGCGTCCGGCCCTGATGCGGCGCGGCGTCGGCGGCGATGACTCCTGGGGCGCCGAGACGCTGCCGGAGTACCGCCTCCCCGTCGGCCAGGAGCTGGTCTTCCGCTTCGGCTTCCAGGGCCTCCGCTGAACCACCGGGGACAGGTCCCATTCCCGTTCAGCCCGCTGGGTGAACGGGAATGGGACCTGTCCCCGGTCTGCCGGGGGTCAGGGGGCTGGGCGGTGGTGGCGGCTGAAGGGGGCGACGGTGGGCGTGCCGGTGACCGGGTCGGGGAGGACGAGGGCGTCGATGCCGAACACGTCGCGGACGAGGGCGGCGTCCACCACGTCCCCGGGCGGGCCGGACGCCACGACGCAGCCGTCCCGCAGGGCGACCAGGTGGTGCGCGTAGCGACAGGCCAGCGCCAGTTCGTGCAGCACCATCACGACGGTGGTGCCACGCTCGGCGTTCAGGTCGACCAGCAGGTCGAGCACGTCGATCTGGTGGCTGATGTCCAGGTAGGTGGTGGGTTCGTCGAGCAGCAGCAGGTCGGCCTGCTGGGCCAGGGCCATCGCGATCCAGACGCGCTGCCGCTGGCCGCCGGACAACTCGTCCACGCTCCGCTCGGCGAGGTCCAGCACCCCGGCGGACGCCATCGCCGCGTCCACGATGGCGTCGTCCTCGGCCGTCCCGCGGCGCAGCCAGCCCTGGTGCGGATAGCGGCCGCGTGACACGAGGTCGGCGACGGTGATCGCCTCCGGCGCCAGCGGTGACTGCGGCAGCAGGCCGAGCCGGCGCGCCACGGAGCTCGAGGAGAGCCGGTGGATGTCCGTGCCGTCCAGCAGCACCGTCCCCGAACTCGGCCGCAGCAGCCGGGCCAGCCCGCGCAGCAACGTCGACTTGCCGCAGGCGTTGGCGCCGACGATCGCGGTGATCCGGCCCGGCGGCACGTCGAGGGACAGGTCCTCGACGACGGTCCGCTCGTCGTAGCCGAGCGTCAGGTCGACGGCCTGCAGGGTGTGGGTGGTCATGCGGCACCTCCAGGCCGGCGGACGGAGTCGTTGCGGGCGATCAGCCACGCGAGATAGGGCGCGCCCACCACGCCGGTGACGACGCCGACGGGCAGGGTGACGGACGGCACCACGTACTGCGCGAGCAGGTCGGACCCGGTGACGAGTGTGCCGCCGATCGCCGCGGACGCGACCAGCGACAGCGACGTCCGGCCGACCAGCCGACGGGCGATCTGCGGCGCCATCAGCGACACGAACGCGATCGGTCCCGATGCGCCCACCGCGACCGATGCCAGCACGACCGCGGTCAGCAGCACCAGTGCCCGCGTCCGTTCGGAGCGGATGCCGAGGGCCGTGGCGGCCGCGTCCCCCAGTTCGAGCGCGCGCACCCCGCGCAGCTGGACGCCGAGCGCGCCCGCGGCCAGCAGCGCGAGACCGGCGGTGACCCCCACCACCGGCCAGGTCGTGCCGTTCAGGCTGCCGACCAGCCAGGTGTAGGCCACGGCGGCGTCCCTGAGCTCGGACGTGGTCAGCAGGTACGACGTGCCCGCGCTCGCGAACGCGGCGACGCCCACGCCGACGAGCACCATCCGCATGCCGTGCCAGCCGCGGCGCCAGGTCAGCAGCGCGATCACGAGCGCGGCCAGTAC
>NZ_JARKPQ010000236.1 GCF_029975155.1 Propionicimonas sp. | reverse complement strand
GTTCTCGGCGACCAGCCTCGCCCGGTGCTCCTGCAGCTCCGAAGCCACCAGCCGGGTGCCGGCCTCCCGCGCCAGCCCGGCCAGCAGCGCCGACTTGCCGCCGGGTCCGGCGCACAGGTCCAGCCACGGTCCGTCCGGGGCGTCCGCCCTTGCCAGCGCCAGGGCCACGAGCTGGGAGCCCTCGTCCTGCACCCCGGCGCGGCCCTCCCGGACGGCGGGTACCGCACCGGGATCACCCTCGCGGTAGGCGCCGTAGGGCGACCAGCGTGCCGGCATGCCATCCAGTTCGGCCACCTCGGCCAGCCCGGGCCGGACCACCAGGTTGGGCACGGGGGCGACGTTGTCCGCCACCAGGGCCGCCTTCAGCTCGGTCGCCGGCAGGACCCGCGACCACGCCTCCACGATCCAGCGCGGATGGTGCCGGACGAGGGCCAGCCGGCCCGGTTCGTCCTCGCCCGCGGCCAGGACGTCGAGCCAGCCGGACCAGTCCCGCTGGGCGACCCGACGCAGCACCGCGTTGACCACGCCGGCGACCCGCTCGCCGACCTGCAGCGCCGCGAGGTCGACGGTGGCGGAGATCGCGGCGTGGGGCGGGACCCGCATGGCGAGCAGCTGGTGCACCCCGAGCCGCAGCGCGTCGACCACCGCCGGCTGGAGAGTCCCGAGCGCGCGGCCCGCGGCCCGCTCGATCACCCGGTCGTAGCTGCCCATCGCGCGGCAGGTGCCGGCCACCAGTTCGGTCGCGAACGCCGCGTCGGTCGGGTTCAGCGCGGACCTTCGGCGGGCCAGTTCCAGGTTCGCGTAGGCGCCGGCGGCGGTCACCTGCCGCAGCACCTCGAACGCGACGGTCCGCGCCGGATCGCGTCGGCGCCGGGGACGGCTCACCCGAACCGCCGCTCGCCGCGCAGGCCCCGACCCCAGTCCGCCGCCGCCAGCGGGCGCTTGCCCGCGGGCTGGACCAGTCGCAGTTCCAGCGCGCCGGCCCCGGTGCCGACCAGTACCTCGCGCTTGCCCGGGCGCAGTTCACCGGGCGCCAGTCCGGTGTCGGCCACCGGAACGGCGGCCAGCACCCGGAAACGCTCGCCGTCCAGCTCCGTCCAGGCAACTGGCGAGGGATTGTTCGCCCGCACCTGCCGGTCAAGATCCACGGCGGGTCGCGTCCAGTCGATCCGGGCGCCGGCGACGGTGAGCTTGGGGGCAAGCGTGACGCCGTCCTCCGGCTGGTCCTGGGCGACCGCCGTGCCTGCCTCCAGAGCGTCCAGTGTGTCGATCAGGACGCGCGTCCCCAGACCGGTGAGCGCGGTGAGGGCGGCCCCGGCGGTCTCGTCGGCTCCGAGGCGATACTCCGCGGTCGCGAGCACCGGACCGGCGTCCAGGGCCTCGACCAGTTCGAACACCGTCACTCCGGTCACCTCGTCCCCGGCGAGGATCGCGTGCTGGACGGGTGCGGCGCCCCGCCAACGCGGCAGCAGCGAATAGTGGACGTTCACCCAGCCGCGCGCCGGCAGGTGGAGCAGCGACCGCGGGATCAGCCCGCCGTAGGCGACGATCGGGCAGCAGTCGGGGGCCAGCTCGGCGAGCCGGGCGGCCAGCGCGGGGTCGCTCGCCCGGGCCGGACGCAGTACCTCCAGCCCGTGGTCGGCCGCCAGCTGCGCGACGGGACTCGGCACCGGACGCGAACTGCGTCCCTGCGGTGCATCCGGACGGGTGAGCACCGCGACCACCTCGTGGTGACCGTCCAGCAGCGTGGCGAGCGTGTCGGCAGCCACCTGCGGCGTTCCGGCGAAGACGAGGCGCATGCCCGGCAGCTTAACGGTGGCCGTGTCGAGGTTCTGATGGACGTGGCCGCCCTTCGTGATGCCGTCCAGCTCGTTCCTCACCGGACGGCTCCTCAGGGAGCGCCCACCCACCGCTCCCTGAGGAGCCCGCGAGGGACGAGCGGGCGTCACGAAGGGCCCACAGCCCTCGACGCCGACGACGCCTACCCCAGCACCTGCGGATCCACCCGGACCCGCAGCGGCGGCTCCTTCTTCGCCGCCCGCACCGAGAGCAGCGCCCGCAGCCGTCCGACCAGCTCGGCACCCGCCGGAAGCGGACAGCGCAGGGTCACCCGGGCCAACGGCTCGTCCCCGGGCAGGTCGAAGGGACCCAGCACCTGGACAACGTCCGGCAACTCCAGCGAACCCAGCGCGGACGCCACCGCAGCCGGCGCGCCCTCGACGGTGACGAGCTTCACCGCCGGCGGGAACCCGGCCACCGCACGGTCGGCCAGTTCCCGCTCCGCATAGCCCACCGGGTCGAGCCGGAGCAGCGCCTGAACCTCGCGCAGGCCCGGATCGGCGACGGCGATCACCGTGCCGCCCTCCACGGCCGGACGCACCAGGGCCGTCACCGCCAGCCAGCGGCGCAGGGCCTCCTCCCCCGCCCTCAGGTCGGGCCGGCCGAGCATCAGTTCCGCGTCCAGCAGCACGGCAGCCGCGTAGCCCCCCGCCGCAACGGGTGCGGCGCCGGGCGTGGCCAGTACCAGCGCGGGCTCTGCACCGACCGCCACCAGTGGCTTCTCGGCGCTGGCGAGCAGCACCGTGGTGCCGGGGAAGGCCTTGCCGAACTCCTCGGCCGTCCGGGCCACCCCGACGACGGGCGTCCGCAGCCGCGGACTGCCGCACTCGGGGCACCGCCACGCCTTCAGCAACGGACCACACCACCGGCATTGCGGACCGGTGCGGCCGGCGTCGGCGAGACCCTGTCCGCAGGACGGGCAGCGGGCCGGCGTACGGCAGTCGGCACAGACCAGGACGGGCAGGTAACCCGACCGCGGCACCTGCACCAGCACCGGGCCGGCCGCCAGCCCCGTCCGCACGACGGTGAAGGCGTCGTGCGGCAGCCGCGCCGAGCTGGCGTGCGGGTCACGGGCGGTGTCCGCCGCCGCCGTGCGGACTGCCGCCGCCCTCCGGCGGGCCTCGGCGGGCGCCAGCCGCAACCCGGCGAGCCACCCGCGCGAGACCAGCTGCTGCACCTCCGCGGTCCGCGCGTGGGCGGCCAGCAGCAGACTGCAGCCGGCCAGGTGTGCCCGGAGCGCGGCGACCTCGCGAGCGTGCCAGTACGGCGCATGCGGCTCCGACCAGGCGTCGTTACCGTCGTCCCACAACGCCACCAGCCCGAGGTCGCGGACGGGCGCGAACACCGCGGCCCGGGTGCCGGCCACGAGCCGCACCCCGCCCCTGGCCACAGCGAGGAAGTTGCGATAGCGAGCCGCCGGTCCGGCGTCAGCGGAAAGAACCGCGAGGCTGCCGCGGCCGAACCGCGCGGTGAGCACGGCGGACAGCTGAGCGAGGTGACGGGCGTCCGGCACGAGGAGCAGTGCACCCCTGCCTCCGGCCAGAGTCGCTGCTGCGGCCTCCGCGAAGCCGGCGGCCCAGTCACCGACCGGAACCGGACTGGGCAGCACCGTCCATGCCGCCCGCGCGCGGCCGCCGTCCCGGAGCGACCGCAGCAGGTGCTCCGATCCGGGATAGCCGGCCAGCGGCCCGTCCGGACCCGCGTCGAGGCTCGGCTCGGGGAATACCGGGGCCGGGGCCTTCTCCGTCGCGGCGTGCCGGGCCGGCACCGCGGAGCGGACGACATCGGCGAAGCTGCCCGCGTAGTGATCGGCCACCGCGCGGACGAGTTCGGCCACCTCCGCGGTGAGCACCGGCTCGGCCGAGACCACCTTGTGCAGCGGGGTGAGGTCGGTGCGCTCCCCGGTCTCGGCCCGCTCCAGGACGAAGCCGTCCCGCAGCTGCCCGGCGAATCGCACCTTGACCCGAGCGCCGGCCCTGGCCGACTCGTCGAGCTCGTCGGGTACGGCGTAGTCGAACGGCCGGTCGAGGTTCGCCAGCGGCAGGTCCACCGCAACCCTCGCCACCGGTCGTTCCATGCCCCGCATCGTAGGGCGCCGCACCGACAGGCTGGACAGATGCGTATGCAGCGCGACCCGAACTGCACACCGGTCCAACCCGGGTCCGACCACTGCCCGCGCGGGTGTCGCAGCAAGAGAATCGACAGCGTGTTGGTTCAGAGCGTCACCGTCGGGCTGCCGGTCACCGACCTCGAACGCAGTGTGGAGTGGTATCGCCGGGCATTCCAGCTCGACGACCCGGACCTCGAACCGGCTGAGGGCATCGTGGAGTTCCGCGTCGGCGGGATCTGGCTGCAACTGGGGCAGGCCGCGAGCGGACCTGCCGGCACCGCGGCGATCGTGAGGTTCGGTGTCCAGGACATCGCCGTGGAACGGGTCCGGCTCGCCAGCCTCGGCGTCGCGGTGGGCGGCCTCGACCGTGTGGACGGCATCCTGGAGTACTTCGATTTCTCCGACCCGGACGGGAATCGCCTGAGCCTGTACGAAGAACTCGAGCCCTAGCCGGCGGGCGGGACGCAGGAGTCAGTCCACGAACTCCAGCTCGACGGTCTCGCCGATCCGCCGGTAGCCGATGGCCGCGTAGATGCCGTTGCTGGTGGGGTTGGCCAGATCTGTGTAGAGCATGCACCTCAGGCCCCGTCCGCGCAGCGTCTCGCTCAACGCCGCCGTGACCGCGCTGCCGTACCCGCGCCCGCGGTGCTCGGCCGGGGTGTAGACGTAGCTGACCCGGGACACCCCACCGCTGGCGACCGACGCCTGCGCCATCGCCACCGGCTCCGGGTCGCACCACAACCGCACCCTGCCGTCTTCGATCGCCGGCACGCGGCTGCTGCCCGGCAGCGGTGCCACGCCGACCTCGGCCGCGAAGCCTGCCATCCAGCGCTCCACCAGCAGACGCTCGGCCATCGTGGCGGGGCGATCCGTACCCGAGACCGGCCAGACCAGTGCCGCCGGCCCCGGCAGGTTGTACAACCCCAGCCGCATGGACACCCGGTGCCGGCGTCCGGTGAGCTCACCCCAGCGGTCGGCGAAGGCGGTCGCAGAGCCC
>NZ_JARKPQ010000229.1 GCF_029975155.1 Propionicimonas sp. | reverse complement strand
GGCGGCTGCGATCGCGGCGCGGCGTGTTCGGACGGCCCGCTGGACTTGAATGAGGTGGTCTTCCCGGGCTGCAGCGTAGCTGGTCTGGACGGCGGTGAGGCGTCGTGTCACCCAGTCGGTGAATCGGGGAACGGCCTCATCGACGGCGGCTTGAATGGCGTTCGCTTGAGCGTCAACGATCAGGTTCGCGCTGTCCTCGTCGCAGCTGGTGTGTAGTGGCAGTCCTCCGAGATAGGTGTAGGCCGCTTGCTGCAGCCAGCGTTGATCGCCGGTGTAATGCCAGGCGATGGTGGCGCGGACGTAGGGCTGTCCAGTCCGGTCGACGTAGGGCTCTGCGGCAGCAAGTGCGGGATCGTCTATCCACTGGATCGGTGTCCAGGCGGGGAGCAGTTGCTCAGCCTGGGTGCGGTCGTCGGCGGCGATGGCTGTCAGGGTGTGGGCGGCGCGGATCGCGGCGCGGGTCTCGGCGGTGAGGGTCTCGGCGAGATGGCGGGCGAACATGGGCATGCGGTCTCCTCGGTTTGGTGGTGGATATGGTGCGCGGGGGTCAGGGCCTCAGGCACTCTTGACCCCCGCGCCGGATTGGCGCTGGCCGGCGGCGGGCGCAAGGAGACACACCCGCATTGCGCCCGCCATCGTTCCCAGTCCGGACTGATCACCGTGACCGGCCGGGTGACGTTGACGCCAGGACTTCGGTCAGCCGCCGAGCTTGATCTTCTGGACGGCGGCCGCGTGCGGGAACAAGACCGCGAGCCTCATGGTGGCTTTGACCGCAACCCGATCGCTGGTGAAGAAGACCGACCGGTCGAGTTCGAGGCTCACGTCTTCGCGGATGGCTACGACGATCCGGCCGGTGGGGATGGCCCAGACGGTTCCGGCGGTCACCGACGGGCTGGTGATCAGCGGGACGCCAGCGATGACCCTGCGAGTTGGCTGGGATGGGTCGGCACCCAGCAGCGGCAGGTTCGATCCGGTCGCGGCTTTCAGTTTGGCCATGAGTAGCGCGTCGGCTGGGTTCGCGACGAATGCGCGCAGCGTCGCACCGACCGCTTCGGCCCTGTAGATCGATTCAATGAACGGGTCGGTGGTGGTCCAGGCAGCGCCGGCGGTCACGGTTCCGACGCCGGCCAAGTCTTCCAGACCGGCGGGCTGGTGCTCGTTGACCACAACGGGCGGGCCGGGATCAATCACCCTGGTGCCGAAGAACGCGGCATCGAGCTTGCGGGCGATGTCGCGGGCCAGGCCCTTTCCGACCAGTTCAGCGGCTGCCGGGCTGGAGTCGTTCGCCAGTTCCCGGGTGACGATCGTCAGGCCGGCGACCTTGAAGAAGACGGACGATGCTTCACCAAGTGCGGCCTCCGAGGTGCCGATTTCGGCGCCCTCGGCGATCCATGCAGCGGTCGGGTCGGCGCCGATGATCGGCACCCTGTAGTCGTGGACCGCGCCCGGCACCGGGACGACATCGGCGACCTGCAACGCGACGGATTCGGTGGCGACCGGCTGAACGATCAGATCGCCGGCCTCGGACGCCAGGAATGATGGATTCCCGGCGTCAGCGTTCATAAAAGACATGATGTGTCAACCTTCTGGCGGGATCAGCCCGCCAACAATGTGATGGTGGTCCTTCGCCGGCGGCCCTGGCCTCCGTGCTTCCCCGCCCGGGGGAACCAGCGACGCGAGGCGGGCACCCGGCCCGGCATCTCAACGTCACGTCGAGCATACCAGGCCGGGCCCTTTCACCGCTTGTCAGCCCGCAAGAATCCGGCCCAATCGGCTCGGTCGAACGC
>NZ_JARKPQ010000221.1 GCF_029975155.1 Propionicimonas sp. | reverse complement strand
CTTCGCGGACAGTCGCACCCCCTGTCGGGGAGTCATGCGCGGCCATGCCCTCCTGGTCGACCTCGACGATGGGCACAGCAGCCCCCCTCTCGCGCCGGAAGTTGAGCAGTGGAAGTTGCGGCACGGCACGCCCCGCCCAGTAACTGACGTGGACGCGGTCGTCGTCGAACCCGAACTCGCCGCCACAGCGGATCTCGCTCTGCATGCCTGCCTCCCGTCATCGGCCAGACAAGCCGACAACCCGCATAACGGCTGTGGCCGGCTGGCGGTGGACAACGTGGGAACCCAAGAAGCCTTCGGCCCTGCCTAGCTCAGGCGACCTGAGCCACAGGGCGCCACCCGTGGGTGCGACGCGACCCGGTGGCGTTAGGTGCGCCCTCGCTATCACCTGGATGGAGGACGGCAGGTTCCACGTTGAGCACCGACAGGGAGGCGAACGCTCAACCACATGGTCAAGGGTCGTGACGTCGCGGAGTTGCTGACGGGCATCGCATCACTCAAATGGCCCAGTAGGCGGACCCCCGCGTCAATGGTCGTGACCTCACTCACATGCCGAGAAGCGAGCTTTCGCGCGACGCTCACGGACCCTTGTCTAGCCTTGCCCCATGCAGATCCTGGGAGATAGGACCCGACAATTGCCGGCGCCGCCGCACGTCGTGTTCACCTCCCTGACACACCCAGGCCTTCCCGGTGCGCGTCCCTGGTTGGTGCTCCTGGACGACGAGGTGCCACCCGTCATCCTCAGCAGTCACGAGCCGCACCGTGTCCAGTGGAGCTCCCTGTGGCCCTCGCGGCCCAACGACCTCGTGGACCTCGAGCTCAGCCCCAAGGACGGTGGCACGCTGCTGCGGTTCATCCTGTCGACGCCCGACGAGGAACCCGACGCCAGCAAGCTCGGACACATGCGGAGACGACTCAACCACCTGCTGTTCGCTGACCTCCGCTTCTCCTACGGCCAGTGACGCACTCAACTGCCGCTGTCCGTTCGTCAGGGTGCAGTGGGTGTGCTGAGACTGCTGCCCTGGGAGGCCCTGCTCTTGGGCAGGATTCGTCTATGACGTCGTACGGGTTCCTGCACACCTCGCCGGTTCATGTGGCGACCTTCGATGCGCTCCTTGCCCGTCTTCGCCCGGACGCACAGCGGGTGCACGTGGTCGACGAGTCACTTCTGAGCGACGCCCGCCAGCGAGGTCCGCAGTTCGTCACGGGCTGCGTCCGCGAGCACCTCGACCGGCTTCGGGACCGGGGCGCTTCGGTCGTGTGCTGTACCTGCTCGACCATCGGCGACATCGCGGAGGAGAACGCCCTGGGCGTCCCCGTGTTCAGGGTCGACCGCCCGATGGCAGCCCAGGCGGTCCGCTCCGGGCCCCGGATCGTTGTCGTCGCAGCCCTGGCGTCGACGCTCGAACCGACCCGTCACCTGCTCGAGCACGAGGCCCGCGCCGCCGGGCAGGACGTCGCCCTCACGCTGATCACGGCTGAGGGCGCGTGGGAGCTGTTCGAGGCAGGCGACCAGGACGGTTACCTCGACGTCATCTCCCAGGCCGCACGTCACGCGGCAGCGGACGCCAGCGTCGTTGTCCTCGCCCAGGCCAGCATGGCCGCCGCAGAGCCCCTGCTGCAGGACCTGACCGCTCCGGTGCTCAGCTCACCCCGCCTGGCCGCTGAACACCTCGCAAGCACGTACTGACAGGCGCGGATCAACTCGCGCATCTGCCGCGGCTGGTGCTTGCGGGTCGGACCGTGGCCAGGCCGGCGCATACAGTCGACGACAGCGCCGGACGGCGAACCGATGTCCCGGGAAAGAGCAAGGCATGACCCCAGCAATGAACTCCACGCGGCGCCTGAGCGCGAGGGCCGTCGCGCTCATCGGAACGGGGGCGGTGGTTGCTTACGCGCTGCTCGCCGCG
>NZ_JARKPQ010000212.1 GCF_029975155.1 Propionicimonas sp. | reverse complement strand
GAGCAGCGACCGGGCAGCGATCGTGGTTCTGGGCGCCAGGCAGACGCCTCGGTGGTCGGCGAGCAACGCCATCGTGCCGAGCACGACTCGATGTGCGGCGCAGCCGGCGGGGGCTCGCCACGCCCACGCTGGACCGATCCGTTCCTCTGTGAAGGGCACCACGCTCGGCCTGTTGTCACCCGGCAATTGTGACGCGGCCACGATTGCCGGGTGGGGATCTTTCGGCAGGAACAGCGGTGACAGCTGGATCTGTGACCCTCCGTGGCGGCGCCCATCAGCGGACCTGACATGCTCGATCTGAATCCAGCCCGCCGCGACGAGCTCAGCCAGGTGATCATGGGCCGAGCGGGTCGACATGCCCGCCGCGCGGGCCACCGCAGCGGTGGTTGTGTGGGTCCGGCCATCGGAGTCTGACAGCCATGCGATGCTACCCAGCAACGCGCGCTGCGCCGTGGACTCGACATCGGCCAGCCAGGCCCGCCCTACCAGATGCTCGCTCATGCCGGCTCGCTCCCCTCAGCACTTTGAGGCGGGTAGCGGCTGAACCACCACGACAACGGCTGGTTGGCGTCCGGAGAACCGGCAGAGCGGGCCTCTGCCCGTTTCTGCAACGCCAACGGCATCACCGTCGGCCTCACCGGCTCGGCGGCCTTCGAGGTGGGCGCGTGGCGCCGGCGCTTCGGCGGACGAATCGGAGTCTGGCCGATGCGATAGCTGACGATCCCCGCGAGATTCCGGATCTCGTCAGCCGGCGGCAGCGCGTTGCCGGCCAGTGTCGCCCGAAGCGCCTCGGACGACCACCCGGCCTCAAGCCGAGCACGCAACGCGGCGGCGATCTTCGAAACAGCCGACGGCTCAACGTATCGCATTCCGACAGGAAGACACTCCACCAACACCGTCCAGTCATCGGCGGCGATGTCCTCGGCCGAAACCTCAAGCAAACCCTCCAGACCCGACCCGACCGGAGCGGCTGGTGAAGCACGGTCCAGCGGCGACTCGGACGATCGCTGTTCGCGCACGGGTGTGGTCTGGTTTGGTTGGGAGACGTCAGTCTCCCAACCATTGGAACCATCGTTAGATGGTTGCGCCTCGGCGCACCGTGGCACAGTGGACCGTGCTACGGCTGACCGCGCCTCGGTAAACCGCTGCACGGTGCCACTAGGGGTTTCACGCCGACGCTCAGCTGCCCGCTGCGGTTTGTGTTTTCCCTTGTCGGACCGTGCAGACACATCCTCTGCACGGTCCGACAAGCCACTTTGCTGCGCCGAGTGCAGCCCGCCATCGCCTTCACGGTCACTGCGACGGCCGCTCAGACACTTGCCGATAGGCCATTCAGACAATCCCTCGAGCACCTCGCGTGCCTCGTCCTCGGTAGCTGGCCGGTCAAACAACAAGGTCGCCGTGACGATGCGGCCATGATCGCGCCGTTCCACGAAACGCCACCTGTAGCCGGCAGCCTCCAACTCCACCAGCGCTCGCCG
>NZ_JARKPQ010000065.1 GCF_029975155.1 Propionicimonas sp. | reverse complement strand
GACCTCGCGGATCTCTGGCGCCTCATGGCGGTCGCTGACCCGGCCGAGACGGCCCGCGTTGTCGAGGAGTTCGTGGATCATCCCGACGTCGGCAGCAACGTCCGTCAGAGCCTCGAATGGACGGCCGGGGTGCTGCGCGATCCGGTGAGTGTCGAGCGAGCCAAGCTGGCCTTCGACACCTTCGTCGACCCCATCGACATAGACCAAGTCTTCAGAGTGTGGCGGGAAGCACTGAATAGCTGAACCTCATGCACCACGGTCGAGGGGAAGTCGTCGCAGGAGTGCGACGTAGTCAGGCGCCCTCATCGGCGAGGTCGGGAAGGGTAGTCACACTGTTCGCAGTGCCACCGTAGGCGGCATCCGCGAGGCCCTGATGGCCGGCACGATACCCGCGAGCGCGCCGATGAGGATTGCGCACCCGATGCCCCCGGTCCAGGCCTGTGCAGGAATGACGATGGTCCAGCCTTTGGACGCGGCGTAGACGGCCGTCGCCGCGACTCCGGTCAGCACACCGACAATGCCGCCGATGATGGCGAGCAGGATCGACTCCGTGAGGAACTGCGTCCGGATCTGTGCCCGAGTGGCACCAAGGGCGCGGCGAAGGCCGATCTCCGAGCGGCGTTCGAGGACTGCGATGATCATGATGTTGGCGACACCGACTGCGCCGACGATGAGAGCAACTGCTCCGAGACCGAGGAACAGGCTGTCAAAAGCACCCGCGGCCGCCGCGCGTGCGGTGAGGGCGTCGGAGGGTTTGCTGACGTTGACCTCGACGGGCGCCTCAGGATTCGCGGTTCTTGCGAGAAGTTCTTGGACTTCAACCTCGTGACCGGTTGCCGCGCGCACGTAGACGGAGGTGGGCGAGCCGACCTCCCGTACACCGCGGTTGACACTCGCCTGACCCAGACAGGTCTGCGCGGCCGCGTATCCGACGATCGCGCTGTTGTCGATCTCCGGCGCCAATGGAGACGACTCGAGGATGCCTACGACGTCGAACCACATGCCGCCCAGCCAGACCCGCGCACCCAGGTCGACGCGGTCGATGCCGAGGCGCTGTGCGACGGTTGCTCCCAGGACGGTGACGGGCAGTTGGGCTGTGGCTTCGTTGAGCCATTCGCCTTGCCCGACATCGGTGTTGAGCACGGCCGGCAGATTCAGGCTGGCCGCCTGGACCTGGAGGCCACCGGTGTTCGCCGCGGGGATCATCGGGTTGCGGTAGACGTTGGCTTTCGTCACCACAGATGTGTCGGCGACCTGCTCGACGTTGTCCAGGTGGGCGATCATGGCGGGCGCTGCGTTCGGAAGCTCTGCGGGGCCGCCGGTGAGACTTTGTCCGGCCTCGACGGTGAGCATGTTGGTTCCGAGTCGGTCGATCTCGGCCAGGAGGCCGGCTTGGGACGAGGCCGAAAGCCCGAGGACGCCGACGATGGCGGCGGTGCCGATCGCGATTCCCAACGCCGAGAGTGCGGCGCGCAGTCGCCGGGCGCGCAGTCCGACGCTGGCCACCCTGAGCGCGTCCTTGAACCGGAGGCGTCCAGTTCCGGCACTCATGCGCGCTCCTGGTGGTCGCTGTCCGAGACGATCCGGCCGTCGAGCAGGCGAACCTGGCGTGGCAGTTGGCCTGCCAGGGCCGTGTCGTGGGTGATCATGACGATGGTGGTTCCTGAGGCATTCAACTCGCGGATGAGTTCCATGATCGACGCCCCGGTGGCGCTGTCGAGGCTTCCGGTGGGCTCGTCGGCGAGGACCACTGCCGGCTGTCCGAGGATGGCGCGAGCGATCGCCACGCGCTGTCGCTGGCCACCGGACAATGTGCTGGGCCTGGAGTCTGCGCGGTCGGCAAGGCCGACGCGTTCCAGGGCCAGGTCTGCGAGCTGGAATCGCTCGATCGCGGGAACTCCGGCGTAGAGTAGCCCGTCGGCGACGTTCTCGCGGACGGTGGCGTGCTCGGCGAGGAAGAACTGCTGGAAGACGAACCCGATCTTGTGGGCACGGAGACTGGAGACCTCGCGATCGTCGAGCTGAGCGGCGTCGACCCCGTCGACTCGCACCACGCCGCTGGTCGGCTGGTCGAGGGTGCCCATGATGTGCAGCAGTGTGGACTTGCCCGATCCGGACTGCCCGACGATCGCCACCATCTCGCCTCGGCGAACCGAGAACGAGACCCCTCGCAACGCGTGGACAGGTGCTTCCTCGCCGTACTCCTTGGTGACGCGTTCGAGTTCCAGAACCGTGGTGTCGGTCATGACGGCACCACCACTGCGTCCCCGGGGTTGAGTTCGCCCTCGACCTGAACTCGGCCACTGGCCTGATCGAACAGTCCCAGCGTGACCGGAACCAGGCTGCGGTGGCCGTCCTCGCCCACGACGTCGACGGCGTATCCACCACCCGTGTTGCCGACGAGCGCAACGACAGGAACGCTGAGGACGTCCTTCACTCCAGCGGTGGTGATCTGCGTCCTCACGGGTGCCTGGTCGAGCCCTGCCGCCTCGTCGGGGTGGTCGAGAGTGACGGTGACGAGGATCTTCACGTCCTGGGCACCACCCTGGCCGTCGGGAGTGGTGGCGACCCTCCCAAGCCTTGAGACCTGACCGGTCGTCGAGGTGCTGCCCGGCAACGTGATGAGGACCGGTGAGTCCTTGAGCACATCGGTCCGCTGGGACGGGGCGAGGCTCACCTGGACGACCAGAGTGTCGGAGGTGGCTTCCACGACAGGCTTGCCCGGCTGAGCGCTGGTACCCAACTGTGCGGGCACGCCGGCTACTCGGATCGCCGAGGGAAGCACCACGACGTCGGCACGGGCGAGCTCGCCCGTCTCGTCCTGGCCACGGTCGTGCTGGAGCTTCGCGAGGGCCTTCCGTGTCTTCCAGCTGAAGACATCGCCCGCTGGGTCGATCTCCACGCCCGCGGTCTGGTCGTAGCCGAGGGTGTGGAGGTTTCGATTGAGTTGGGCGACATCCGCACCTGCCGCACCGATCGCGAGGTCGCGGTACTGCGGGATCTTGCCACAGAGCAGGAGCACCGGCTCGTCGTCCACGCGGTAGAGAGTGTCTCCGCACGTGGCGGCGCCACCGGTTGCGGGCAACGCGGTATAAGTGCCACTCGCCTGGTTGATCGCGACGTAGGGCGTCCCGTCAGACCGGGCTCGATAGGTCAGCGTTCCGCTGGCCGAGACCACCTGCGAGAGATCGCCGCGCTCGACAGTTGCGGTCGTCACCGGTGTGGCTGGCTCTGCTGTGGTGGCGTCAGACCTGCCGACGAAGACGGCAGCCCCGCCGACGCTGGCGATCGCCACGACTGTCGCCGCGACGGCCAACACGGTGGTGCGCTTCTTCACGGCGTGACGCCCGCGTCGCCCATCAAGTGCTCACACCCGTCCAGGGCGGCATCGAGCTTGTCCATGCCGCCGGGCTGGTTCGCGGACGGGATCCTGGTGGTGTCGATGAGCGGATCGCTGGGGCCCGGGTCGGGGAAGTCCGTGAGCCCGTTGTCGCGAACGCACTGTGCGAAGGCGAGCGCCGCTGCCTGCTGGTCGTCGGTGCGCTGGTAGCCGGTGAATCCGGCGGGCTGCAGCTCCCGGCATGCGGTGAGCGCCTGCTCGAAGCCCGTGCTGCTGGTGTCGATGTTCGTGTCGTTGGCGATCGAGTCGATGGTGAGCTGGCCGGAGGCGTCCGGGTCTGGAAAGTCCGGCACACCGTTGTCGCGCATGCACTGGGAGAAGTCGAGCGCCGTACCGGTCTTGGCGCTGCCCTGCTGGCCGGCGTCTGTGTTCCCCGACTGGTTCGAGCAGCCTGCGGCAACCAGCACGAAGAGCGTGGCCATGAGCGGCAGCCAGAGTCGCCTGCGCCGCGCGGGGCGAGCGTTCGTCGTCATGGAGAAGGTCGTGGTCATTCCGCATCCTCGGGTTGTGGGCCGTTCCTCATGCCATCAGCCAACCCGGAGCGGCGTTGCCGGCGCGTATGGAGTTCTCAATACGTTCTCGATACAGCCACGACACCGGTTCCGAGAACGACAAGCACAACCGCGCCTCTGACCACGGTCAGATGCACATCTCTGCCCAAGCCTGGGCGCATCGGTGAGGGGCAGATGGTTGGGTCCGTGTCATGGCACGTTCAACCCTGACCCCGGGTGTCGCGATGGATGTCGCGGCTGAGTCCGCGCGCTGCGGCGATGGCCGAGAGGCTGGCGGCGAGCCGGTCCAGGTCGTCCTCGTCGAGGCCCTGGGTAAAGGCCCTCTCGTGGGCTTCAGCGATGGGGCGCAGTGCCGCGAGGAGCCGCTCCCCGTCAGGGGTGAGGTGCACTTCGTGGCTGCGGCGGTCGGTCGCGCTGCGCCGCCGCTCGACGTGCCCGCCGCGTTCGAGCCGGTCCAGGACTGCCACGACCCGGCTCGGCCCGACGCCGAGCTGCTCGCTCGCCGCCTTCTGGCTGATCCCTGGGTTGCGTCCGATCATGCGCAGCAGTCCCGCCTCGGATGCGGTGATGCCCAGGGGCGTGAGGGCCTCCTCGAAGGCGGCGGAGGCGTCCGCGCCGAGTTGGGAGAGCAGGAAGGCGATACGGCGCGGGCGGCGAACGGTCATGCGGAGCAGTTTAGCTCACTTGCGCAATCATTCATGCTATGTACTATAGCTCTTGTGAACGAAAGGAGCTCCCGATGAGCACTCACGCCACCGTCTCGGCCCGCGCGTCCGGCGGACCCCACCCCGGCATCCTCGGCCTGGTCTCCCTCGGGCTGCTGATCGGCAGCCTGATCTCGATGGCGGTCCTCTCCGGTGGAGGCACCATCACATCCCCGTTCGGGGACACCGACACCGTGGCCGGGTTCTTCGCCGATCACGGGTTCGCCGCCCGGTTCGCCTCGATGCTGCAGCTGGGTTCGGCGATCCCGCTCGGCATCTACGCCGCCACCGTCCACGCCCGCCAGCAGCGACTCGGCATCCGCGTGCCCGGCCCGAACATCGGGTTGTTCGGCGGCACTGCGGCGGCGATCCTGCTCGCCGTCTCCGCGATCATCACCTGGACGCAGAGCCAGCCGGTCGTCAGCGCGGACCCTGCGCTCACCCACGCACTCGCCTACGTGAGCTTCGCCGCCGGCGGGTTCGCGCACGTCCTCGGACTCGGGCTCCTCGTGGCCGGCATCGCCGTCCCGTCCCTGCTGCTGCGGCTGGTCCCGGCGTGGTTCGCGTGGATCGGGCTCGTGCTCGCTGTACTCGCCGAGCTGAGCTTCCTGACGATGGTGGTCGAGCCGCTGCAGTTCCTCATCCCCATCGGCCGGTTCGGATCACTGATCTGGCTCGTCGCCGCCGGGTTCCTGCTCCCCAGGACTCGCCGCCACCAGGGAGACCGAGCATGAGCGCCGTCCCGGACGGCCGCCCTGCGCTGACCATCGGCGCGAGATCCGTCCGACCCGGGTCAGACGCTGGGACGGCGATCCTCGCGGACCGTCAACACGCCGCCGTCCGGGTCGGCGAGGGTGACGACGTCACGGTCCTCGTCGAGGATCGTCGCCCCCAGCCCCGCCAATCGCCTCAGCTCGGCCGCCAGGTCGTCCGCGACCAACTCGAACCGCTGCTCGTCCGGGACGTACTCGGTGCCGTCCTCCGCGCCGTCCCAGGCGATCTTCGTGCCGCCGAGCGGCGACTGAACGGCGGTCTGCGACCCTTCGTCCCACACCAGGGGCCAGCCGAGCGCATCTCGCCAGAACAGGCCGGCGTGGCGCGTGCCATCGCAGGTCACCTCGCCGAGCGGGCCGCAGCCGGCGAGGTAGCTGTTCCCCGGCTCGATGATGCAGAAGTCGTATCCGGCGGGGTCGCTCATGTAGATCTCGCTGTCGGCGGGGATCGGTTGCGTTCCGCGCCGGGATCCGCCCAGGCGAACGGCGGTCTCCATGACCTGCGTCTGAGTGTACGAAGAGGTCGTGGCGACATGCAGGTGCAGTCGCTGTCGCAATGGCGCCGTCGCCGGGTCGAAGGCGCTCGCGGCAACGAATCGCAGCCCGAGCTGGGTTTCGCTCCCCGGCACGAGAACGCCGTCGTGCGTTTCGCGGATGCGGCGGCCGAGAACGCCGGCCCAGAATGTTCCCGCAGCCTCGGGATTCGGCGTGTCGAACGCCACCGCGCTGAGTCTCAACGTCATCTTCCCGTCCCTCTCGTTTCAGCGCCGGAGAGTGCCTGCCGCCGGGCTGTAGGGGACGGTGAAGATCGACGCGAAGTCCGCGAGCAGGCCGGGATCGCCCTCGACCGCCACCGCCTTCTCGGCGATCGCGGTTGCCGGATCCAGGACGCCGGCGAGCAGATCGCGGAATCCCGGCCCGCCGGTGATCGCCAGATCGGCGTCGGCATGCTCGCCGGTGCCGACCTGCACCGTGCCACCCTCGACGACGGCGTGCGCGACGGCGGCACCGACCCTGACCGTGAAAGCACGTCGCCGCCCGATAGGGGCGGCACCTTCCGCAGCGACCCTCAACGCGGAGGCCAGCGAGGCGTCGGTGACGATCTCACCCTCTCGCGGCTCGTGCATCCCTGCCGCTCCCCAACGCGACAGGACATCGAGCGCGGGCTGCAGCTCGGCACCACGCTCGGTCATGGCGTAGACGATCGAGCGGTCCGCCCCGCTGCGCGCCTCACGCGCGATCAGGCCGTCCTGTTCCAGCTCTTTGAGGCGCGTGGACAACAGATTGGACGGGATGCCGGGAAGCCCCGCAGCGAGATCGGAGTAGCGGCGCGGCCCGACGAGCAGATCGCGCAGGATCAGCAGCGTCCACCGCTGCCCCAACACCTCGGCCGCGCGCGCCAGGCCACAGAACTGTCCATACTCGCGGTTTCGCATGGAGCAAGAGTAACACTTGACTTGACTAAGTGATGTTTGCTTTAGTTATTGAAGTCCACAGATCGCCGATAGGCCATACAGACGCAGGAGGGCTCTCATGGAACTCATGGTCGACTACATCACCTCGCTCGACGGCTACGGAGCCGCAGAAGGCTGGCCCGGCTGGTGGGGCCTGGAGGGGCCCGAGTACCTGGCCTGGCTGGGCGAGGACTCGAAGAACCAGAGCACGCTGCTCATGGGAGCGAACACCTACCGGCTCATGCACAGCTTCGCCCCACCCGCCGAGGCTGACGACGAACTCGGCAAGATGCAGAAGATCGTCTTCTCGAACACGCTGGAGGAGCCACTTGCGTGGGCACACTCACGCCTCGTCCGCGGCGACGCCGTCGAAGCAGTGCGCAAGCTGAAGGTGACCAGCGAGCATCCGCTGTCGACCATCGGCAGCCTCTCGCTCTCGCGCTCACTGCTCGCTGCGGGCCTGGTCGACAGGTTCCGCGTCGTCGTTTTCCCGGTGATCACCGGGAAGACCGGCCGCGAGCGCATCTACGACGGTTACCCCGATGTCGCGCTCGACCTCATCGAGACCCGTACCTTCGACGGCGGCATCCAGCTGCTCGACTATCGCCCCCGACTGCTCGACGCACCCCTGCCTCCCGGCCCGGGCAGCGTCTGAACACCATCCCGAAGAAGGAACGGCACCATGACCGCCACCTACACCTGGGACGTCTTCTGCACGCTCGACGGCTACGGCTCGTACAACGAGCACGGAGACTGGGGCGGCTACTGGGGCAAGCAGGGGCCGGAGTTTCTCGACCATCGCCTTGCCCAATACGACCAGGAGCTTCGGCTCGTGCTCGGAGCGAACACCTACCGAGTCTTCGCGCAGATGCTGGCCACGGAACCGGCCGACTCCGATGTGCGCGACCGCTGGGTCACCCGGATGCGGCATCTGCCGACGACCGTGGTCTCGAACACGCTCACGGCGCCGCTCGACTGGCCGGATGCGACCCTTGTTCCCGGCGACATCGCCGACGCGGTCGCGCGCCTCAAGGCCGAGTCCGACATCCCGCTGCGTTCCCACGGCAGCCTCGCGACAAACCACGCACTCCTGGCCGCGGGATTGGTCGACGCCATCCAGGTCACGATCTTCCCGGTGATCAGCGGAACCGTCGGCACCGAGCCGATCTTCGGCGGAGCAGCAGACTTCGACCTCGAACTCCTCAGCGCCCGCACCTTCGACGGCCGCATCCAGGAACTCACCTACCGGCCCACCAGGCACGGCTGAGCAGCGCTGATCACGATGACCAGCACCGAGACCAAGCTCGCGACTGCTGAGGTGCCCGTTCACGCGTTCCGCACCTTCGTGCAGGTGCTCGCGAACACGGCAGTCGCGAACGTGACGACGAGCTTCCTGTGGTTCGCGCTGACGTTCTGGGCCTACGCCGAGACCCGCAACGTGATCGTCGCCGGCGTCGTGGCGGCGTCGTACATGCTGTTCGTGTCGCTGTTCAGCATGTTCTTCGGCACTCTGGTCGACCGGTTTCGCAAGAAGGCGGTCATGACGTGGGCGACCCTCGTCGCGCTGATCGTCTTCACCATCGACGCTGCCCTCTTCTTCGCGATCGGCGAAACCGGGATCATCGACCTCGGCCGGCCGTGGTTCTGGATCTTCACCGTCGTGCTGCTGGGCGGCGCCGTGGTTGAACAGCTGCGCGGCATTGCGTTGTCGACCACCGTCACGCTGCTCGTGCCCGACGAGCGTCACGCGAACGCGAACGGCCTGGTGGGCACCGTCCAGGGCGTCGGCATGATCGTCACGAGCGTCTTCAGCGGTCTTTCGGTCGCCTTTCTCGGGATGGGCTGGACGCTGGTGATCGGCACCGGAGCGCTCGCCCTCACCCTTGTCCACCTGCTGTTGCTACGCATACCCGAGCGGCGGATCGTCCCCGCCGAGCAGGTGACCAGGTGGGTGGACGTGCGCGGAG
Organism: Propionicimonas sp.; assembly: GCF_029975155.1. GTDB lineage: Bacteria > Actinomycetota > Actinomycetes > Propionibacteriales > Propionibacteriaceae > Propionicimonas. Next base: position 12,003 of record NZ_JARKPQ010000065.1, on the reverse strand, counting down.
GCCGGCTCGCGGTCTGCGCTGTGCCGGGCCTGCTCGCGCTCGTACTGTTCACCACCCTGAACAATCTCTTCAGCGGCGTCGCGATGGCGGTGATGGACCCGTACGGCATCGAGATGTTCGGCGTGCAGGGCTGGGGCATCTGGTTCGCCGTCATGTCGACGGGCTTCATCGTCGGTGGTGCTGTCGTCGCGGCGAAGGGGCTCGGTCGGAACCCCATCCGCACCATGCTGCTGCTGGTCGCCGCGATCGGCGTCGCCGGTGCGCTCAGCACCATCCGCGAGCAGGGCTGGGTCTACATCGTCGGAGTCTGGGTGTTCATGGCGCTGATCCCCGCGGTCGAGGCGGCTGAGCAGACCGTGATCCAGCGTGTCGTCCCGTACGAGAGACAAGGGCGCGTGTTCGGCTTCGCGAACACCTTCGAGGCCGCCGCCGCGCCCGTCACCGCGCTGCTGATCGCGCCCATCGCCGAACTCTGGATTATCCCGTTGCTGCGCACGAAGGAGGGACTGCGATTGTGGGAGCCGCTGCTCGGCACCGGGAACAATCGCGGCATCGCCCTGATCCTGCTCGTCTCGGGCATCGCCTGCGTGATCCTCACCGTCATAGCCATGCGGACCCCGCAGTACCGCCTGCTGTCGCGCCGATACGCAGATACCGCCGAAGAGACGTGCGTCGATGACGGAGGAGCCGGAACGAGGGCGACCACGTCCTATCGGTCCGTCGACCGCAGCGAGGTGGGATCGTGACCGACGTCCGCAGCACAACCCGCCGCGTCGTCGCGAACATCGGCCTCAGCCTCGAGGGCTACTATCGCCGCCCGGGGGACGAGGGCATCCCCTACCTCGCCGACGCCGAAGTCGGCTACGAACAGATTGTCCGGACCATCGAGACCGCGACGACAGCGGTCCTGGGCCGAGTCAACGCGGAAGTGTTCATGGACTGGTGGCCGAGCGTGATCGGCACGGGAATGGTCGACCCTCGAGACGAAGCCTTCGCCCGATGGCTGGTGGCCGCCGATCGGGTGGTGCTGTCCTCCACACTGACGACATCGCCGTGGAAAGGCGTGCGGATCGCGAACGCTCCGACCGTCGAGGTGATCAACGACCTGAAGTCGGAAGGCGGGGGTGACATCCTGATCTGCTGGAGCGCCAGCGTGATCAAGGCACTCCTCGCCGCGAACGCCGTAGATCGGCTCAATCTCATCGTCGCCCCCGTCCTCGGCGGCAACGGCGACCGATTGTTCGACGACGACAACCCGCTCACGAACTGGGAGCTCGCCCACTACGACGCCAGCGGACCCGGTGTGCTCGCACTGACCTATGACCGAAAGACCTGACCGCCCGCGGACGGGGCATCGCTGGGATCCGCGACCACCGGGAACAAGATCGGGCGTCCAGCAGCTGACTACCCCTCATCCCCTCTTGCTCACGGGCGTGCCGCCGTCTGGTCGCCTCGTCTGGTCCTGTGTCGTCGGCGCGGCGGCCAGCGAGATGCTGTTGCCGTCGGGATCGATGACCGTGACGTGCTGCACGCCGTTGCCGTAGGTTTCGATCGGCTGGTGTGGCATTCCCGCCGAACGCCAGCGCGACAGGTAGGGCTCGAGATTGGACACGCCCAGGGTCATGAGACCGCCTCCGGCTCGCTGTTCGTCGGGGGCGATGAACAGCCAGGTGGTCTCGGCGACCTGCCACATGGCCTCGTCGCCGACGACCTCATCGGGGGGCCGCCCGAGGAATGCCGCATACCAGTCGATCGCCGCGGAGAGATCGCGAACCGGAAGCCCCGCGAAGACCTGCGTCTCGGTGTCCATCAGAGCGTGTCGCCGTCTGGTCGCCGCGGAGATCCTGTGGAGACCTCGGTGGCCTTGCGGGTGAACGTGACGTGCACTGTGCCGCTCTCCGCCACGTCGGACGTCACATCGTAGCCGGACTCGAGGCCGCGCAGCCCGTCCCAGAGCCGCCCGCCGTCACCGATCAGGATCGGAGCGATCGCGACGTGGAGCTCGTCGATGAGCCCGGCCCGCAGGAAGTCGCGGACCACGGTGGGGCCGCCGCCGATCCGCACGTCCCGGCCGTTCGCGGCTTCTGTCGCGAGCGCGAGCGCCTCCTCGGGAGTCGCCGAGAGGAAGCGGAATGTGGTGCCGCCCTCCATGACCAGCTCCGACCGCTGCTCGTGCGTGAGCACGAACACCGGCGCATGGAACGGCGGATTCTCGCCCCACCAGCCACGCCACTCCGGATCGTTCGGGTGCAGGTGCAGCCCGAACTTACCGGCGCCCATGATCTCGGCGCCGATCCCCTCGAAGTAGGCGGCCGCGTACTTGTCGTCGATACCCGTCGTGCCCGCTCCCGAGGCGTCGCCGAACACGCGCTCCTGCATGGTGCGCGTTGCCGCATAGGCCTCGACCAGCCGGAACCAGTCCTTGCCGAAAGGGTCCTCCGGGGTCCCGTCGGCGGTGCTGGCGAATCCGTCGAGCGATATGTTCAGGTCGGCGCGTACCCTCATGGTCAGAACCCCTCAAGTGATTGTATATTGCAATCACTATGCGACTGGAATCGCATGGCGTCAAGGAGGTGACCATGAACCCACGGTCGGGGTGCGCGATCAATGCGGCCGTCGAGGCGCTGGGTGATCAGTGGTCGTTCCTCGTGCTGCGCGACATGGTCTTCGGTGACCGGCGGTACTTCCGCGAGTTGCTGTCCGGCTCGATCGAGGGCATTGCGTCCAACATCCTCGCCGATCGGTTGAAGAAGCTCGTCGCGGCCGGCATCCTCACCAGAGAAGACGCCGGCCGCGGGCGCCGTTCCCGCTACAGCCTGACCGAGGCGGGCATCCAGACCGTCCCCATCCTGTTCGCGCTCGGCAACTGGGGGCTCGACTGGCGCGAAGGCGCACCAGAGCTGCGGATCCGGCAGGAACTGATGCGCGCAGAAGGACCGGACTTCGTCGAGGAGCTCATGGACGAACTTCGTGTGCGGCACCTCGACGCGGAGCCGCGACGCCGCACGAGCCTCGGTCCACTCGACCGCCTCGATGCCGCCTACAGAGCGGCAGCGCACGGAGAGCACTGAGCGCGCGGCGATGACTCCGACCGCAACGGTGTGCGAGGCGGTCGGCGCCGACGACGATCGGAGGGTGCTCATGCGCCCCCGGGCTTTCGGGGATCGCCGGGACGGACGAGGCCGTGGTCGAAGGCGAAGACAACGGCCGCTGCGCGGTCGCGCAGATCGAGTTTGGTGAAGATGTGGCTGATGTGGGTCTTGACAGTGCCCTCGCCGAGGACGAGGTCGGCGGCGATCTCGCTGTTGGACAGGCCGGCACCGAACAGGGAGAGGACGTCCTTCTCGCGCGGGGTGAGCAGGTCGACCTGCGCGCCGGGCCGCATCGGTGGGCGCCCTTCCCGGTAAGTGGTGAGGACCCGGCCGGTGATCGAGGGGTCGAGCCAGGCGCCACCGTCGGCGAGGGTGCGGACGGCCCGTTGCAGGTCCTCGGCCGGGGCGCCCTTGAGCAGAAAGCCCGCGGCTCCGGCGCGGAGGGCGCCGGCGAGGATCTCGTCCTCATCGAAGGTCGTGAGCACCAGGACGGGCGGTGCTCCGTCGTCGCGGGTCAGCGCGTACGTGGCGGTGATTCCGTCGATGCCGGGCATGCGGACGTCCATCACGACGACATCCGGCTCGAGGCGGTCGACGGCCCGGGTGACCTCGTTGCCGGTGCCGAGCTCGCCCACGATGGCGAAGCCGTAGCGTTCGCGCAGGATGCCGCGGAGCCCCGTCCGGATGAGTTCCTGGTCGTCCACGACGAGCACGCGGATGAGGGGCTCGGTCATGCCGGCATCACCGCCTCGACCAGCCATCCGCCGGCCGCAGGCCCGACGGAAAGCGTGCCACCGACCGCGGCCACGCGCTCGTTCATCGCGGCGGTACCTGTTCCCGACGGGTGCCGTCCGCGGGGAGCGCCCCCGTTGCGGACCAGGATCCTGGTGCGGTCCGCCGTGGCTTCGATGCGCACACTGATCGGTCCGCCGTCGCCGTGGCGGACGGCGTTGGTGAGGGACTCCTGCACGATCCGGTACGCGGTGAGGCTGCGGCTGGTGGTGACCCTGCGTGGGGCTCCCTGTACCCCAAGGTCGATGTCAGCTCCCGCGTTGCGATAGGAGTCGACCAGATCCGGGATGTCGGCGATGCCGGGCGCGGGGGTGCTGCGGCCGTATCGGTGCTGCGCATCAGTCCGACGGCGGCTCGCACGTCGTCGAGGCTGTCGCGGGTGGCGGACTCGGCCTCGGCGAGCGCGGCGCGGGCGGCGTCGATGTCGTCGTCGAGGGCGAGGCGGGCGCTGCCGAGATGCAGCAAGGCAACGGTCAGACTGTGTCCGACGAGGTCGTGCATCTCCCGGGCGATGCGGTGCCGCTCGTCGGTGCGGGCACGTTCGGCGAGTTCGGACTGGGTCGCATGGAGTCGTTCGACACGCTTGCGCTGCCAGCGGACGAAGACGAACGCGCCGCAGGTCAGCGCGACACCGAACGCCCAGGTCACCCAGCCCGGCTCGCGGCTGACCACGGCGAGCATGATGACGAACGCCGCCGCCAGCACGGCACCGATGGCGATCGCCCACCGAGGCCGGAGCGCGAGCGCGGCCCAGCCGGCGATGACGCACATCCCGAACCAGCCGAGATTGCGTGGATCTCCCCAGCACGCAGCGGTGACGGTGCCGGCCAGCACGGCGAGCCCCGCGACGAGCGGCCAGCCCGTGGCGTCCATCCAGACCAGCACTGCCCCCGTCACGACCGCCAGAACGCAGAGTGCGAGGGCGATCAGGGGTCCGCGGTGCGTCTGGATGGCGCCGGCCGCGGTGAGGGCGGTGATCGTCGCGGGTGCGACGACGGGAACGGTCCGTCCTGGCCGGCTTCGAGCATCGACCGGTGGTGTCATAGTCGGCTCCGCGGGGTGGCGAGCGCGGCCCGAGATTCTGCTCTCCCCACCGCCAGACGGATCGGGGCCACCATGGCGCTGTTACGCATCGACGGGCTTCCTCGGCCTGGCCAGCGAGAGCAGCCCTGCAACGGCGGCGACTGCAGCGGCAAACCAGTAACCGGGCGCGAAGGCATCGATGGTCGGCGCAAGCAGAGCCGCTGCAGCGATGCTGGACACCGCGGATACTCCGGTGGCTGCGCCGAACTCGTGGAACGTGCTGAGCATGCCGGATGCGACTCCGGCTTCGTGCGGCTGCACCGCCGAGAACATGCTTCCCGCCGCGGCAACGAAGCCGGCGCCGATCCCGAAGCCCGTGACGCTGGTGGCAATGATCAACACGATCACGGACGCGATCCCCGCTGCGGCTGCGAGCCCTGCGGCAGCGATGGACATCCCGGCCACCGAGACGGCAGTCACCCCCCAACGAGGCAGCAGGCGACCTGCGAGGTTCGAGCCGAAGATCGTGCCGACCGCGACGGGGAGGAATGCGAGCCCCGCCTGGAGTGCGGTGAAGCCGTGGGATTGCTGCAGCGCGAACGAGCCGAGAAAGAACACCGCGATCATCAGCGCCGTCGACACGAAGACCAGGGCCAGGCCGCGCAGGATCGGACGCCGACGGAGCATGCCGGGTTCGATCAACGGCGTCGCAGCGGTCCTGATGTGCCAGGTGAACCACGCGTATCCGGCCAGCCCGGCGGCGGCCGGGACCAACGTGCGCGGGCTCAACCAGCCATGGTCTCCGGCGGTGACCAGGCCGTAGACGATCGCGCTCGTCGCGACCGTGACGATGGCGGCGCCGAGGAGGTCGAGCCGCCCGCCCGCTCCGGGCATCGGCCTGACCGAGCGGAGCAACGCCAGGAGCAGCAAGGCACCGACGGGCACGTTGATGTAGAACACCCACGGCCAGCCGGGACCCGCGGTGAGCAGGCCGCCAAGCAGGACGCCAACCGCGGCACCGGCACCGCCGAGCGCCGACCACACCCCCAGCGCTCGACTCAGCTCGGGCCCCGCGAATGTGCGAACGATCACCGACAATGCCGCCGGCGACATCATCGCCGCGCCGACACCCTGCAGCGCGCGGGCAACCAGCAACGCCTCCGCGCCTCCCGCGACCCCCGCGAGCAGCGACGCCGCGGTGAACAGCCCCAACCCACCAAGCACCAGACGCCGGGGCCCGAAGACGTCGGCAGCTTTGCCGCCGAGCAGCATCAGCCCGCCGAACACGAGCGCGTAGAGGCTCGCCACCCAGGCGAGCCCCGCGCGATCGAGGCCGAGATCGGCGCCCATGTCGGGTAGCGCGACCGCCACAACGGTGACATCGACGATCAGCATCAGCTGCGCGATACCGAGCATCGCCAGGATGCGCCAACGCCGAGGGTCCGGCTCGCCCGGTCCGGCGGATTCGGTCTGATCTGGAGCATTCATGACGACAGCTCTTCCCTAACTTGAACAGTGATGTACGAGTAACAGTATCTCGTACACCGATGTTCAACAAGAGAGGGTGCATCGGCCGACCGACGACGGGCTGGTCGTCAGGGAGCGAGCGCCGCGATGGCCGTGTCGCGGACCAGCGTCGGCGCTTCGTCTCCGGTGATCTCGCCGCGGTGGACGGCGACCGAGGCGCCATGCAGGATCGCCTGGATGACGCCGACCTGCCACTCGATCGGCACGTCGGCGCGGAACTCGCCAGCGTCGCGCCCGCGCGTCAGCAGAGAGATGACCCGGGCGGCGGGCTCGTCGTGGGCGCGCCGCATGTCCTCCGGCGCCAGTGCCTGCGATCCGGCGATGACCACCGCGCCGTAGCGGTGGGTCAGCCGCCAGGTTGCCTCGAGCAGTCGTCCGAGCGCCTCGCGCGGGTCGCCTTCCACGTCTATGGTGGCCAGCACTTCGCTCGTGTTGTGGATCGCCCGCTGGGCAACCTCGCGGATGAGCGCGGTCCGGGAGTCGAAATGGCCGTAGAGGGTGACGCGGCCGACACCGGCCGCCTTCGCGATCTCATTCACGCTGACATCGGGGTTGACGGCCAGTAGTCGGGTGGCTGCATCGAGGATCGCCTCGATGTTGCGGAGCGCGTCGGCGCGCTTTCCGCGGTCCTGGGGTGCCTGGCTCGCAGTGGAGTTCGTCTCGACTGCCATCAGCCGCCTTCCAGCTTAGATTGTACGCCAGTGTTCATGTTACAGCCTCACGCTCGGCGTACCTGAACCCTCAAGCTCGTGGCGGGCTGACAAACCTGTGGCAGTCCACATCGACAACCCCGCCTGGCACGGGTGCCGGGTACGCGATGACTCCTTCGTCGATCCACCGCTGCCGTGCATAGAAGCGTCGGGCAGCCTCGTTGCCGCTTGCCACCGCGAGCCAGGCCTGTCGGTGACCAGCGGAGAGCACGATCCGTTCAGCCTCGGCGAGAAGCGCTGCGCCGACGCCAGCCCCGCGCGCCGAGCGGTCCAGGTACAGCTGGTCGACCTGATCCCCGTCGATCATGACGAAGCCGACGGCCGCTTCTGGGCCGTCCGCGACAATCGTCCCTGCAATGCGGTCGATCGCTCGCTCTTCGAACGAGGCTGACGTGCGCGCAGCGACCAACTCGGCCGGAACGTGGCCGAGATGGGCATCGAGCCACCCTTCCCGCCAGATCCGCGCGATGTCGCTTGCGTCGGCGACGACCGCGGGGCGCAGGACGAGGGACGCTTCGCCCGCACGCCCGGTCCCGCGGGCGCGTTGCGATCGCGGCTTGCTCACCACGCACCTCTTTCGCTAACTCGAACTATGACGTACAGGTTAGTAAATCGTACAACTATGTTCAAGAAGGAGGGTGAGGGGGAGTGTGCACCCCCCACCCGAGGCGACCCAGCGTCATCTGGCACAGGCCGCAGTCAGCTCCCGTGCCGCGTGAAGGCGCGGCCCGCATGCGGCTTTCCTTATGCTCACGATAGGTCCCGGCTCGTAGGCTGGATGGATGCGAGTGCTGGTCGTCGAGGACGAGATCTACATGGCGGAGGCCATCCGCGATGGGTTACGTCTGGAGGCGATCGCGGCGGATCTCGCCGGCGACGGCGACACGGCACTGGAGATGCTGAGCGTCAATGCCTACGACATCGCCGTGCTCGACCGGGATATCCCCGGGCCATCCGGTGATGAGATCGCCAAGCGGATCGTCGCCACCGGCAGCGGCATGCCGATTCTGATGCTCACCGCGGCGGATCGGCTGGACGACAAGGCGACCGGGTTCGAGCTTGGCGCCGATGACTACCTCACCAAGCCCTTCGCGTTGCAGGAACTGGTGCTGCGGCTCAGGGCGCTTGATCGCAGGCGTGCCCAGAACAGGCCGCCAGTGCGAGAGATCGCCGGCCTGCGCGTTGATCCGTTCCGTCGCGAGGTCTACCGCGACGGCCGCTACGTCCCGCTCACCCGCAAGCAGTTCGCGGTGCTCGAGGTGCTGGTCGCAGCCGAGGGCGGTGTCATCAGCGCGGAGGAACTGCTCGAGAAGGCTTGGGATGAGAACGCGGACCCGTTCACCAACGCTGTGCGCATCACGGTCTCGGCCCTCCGCAAGCGACTGGGCGAGCCCTGGCTGATCGCCACGGTCCCTGGTGTCGGCTACCGCATTGAGGCAGGCGCGGATGCTCCGACCACGGAGCATCGTGAATAGAAGAAATGGCTAGGCGCAGAGGGCTGAGCGCCCGCGCCAAGCTGACGCTCAGCTACGCCGGATTTCTCGTCGTCGCCGGAATCCTGCTGCTGGGCGTGATGTGGTTCTTCCTGATCCGCGATACGTCGGCCTTCAGCATCCCGACGTTCGACGAGTATCTGCTCGTCTTCAACCCGGGGAACTTCGGTCCCCGAATCTTCAGCCCCACCGCAATCGTCATGCTCGCTTTCCTGCTGGTCGTAGGGCTCGTCGGCGGCTGGATACTCGCGGGCCGGATGCTTGCACCGTTGACGCGTATCACGGGCGCTGCACGGAAGGCGGCGAGCGGGTCGCTCGCGCATCGGATCGAGTTGGAGGGCAGCAACGACGAGTTCCGTGAACTTGCGGATGCTTTCGACACGATGCTCGCGAAGCTCGAGGCGCAGGTCGGCGAGCAGCAGCGTTTCGCCGCGAACGCTTCGCACGAGCTGCGGACCCCGCTTGCGGTGATGCAGACGATCCTTGATGTCGCTGTTCAGGACCCGAGCCTCGATGGCCGTGAAGGACGGCTTCGGGTGGTGAACGCCCGGGCGATCGCGCTCACCGAAGCGTTGCTCCTGCTGAGTCGGATTGATCGACGTTCGTTCGCGCACGAAGACGTTGATCTGTCCCTTCTCGCGGAGCAAGCCGCCGAGACGTTGCTTCCCCTGTCGGAGAAGCACGGGGTCGCCGTTGAGACAAGCGGATCTGTCGCGATCGCGTCGGGCTCGCCCGCGCTGCTTCTGCAGTTGGTGACGAACCTGTTGCACAACGCCATCGTCCACAACCTTCCCGAGGGTGGCTCCGTGCGGATCTCTACGACGGTGGGCTCCGAGTCCGTCGGACTGAGCGTCGAGAACACCGGTGAACGGTTGAGCCAGGAGCTGGTATCTACTCTGACCGAACCGTTCCAGCGTGGAACCGAGCGCGTTCGCAACGATCAGGCCGGTGTCGGGCTGGGGCTGGCGATCGTGAACAGCATCGTCCTCGCACACGACGGAACCCTCGGCCTCACGCCACGGAGGGACGGCGGGCTCCTCGTCACCGTCCGTCTTCCCTCCGCTGGGCGCGGGCACTGAACGGGCCTGATGGGCCTGTGAAGATGCCGGCCAGCCCACGCCGCCAGGCGGACGGCGGCCGTCGTGACCGGGAAGTCGAAGTAGGCGTCGGGGTGGGCTCAGCGGCGGAGGTCGTCGTACGTTGCGAGATTGACGATCCCGGATGCGGCCGCCGCGATGCGCTCGTCACCGGCGACCAGCGCGTCGGCCTGGAGCACCGCGACGGCCAGGTACTCGGCCAACGGTGTGTCGTCCCAGTCGAGCTGTCGTGCGAGCTTCCATGCCGTCGAACGAGAGACGCGATCACCGAGCAGACGTATCTTGAGGGTCGCGATTCCCTCGAGCTGAGCACGCGCCTCCCGCTCGCCCAGCAACCCCTCACGGACTTCGCGGTAGAGCAGCGACAGAACATGACTGCGCAGCACCGCAGGGCCGACGAGCGAACAACGCATACCGAGTTCGGGCTCGTCGCGCACGAGGCGCAGAGCCGTGAGCGCATCGATCGCGAAACGCGTCCCGCCCTCAACGTTCGTCATGCGATTAGTCAACACCCGACCCGAGACGATTCGTCATCAGCTACACTTACGTGTAGACGTTTCGTAGCAACGGAGGTAGCGGCAATGTCAACGGTGAGGCCGCGCATGGCCGAGCGGGCTGGCCTGTCGCGCAGCGCCTTTTATCGTGCGGCGCGTGAGGGGCGGCTGAAGCGGATCGCTCGCGGCATCTATTTGCCGGCAGATATGACGGCAGCGGACTGGGACTGGATCGAGGCTGCGACCCGTCGCCCGGATGCGACGATCTGCTTGGCGTCGGCGCTCGCTCATCATGATCTGACGGATGCGATCCCCACTGCGCTGGATGTTGCGATCCCGCGTGGGTCGCGCACTCCGGCGAGCACTGGTGCGATCGCGTGGCATCAGTTCGATCGGGCCACGTTCGACGTCGGCCGGGAGGAGATCCCGATTCCAGGTACGGATCAGCTGATCGGGATCTATTCGCCCGAGCGGTCGATCGTCGATGCGTTCCGGCTGCGTGGCGAGGTTGGGTACGAGTTGGCGCGGGAGGCGTTGAAGGGGTGGCTGCGCCGCGGCGGGAAGCCTGTTCGGCTGATGGAGATCGCCTCTCGGCTTCCCCGCGCGAAGTCCCCGGTCCTGCATGCGCTGGAGATGTTGGCGTGAGCGTGGGCGATGAGGTGTTCCGTCGCATCCAGTCCGCGGCACGCTCCACATCGGCGAAGACTGGGACGGGCGCGCCGACGCAGGAGTACCTGATCCGGCACACGCTGGAGTCGTTCCTGGATCGCCTCACCCGGACCGGCCATGCCGAGGACTTCGTGCTCAAGGGCGGGATCCTGCTGGCCGCCTACGGCGTGCGGCGCCCGACGAAGGACGCCGACGCGAGCGCTGTCGGAGGGGACGTCACCGCCGATCACCTCATCGCGGTCGTTCACGACATCGCCGCTGTCGAGATCGATGACGGGGTGGTGTTCGATCTCGACTCGATTAGCGTGCAGGAGATCCGCGAGCACGCCGACTACCCCGGATTCCGGGTGCGGGTAGGTGTCTCGATCGGGCCGTGGAGGGGCACCGCTGCGTGGGATGTCTCCACCGGAGATCCGATCGTGCCGGCTCCCCGTCGGGTGCGCATCGACCGTGTCCTGGGCGACCCGATCCTGCTGCTCGGCTATGCGCCCGAGACCACGATCGCCGAAAAGGGTGTCACCATCCTGGAGCGGGGCATCACCAGCACGCGGTGGCGTGACTACGTCGACATCGTCCAACTCGCCCGACAGGGCATCGATGCTGACGAGTTGCTCCGCTCGGCGCGCGCCGTGGCTCGCTACCGCGGCGTCACTCTCGAACCCATCGGACCGCATGTGGTCGGTTATGGGCAGATTGGTCAGGCCAAGTGGGCGGCGTGGCGTCGGAAGGAACGACTGGAGGCTGTCTGCGATGCAGGCCTCGACGAGCAGATCGCGCTGGTGGCCTCCTACCTGGATCCCGTGTTCAGCCGTAGAGACACCCCACCGCCTCGCACGTAGCGGGCGTCCGCGCCCCGAAGCGTTGGGGCATGACTGCTACAACCACAGAGAGCCCGTTGTTTCCGCTTCGGCGCCGGAGATGGGTGCGCTCGTGGTCGCCGAGTTCGTCGAACGGGGCCGCTCCGGGGTCTTCCTCGGCCCAGACCAGATCCGCGCCGAGCTCAACGAACCCTTCGCCAGCATCACCAGGCCCGGAGACGACTGAGGCCGCCCCTCGGGCGGCCTCACAAGCGTCGGATGCACTTCTGACAAGAACATCTGGGTGGA
>NZ_JARKPQ010000201.1 GCF_029975155.1 Propionicimonas sp. | reverse complement strand
GCCAGAAGAGACATCTTCGAGCTTCAAAGCCCTGCCTCTCTGGCGGATCGTCAACATCGACGAGATTGGCGCCCTTCCCATCAGAGTTCGGGCTTTCGCGGCGGAGCGACTCGAGCCCCTTGTCACTATAACGAGGGCCAGGCGGTCCAGAAGCTGCGGGGCTTGGCCGACGTGTTGTAGCAACTGGTGGGCAGGGCACGCGTTCGCAGCTGCGAACGCCGCGGCGGTGCGTTCCGTCGGAACAGGTCGCGGATCGGGTCATTGATCAGGGTCATCCGCAATCTGGCCGGTTGTGGTGTCCACAAGCATCCCGTCGATGACCCGGAACCGTGGCCGTTCAACCGCATCCACGTTGGGCTTGCTGGACGTGGTCACGGCAACATCGGCCTCGTACAGCGCACGCCGACCATCGCCTGCGGCCGACGCTGAGTAGCGGATGAGCCGCGGCACCCCCGGCGCGGGCCGGTGCCCGTCGTCGCAGTATCCCCGGTAGCGGGCGCGCATCCGGTCGATGAAGGAGGGCAGGCAGAAGCGGTGCCAATCCTCCAGCGGGTCGGAGGTGAACGCGAGGCCGGCCCGCCTTCGTTGTTCGGCCACCACGCCGAGTTCGTGGACCAGGTGGGGATGCTGGGGCCAGCAGGCCGGGATGAGGTCGCTGGTGTCCCACACGTACGCGGTGTTCAGCCAGGCGACGACAGCGTCCAGCCATTCCCACACTTCGGTGCGCAGGTCGGGGTCGGGGATGGTGCTGACGTCCCACGGTCGGGGCAGCAGGTCGAGGGGTCCGAGGTCGGCCACCTCCTCGGCGCGCTTCGCGGTTTCCGCCCGGAACAGGTCGTGAAAGGCCTGACTCATCCGGGGCCCCACGGTCGGGAAACGCTGGACCAGCGCACCGGTCATGGCGTCTCCTCAAGTGGCGCTCCTGCGAGTCCGAGGCGGCGTGCTTCGGTCAGCGCGTCCGTCTGCCGCTCAGCTGGTGACGTATGGGTGGAGCGGGTAGCGGTGAGCCGGTGTCGCGCCGCAGCTTGTTGGGCCTTGAGGACGTCGCCGGGTTTGCCGTCCAGGCAGCGGGTCAGTTTCGCGATGATCGGTCTGCCGTTCTCGGCGATCACGAGCGCCTGGCGTTCTTTCATGCCTCGGATCGCTTCGGGTTTGAGGACGGGGATGTCCTCTCCACTGACGCTGCGTCCGGATCGTTGGCCGGTCTGCCAACTGGTGCGGGTGACGCGGACGGTGCCGGCGAGGTCGGACATCTCCTTGTTGAATCCGACGTCTTTCGAGCCGCCGAACACCACCAGCACGTTGGTGAGGCCGAGCAGGGCCCGGGCCTGGTTCTCGCCGAAGATCGCCGCCAGTTGCCGCCACGTCTGGGCGGCGTAGATGAACGACAGCCCGAGAGCCCGCTCGTTGGCCATCCGAGTGATGAGGGTCGGCAGCGGCGCTGTCGAGGGCAGCTCGTCGAGCACCGACACCATGGGCGGGCACAGCCTGCCGTGCGGCGACTGGTTGGCCAGCATCAGGGCGGTGTCCAGGACGTTCTCGGCGACCGCGGTCATCAGCGGGGACGCGGACGCGTAGGGGTCCTCGCGTCCGAGCAGGTAGATGGTGCCGTTGTTGGCGATGAGGTGGGCGATCGACGTCGCCGGGGTGTCGGCGGGCACGCAGCGGGCCCGGATGTCGGCCTGGAAGAACAAGGCCATGGCCTGCTGGACGGTGGTGATGGTGTTGCCGGCGGTGCGGTCGTCACCGTGCAGGGCGCCGTGCAGCAGCCCGTGCCAGAACCGTGCGGCGTGCGGGTGTTGGCGCAGGATCTCGGTGGGGTCGCTGGTCTTGAGCGGGTTCGCGACCCACGTGAGCACGTCGTCGAGGGTTCGGCCGGTGAGGGCTGCGGCGTGGAAGTAGGCCTGCATCACCTTGGCCGCCTCGGCCGCGTAAAACCGTGCCGCGTCGTCGCTGTGTCCGGCGGCGGAGGCGCCCTTGATGGTGCCAGCAGTGAACGCCTTGGCTCGTCGTTCGGCGACCATCGGGTCGACGCACCCGGCGATCGGGTCCCACACCAGCGGCGGCAGTCCGGGGGCCAGCCCGAACGGGTCGAGCACGGCGACGGGTCCGTGGTCGCTGCGGCGGGTGATGCTCAGCAACAGGTCGTCGGTCTTGGTGAGCGTCACCAGCGCTGCACCCGGTGCGTCCAGCAGTGCGGGGGTGAGCAGGTCGAGGGTCTTGCCGGAGCCTTGCGGGCCGATCACCCCGGCGGTCCGGTCCCAGGGGCACCACAACTCACCGGCGCGGGGGTGCAGCGACGTTCCGATCCGCCAGCCCACCTCTCTGGGGTCGAAGCGCGTCATGCCCGGCATCCTCCCCACCGAGGTTGGGGCTGCACGCGTGCGTAAAGGTGCTCGGGCCGAGCGACCGGTCCAGCAGTGGGGACACGTCGCCGACCGGCGCTCGGGTGGCCGCGTAGACGGCCGAGGGGTGGGCGGGACGCCCGTCCGGCGGTCGTGGTGGTGGCGTACAGGTCGGGGCGGATGATGGCCCGGGCCCGCACCAGCCGCTGGCGGCCGAGGAGTTGCTGGGCCTCGGATGGGCTGGCGACACCCTTCATGGCGCCGGGTCCCCATCGCACCAGCACCCAGTACCCGAGGACGCCGAGCAGGGCGACGAACACGACCTCGACCACGATGATCGAGGTGGCCAGCACACGTCCCGTGACCCCGGTGACCGGCTCGGTCAAGCCCGCCCCAGGATCACTGGAGAAGATGCCGCCCAAGGAGGTGAGCAACGCGTCGGCCGTCACCCACCGGAATCCGACGCCGCTGATCATGCAGGCGATGCCCCTACCGACGTGTACGCCGAGGACCATCACCACGCCGGCAAGTAGCGCCGCAGCGGCGGGGGCCTCCCAGCTCCAGGGATAGGGATCGTGTCGACGTTGCTCCATGAGTGCCTCCTTGTTGGGTTCACCACAACAAGCCAAGGCACCCCTGCTTCCTGCTTGCAGTGATCCTCACGGGAGGTGCTGGAGTCGCTCCAGCTCAGCCTGGCTGCGGCTCACGCGCCGCGCCGGGGTGGCTACCGCAGACCAGGTGCTGGTTGATCGAACCCGCCGAGGACGGCGTGGGAGATCAGGTGGTCCAGCCGCCGAATGTCCACTGCCCGACCGAGCTTGATCTTGATGTGCCCTGCCCGGGTCCACAGTTCCAGCTCGGCGTTGAAGTCGATCGTGCCGGCGTTCTCGGAGGACCACATGTTGATCGCCGAGTACGGCAGCGAGTAGATCTCGACCTTCTTGCCGGTGATGCCTTGGGAGTCGCGGACGATCAGCCGTTTCGTGGTGAACACAGCGCTGTCGCGGAACGTGCTGTACGCGGCAACCGGCTGTTCGCCGGCGACCATCAGTGGCGCGATGTCCTGGGGGATGGGGATCTCCGCCTGAAACGTCCATGCGGTGATGGCTGCGGTTTCCATGATGGCCTCCTGGGGTGACGTTGTTCTCGTTGAGCACCGTATCGTCCGCGGCTGACAACGCCGGCTGGCCCCGCTTCGAGGTGGGCGGGTCGTTCGTGGGTGTAGGCATGGTGGTGGGATCCCCCCCAAAGGACCGACCTCACGTTGATCCAGCCCACGCCGTCTGGCCCGCCCTCGGCGTGAGAGCAGGCTGTCCGCATACCTGCAGCGGGTGTGCGCACACCGTGGCTGAAGGCGACCCGCGCCGGTTCGCGGGCCTTGGAGGTCAATCCCCGGGGCCGTCGTCGTTTTGGTGGTGCGGCTGAGGGCCTTTCCAGCGCCGCTATGCAGATTCACGCCAGGCGCGACTCACCTCCTTGGCCTGACGGGGCGGAGAACGGGAAGAACTTCGGACAGTTGGTCATGAGGCGTCCCCAGGAAGTCACTGGACGGCCGGCTGGTCGGTGATGTCACCGACGCGCCAGATCTCGTAGATGGCCAGGTTCGACCAGGTGGCGTAGCTGCCGGTGATGACACCGAGGCTGGAGCTGGCGGCTTCCACGGTCTGCTGCGAGGCCGGGTTCAGGACGATGGCCACATGGCCGATGGTCTGTTGCCCGAGGTAGGAGTTGGTGAAGATGAGGTCGCCGGGTTGTTCCTGGCCGGGGGTGACCTGAAATCCGTTGCCGGCGGCCAGCCAGTCGCGTTGGGTCTGGGCGGTGCGCGGCGTTGTGATCCCGATGCGGGCGAACGCTGCTTTCACCAGCCCGGAGCAGTCGTAGCTGTCGGGGCCTTTGCCGCCCATGACGTAGGGTCTGCCGACCTGGCTGGTCGCCCAGTCGAGCAGGTCGACGACCCGTGGGTCTGCCAAGGGTGGCAGGAGCGGGTTGCCGGTGCCGGGCGGGCAGTCGGTGAGGCTGCCGAGCACCTGGCCTCCGCCGTAGGTGTGGGCGTAGAACAGGACGTCTCCGACGTACCAGTCGGCGTGGTTGTAGGCGAACAGCGCGTCCCGGACGCCGTCCGTCCCGCGGGTGGCCCCCGAGGCCACCAGGTAGTTCGCTGCCGAGTGGACGCTGTCCGCGGGGTTCGTGATGTCGGCGTGGCCGTCGCCGTCCCCGTCGACGCCGTACGCGGCGAACGTTGCCGTCATGAACTGCATCAGCCCCTGCGCTCCGGCGCTGGAGGTGGCGGTGGTGCGTCCGTGGGCGGTCTCTTCCATGCCGACCCCGGCGAGCAGCGTCCACGGCAGCCCGTAGGCGGTCGCCGCCGCCTCGTAGAGGCGCTGGATGTCGGCTGGGATGGGCAGGGCGGGGTTGTTCAGCGAGTCCTGGCGTTGTTCGGGTTGGGGCAGGTCGAATCCGACCCCGCCCTCCTGGATGCTCGGGACGGTACCGACGCTGGTCGGCCCGACGGGTTGGCCGTCGAGGGGTGCGCCGCGTTCGAGCATGAACGCGACCGGGTCGACGTCGACGCCGCCCACGGTGATGGTGAAGTGCAGGTGGATTCCGGTGGACCAGCCGGTCGTTCCTTCGATCCCCAGCGTCTGCCCGCCCCCGACCGACGCACCGGCGGTGACGGCCGGGTCGATGGAGGCCAGGTGCCCGTACAGGGTGGTGACGCCACCACCGTGGTCGATGACCACATGGTTGCCGAAGCCGGGTTCCCAGCCGGCGAAGGTGACCTGCCCAGAGGCGGTGGCCACCACGTTGCTTTGCGGGGTGGCGAGGTCGACCCCGTTGTGCAGGGACGTTGTCGCCCCGGTGACCGGGTCGACGCGCATCCCGAACGGTGAGGTGATGGTGTAGTCGACGTCGACGAACGGCACCCGCCACTCACCGGTCGCTGGCATGACACCGCCGCACCGCTGCGTGACGAGGTTGCCGGGCACCACCACGGTGGTCAGGACGCTGGCGAGGGTGAGGGGGGTGGCCATCAGCAGCAGCCCGAGGGAGCCGGCGAGCACGCCGAGCGTCTTGTCCATGTCAGCGCGCTGTCTCTAATGACTCAGGTTCGTTGACCTGATTCGGGACGGGATTCTGCGTTTGGGCTGATGGCGTCGGTTGACCTGAGGGTGGCGGCTCTTTCGACGATCCGTCACTGGGAGTGACGGTTCTGCCGTAGGATTGACGCATGATCGCTCCTGTTGAGGTTGGTGAGTGATGACTCTCGTCGCGCTGCCGGGTGGGGGCGCCACGGTGGGGTTGTCGAGCGCGCAGACGGTCGAAGACTTCGAGCAGGAGATCGTCGACGAGTACGCGTTGGCGATGGCTGCGGCAGGGTTGAGCGATGGGCATATCCACTCGACGCGATCGGTGGTGATCGAGTTCGCCCGGATGTTGACTGGACCGTTGTGGGAGGCGACCTGCGTGGACGCTGACCGGTTCTTGGCCGAGCAGCGCCGGATGGGGCTGGCAGTGTCGACGCGGGCGGGCAAGGCCCACGCGCTGTCCGGGTTCTACGAGTTCGTGATCGCCCGCTACGAGGGGGTGATCCGCCGTTCGACCGGGGTGTTGGTTCAGCAGCCGATTGACGAGTTCAACCGGCAGTCTGGGCACTCGTTGGGCAGTGTTCGCGTGCCGCCCTCGGATGAGGAGGTCGATGCTCTGTTCGCCGGCTGGCGTGACTCGGTGTCGAAGGCACGCAAGTTCCTCCCGGCTGCCCGGGACTACTTCGCCGCATCGCTCTGGCGACGGGCGGGGTTGCGGATCACCGAGACCTTGATGCTGGACATCCGTGACTGGCGGCCCGACCTGGGCGGGTTCGGCAAGATTCACGTCCGCTTCGGGAAGGGCTCCCGCGGTCGCGGACCCCGTCCCCGGCTGGTCCCGGCGATCAACGGTGTCGACCAGTTGATGGACTGGTGGCTTGCCGAGGTCCGTCCCCGTTGGGGACCGGACTGGTCCGACCCTGACGCCCCGCTGCTGCCGTCGGAACGGTTCGACCGCGAACTGGTCCGTTGCGGCCGGGTCGACGACAACGCCCTGCGTCGCGGCCTGGCGATTCACGTCGACCTGTGGCTGCCCGCATGGTCGGGGCGCATGACACCCCACGTGCTGCGGCATTACTGCGCGTCCTCGCTGTACGCCGCGGGCATGGATATCAAGGCGTTGCAGGAACTGCTCGGACACCAGTGGCTGTCCACCACTTCGGGCTATATCCACGTCCGCAGCGACCACGTCGAGCGGGCCTGGCGCGACGCCAACCAGCGGGTCGTGACACGCTTCGCCCCCAGCAGGACCAACGGAAGGCAGGGATGAACCAATGCAGTGGAACCTGAGGCTCAGGGCCGCCGAGCGAGGGATCTGGAAGTCGGCCCACATGCGCAGGCTGCTCGCTGACGCTGGACTCGAGATCAGCGCCGGGAAGATGTCCTCGTGGTGGGCCAGCACCCCACCCACCGTGCGGCTGGACGAGCTCGACGTGCTCTGCGCGGTGCTGGACTGCACCCCCGACGATCTGATGACCACCGAACCGGACAAGGTCGCCGCCCGCCGGCCCAAGAGTTCCGACTCTGCGAACGGAGACCACACCGCCGGACACCAGACAGTCGTAGCGCCTCGGCTCACCACGACGCGGCCCGCGCCGCCGCTGTAGCCCGCGCCAACACCGAGGCGATCCTCATGCCCCGACCAGGTTCGGAGGCGCCGCTGCGGCTGCCTCCCATGTGCAGCCGCTGCCTGGTCAACCGGGCCGCATGGACCCGTCCCCGGGTCGACGTCTGCTACGACTGTCTGCCCGGCGGCCCGTTCACCCCACCGCCGTGCAGCAGCTGCGGCGCCATCGGCGACTACTTCAGTCAGGGCCTGTGCGGCAGCTGCCACCCCCGCAGCCCCGAACACATCGACTCCTGCAGGGGCTGCCTCGCCTGGGGCGTGTATCCCAAACACGACCGAACCTGCTGGTCGTGCCGAATCTGGCGAAGGTTCTACCCCGAAGGACCCTGCCCCTACTGCGGCCGCACCTCGTGGATCAGCGAATCGGGTGCCTGCCGGCTGTGTTACGAACAGGCCCGCCTGCTCCAGGAACCCGGCAAAGCCATCAACCTCGCCGAAGCGAACAAGTACGGCCAACAGCTGTTCTTCGCCAACTTGGTCTACCAGCGCATCCCCGCCCCGCGACCCGAACCGACGCCGGCCTGGAAGAAGCGGCTCCGCAACTACCAGACATACCCGGCCGAGACCGGATTCAGCGACCAGGTGTGGGTGCAGGACCCCCTGTTCGACGCCCACCCCGACCCCACAGCCGTCCAAGTCCGCGCACGGGTCCAGGACAGCGACCTGACCCGCTTCTGCGCAGCCATCGTCAACGACCACGCCGCCCGCTACGGCTGGAGTACCCGGCAACGCCTCAGCGTGATCCACTCCCTGAGGGTGCTCCAAACCCTGCGACCCACACCCGAGGCGAAGATCCGCGCCAGCGAGGTCATCGGGCTGCGCCACTACGGCGGCACCACCACCTCGACCATCGAGGTGCTCAATGAGGCCAGCCTGCTCATCGAGGACATCCCCACCCGGCTCGACGCCTACTTCGCCAGCAAGACCAGCGACCTGCCGCCGCTCATGGTCGAGCACCTCACCCTGTGGATGCACGTCCTGCTCGGCGGCTCCCGCTACGCCCCCCGCCAGGCCCCGCGAGACCCCACCACCGTCGCGAACTACCTCCGGGCCATCTCCCCGTTCGTCCACGCCTGGGCCGACGCCGGCCACCAGTCCTTCGCCGAGATCACCCACGACCAGGTCGTCTCTGGGCTCGCCACGATCGGCAGGCCGAGCCGCAGCGTGGCCTACCTCGGCCTCAAGACCCTCTTTGCGACCCTCAAGGCCCGCAAGCTGATCTTCACCAACCCGACCCGCGGAATCCGGTCGATAACCCCTCAAACCAACATCCCGGTGCCCCTGGACACCACCCTGATCCGGCAAGAGCTCGATTCCGCGAACCCCGCCGTAGCGCTCGCCGTCGCCCTGGTCGGGTTCCACGCCCTGACCAGCAAGCAGCTGCGCGGACTGCGGATCACCGACATCGCCGACGGACGCCTCACCCTCGGCGACCGCAGCATCCCGCTCGCTGCCCCCGTCCGAACACGGCTGGCCGCCTGGCTCGGCTACCGCAACCAGACCTGGCCCGCAACAGCCAACCCGTACCTGCTCATCAACCGCAAGACCGCACCCCGCATCAGGCCCGTCGGCGCCACCTACCCCTGGAAGGACAGCGCCCTGCGCCCACAGCTGCTGCGTGAGGACCGCATCCTGCACGAGATTCACGCCACCGGCGGCGACGTACGCCGGATCTGCGACCTGTTCGGACTCACCATCTCCGGAGCGACCCGCTACCTCAACACAGTCGAACATCCCGACCTCACCACAGAAGGCGATCGGGTTAACTGAACATGAGCAACCACGCAGGCCGCCCGTGTCGACGACCCTCAAGTTCGTGCGAAAACCGTCAATATTCATGCGAACTTCTAGAGAGCCGATTCGATGGCCGCGTTCGTGAACGTCAGTTGGCGTTCGATGGGGTGCAGGACGGTTTGCACCTTGTACGTGTGGCTGCCGACGACCCACAGCGCGCGACCGGGACGTTGTCTGGCCCAGCCGGTGATGATGTCGCGGGCGATCGGCCCCAGTCCGAGGAGGTGTTCCAGTTCGTCGGCGACCCCGTCGTCCTGGCCGTGCAGGATCTTGATGTCGGCCAAGTGCAGCAGGTCTCTGGCGATGGTGGCCGCCTGGGAGCCCTGGTCTCCGGCGGACAGCAGGTCGGACGGTTTGTGGGCCACCGACCACTGCACTTCGCCGTCCTTGCGGGACAGTCGCAGGTCTTCGTCGAAGCTCTTGACCGCCTCGACGCCGAGGCGTAGTTGCTTCCAGGCCTCATCGCGGACGGTGATGCGCAGGTCGCCGGGTTCGGCAACCTCGCGCATGGCCCGGCCCCACGAGCTGAGGCAGGTGAGAGCGATTCCGACGGCGTCCTCACCCAACGGCTGGAGCCGTGACAGGCTGAGCGACTGGATCGGTGCGGTCCAGTCGACGTTGATGGTGGTGTGGTCGTCGAACAGCCCCGACAGGACCCCGGACACGAGTTGGCCGAGCGCGTCGCGCAGCAGGCGGGTCTCGTCGAGGAAGTGGCGTCGGTCGCGGTACCGGCATTCGGTGATCAGTTCGTCGGTCGGTTGGTCGAGGGCGTGCCACAACAGCGGGATGGTGGGTTCGCTCAGGCGGGTCGCGGCGCTGGTGTATCCAGTGATGTGGGACAGGGCCGCCTTGACGACCACCTCGTCGGTCGGCCCGAACGGCACCCGATGCTCGCCGAGGCGTTGCGATCCGACCAGGCCGCGCACCAGGGTCAGCCATCGCCGGAAGACCACGGCGCTGCGGCGTTGGGCTTCAGCTGCTGGCAGGTCGGCCCACCCCTTGCCGAGCGGCCCGAAGTCGAGCGGGTTGATGCGCGCAGGTAGTCCGTGACCGATGGTGAACGGTTCGACGCCGAGGGCCCGGCACATCGGTTCGTACTCGTCCTTCGGGTCGCCGAGGATGAGCACCCGGTAGCCGAAGTCAGTCATCCGCAGCAGGAACGCCTTGCTGGTGGCCGACTTGCCACCGCCCGGTTTGCCGAAGCACATCACGTTCGGGTTGGACACCGACACCGAGTCGGACATCACCCAGCCGAGCGGGTCGGCGTAGAACGATCCGCCGGACAGGCAGTCGATGCCCATCTGGGCGCCGGTGGGCGGCAGACCCGGGGCAGAGATGAACGGCCAGAACACGGGCGCCTGGTCGGAGGCCATCCGCCACGTCGACACCGGGGCGGCCGCTGGCGACCAGCCGCGTCCCGGACGGTTCGCGCCGGCCCGGGGTGCCTGCCGGAACAGCCGGGCTTCCCTGGGGTTCGGGGCCTGGACTGGGTTCCTGGGCAGGTCGTGGCCGAAGTCAGCGAGCAGGGTGGCGACGCCCCGGCCGTCGCGGCTGCGGGTGCCGCGTTTCATGCGACACCGTCCCTGGTCAGGCACACCCCGAGCGGCAGGGTGGAGGCGGCGAACGCGCGGTCTTGGGCGAGGTCGAGCCGGAGTGGGGCGAACCCGGCGACGCGGATGGCGGCGTCGAGGCGGCGTCCGTACTCGGCGATCGGGGCGGTCCGCGGAACGGTGACCGTGCACACCGCGTAGGGGCGGGTCAGCGAGTTGCCTCTGGCTAGGCGTTCGTCCATGCCTTGGGCTTTCGCGGCTTCGTTGCGGTGCCGGGCCTTGGGTTTGATGCCGGCCCGGCGACGCAGTTCACCGCCCATGTCGGAGGCGAACTCGGCGTTGTCTGCGGTGCGTTCGGCGATGCTCTGGGTGAGGATGGGGAACGCGACCATCAGGCAGCGGCGTTCTCCCGGGTCGCTGGGAGTCAGCATCGGGGCGAGCGCGCCCATCACCGCACCCTTGGCGGGCAACGTGATCGTTGCAGAGATCGAGTCCCACGCGTCGTGGCTGTAGTGGCGCACCGACGTGTCGGCGCCGCTGGGCCCCGCGTTCGCCCACGGGACGTCCGCGTTCACCCCGGCGTTCTGCTCCCGGGCGGCGAGGGCCTCGACGATGCCGGCCCGGTCGCCTGGGGCGAATCACCCCAACTCGCGGTGGCGTGCCGCCACATCACGCCCGGAGTACGGGCGTCCCTCACCGACCACCAGACAGGCCCCGGACGACGCCCCACTGCCGTCCTCGACCCCCACCGACCACGCCTCCGCCCACTGGCGGGCAGCCGCAAGCGACGGAAGGTCGCTGCGCACCACCAGCAAGCCCAGATCCGCCGCAGCGATCAGCGGGGCCGCAGAGTGCATCATCCCCAACCGGCCAGCATCGACGATGACGTCCTGACCGGTCCCCTCCAGTGCCCGCAACTCCGACGCCAACGCGCCCCAAACGTCCGACAGGCCGGCGGCCTGCCCATGCGACCGCGCACCGGGCAACAACGACACCTGGGTGCCCGGGATCGCCATCAACATGCTCGGCAGCGCGGCAGACAACCGCCCGTCCCGGTGCGCCAGCACCAGGTTCACCGTCGCGTCGTTGTGGATGAGAGCACCCCGGCAGTAGCCGGCCAGAATCGCGGAGCCACCCACTGGGTCTGCGTCCACCAACACCACCGGACGGCTCCACGTCATGGCCAGCCCCAACGCGGTCGTGGTGACCCCCGGCGCCCCCGAAGCGGACGCCAACACGATCACAGCCATGATCAGCGCTCACGAGAATCGAGGACGACCGCGAGCTTCCCGGTAGCCGCACGAGCAGCCAACTCGGGGGCCTGAGCTGCCGGGACCTCCACGACCACCGCGACCTTCCCGGACGCGTCCATCGGCGACACTGTGGTCACCACGCCGCGGAACTCCCGGATATCACCGGTCGTCACATCACCCTGCTGGCCCGGCGTCGACACCACCCGCACGGCGTCACCGACCCCCAACATCTCACCGGGGATCTGGCCGGCACCCAGCGACAGGCCCACCAGTGAACTGCCTAACGCAGGCACCACCGCATCGGTGACCGCGCCGGGAACCAGCAGCTGACCGGCCTTCAGGTCAGCGCTCGCCCGCTTGCCGATCACCCCCAGAAGTTCGTTGCCGGGCATCACACGGAGTGCCGGGTCAACACCCACCCGGACTATCTGCAACGCGTCACGAGTGATCACCTCACCGCGGGCCACATCCAGGCGCACCGCGACCACCTCCTGGGCGCTGCCCAGGCTCGTGTAAGCCCACAGCGACACGAAAGCGCCGAGGATCACCAACGCGATCGACGCACCGACAATCGCGGGTCGACGATGCAACCGAGGGGGCGCGGTGAGCCCACCAGCCGGTGTCTGGTCGCTCGAAGGGGTGGCCGCAGGTCTCGGGCCTGGGTTGCGGAACCGCGGCGGTGCCGCGTCAAGGTTGGGGGTGGGTGTCTTCACTTCTGTGCCTTTCGCTACGTTCTGACCACCTGGATCTCACCGACCTGCAGAATCCGGGACTGGGTGAACTGCAAGAAAATCGAACCCGACGGGCCCGACGTCGACGTCCAATCCACGCTCCAATAGCTGGTCGCGCGGATCGTGTACGTGCCCTGCCGGGTGTACGTGTATCCGCAATCCGGAGACTCCTGGCCACCATGACCATCCGAGAAGGGCGTGCCAGGCGACGTGCACGTCACCGCACCACCGTCACCCATCTCCCACAACACCTTCGTCACCCGGGCGGTAGCCGTCACCGACACCCCACCCAACGAGGCGCTGCGCGTCATCGGCCCGAACGTCTGCTCCGAGGGGGCGTCCACCCACATCCACGCAGGCAGCCCCACCACACCCATCGAGCCGGGCGAGTCCTCGGGCACCATCCCGATCGTGATCGCCCGCAGCTCCATCTGGTTCACAATCGTCTGGGCCACCACCGCCGGATCCACCGGCGCGGCAGGACCCGCAGGCATCGAGTCAGACCAGAACGGCAACGGCATCACGGCGAAGCCGTAGTCGTACGTGCACAAATAGATCGCGCCGTCGGTCCTGCCCTCCCACAGCACGTGAGCTGGCGCTGGCTGGGGATTCATCAGCTGCACGTAACACTGACGCTCGTTCGACCACCACCCAGAAGCACTCTCACACGGCACCGTCTCGTTCTGAATGTCATTCATGCAAGCCGAAACAATTCCGCCGCTGTCGAGGACGGCAGGCAGTCCCTGCTGAGCGCCAGGCGCGGCGGTTCCAGCGACGGTCACTGATAGGACGCAGCTGGCCGTCAGTTGGTCAATATGGTTCCCGTCCGGGCAAACAACGTCAGCGGCAGCAGGAGGGGCCATGCCCAAGACCAGGAACAGCGCCGTCAGAAGGATCGAGCCGAGCCTCAACATGCCCCCGTGGTCTCCTCCTTGGTAACGAACCACTGTCGTGATTGCGGGTCCGCGCTGGCGGTGTACACAGCGGCGAACCTGTCCGGGGCATCCACGTTCTTCACCGAGACACCGGACGAGTCCAGAACATCGACCTGACTGACGTCGACGCACATAGTGACGAACCACTCGTTCGCGTCGCTTCCAGGAACTGATGCGACGAAGACCGGGAGGCGTTCTCCCATCACGCGCCATCCCTGGCCTCTGTACGAGGAGAGGTTGTACTGCGCCTGCGCCAACGCGTCGCCACGGGCCACGTTCAGCAGCTCGATAAGATCGGACGCCGGGTCGGCCCCCAGACGGTCGTACGTCCGGATGTAGGAGACAACGGCGTCGGCCGCCGCCTTCTCGCCAGCCGACGAGGGCGTCGGGGTCGGACTTGAGGACGGCGTGGGAGTCGGCGTTGCACTGGGAGTGGACGTCACAGTCGGCGTCGGCTCGGGGTTGGAACCGCCTGAGCAGCCGACAAGGGCTAGTGAGCCAGCCACAGCAAGCACCAGGCTCGTAGAGCGCCAGTTCCGGATCGTCATCAAGGCTCCTATCAGCGCGCGTGTCTGATCCTTCAGACACAACAAGCCGTAAACGGAGTTCTCTTGCTCAGCTATCTCGGGAATGATCAGCAGCGACTGTGGCGGCGAGACCAGGGGGTGAGGGGGCGGGGGTCGAGAACGCTGGCACCAGTATGGGCCGTAACGGGGTCATCGCAGTGGGGGCCTCGCATTGTGGACGCCAGGCCCACCTGACCCTGCTCAGGCGTGCCTGGCGTCGGCCGTAGATGCCGGGCGATGACAAAGGCCGGTGGTGAGGAGGCGTTTCGCGGCGTCTCTGCATAGGGCACTGAGGCGCGTCGCGGGCGGTCTATGACGGGGGAGATGGGCCCGCACTGCGGCCAAGCAGAACGCGGCAAGGTCGAGACTCAGCTCAAATTCGAGGCCACACCAGGAAGGCCAAAGTTCCCCAGAAGTTCCCCAGCGTGTTGGGCCGGAAGCGTTTGCCCTTGTGAAAAGGCATTTGATTGGGTGGGCCTAACTGGACTTGAACCAGTGACCTCTTCCTTATCAGGGAAGCGCTCTAACCGACTGAGCTATAGGCCCGCACCGATGCTTCATTGATCAGCACCGAGCGATCACACTACCGCATACTGCTTTGCGGACTCA
>NZ_JARKPQ010000366.1 GCF_029975155.1 Propionicimonas sp. | reverse complement strand
ACGGCCCGAACCTCCTGATCGGCATCTCGGAGCGCGAGCACAACTACGTGCGTCGGATGGTCGGCACCGGCCAGACCCGGCCGCAGGCCACCCACTACCGTCCCGCCGGGTACGAGCACCTGCGCGCCGCGCTCCCGCAGGTAGCCGCCGGGGAACTCATCACCGAGAACTGGGTCCGGCCAGAACCGGTCATTGAGCCGGCTCCGTTCCACGACTGGCTCATCCAGCAGGTCGGCCGCAACGACGTCGTGGGCGACCTCGCGGGCGACTACTCGGCAGGCGTGCGCGACAGCGACCACCGCGTCGCCCACACCGCCGACGAGCTCCTGGCGAGCTTCCACGAAGTCTCACACTCGCCTGAGGCTTACGACGCCGTGGTCACCTCGATCGCCGAATGGATGCGGACAGAACCATCCTCAGCCCCCGTTCGTACCGAGCGGATCGGCAGGGATTCGTCCGAACATCAAGGGTGGGGCGCAGGCGCAGGAACGACGGAGCGCCACGAGTACCGGTGCCCCTGCGGCGACGGGAAGATCATCGAGGATCACGACAATATCCCCGGCTTCCGTGAGCACGATGTGTGGATCGCCTGCGACAAGTGCCGCGCGGAGTGGCGCTTCGTCGAGCGCAGGGGCGTTCGGGACTGGGCGCTGGAACCCGTGGCCGTCCGCCCTGCCGCCTAGGAAGAGAGGCTGAAACCGCGCGCCGCACCGAGCCGAAACAAATCCGGCTCGGTGCGACGCTTGCGGGAAAGCCGGACTACTCCGACTCGTCGCGGGCCGGTGGCTGGATCATCAGCACATTGGAGACCCCGCCTTGATTCACGCAGTCCAGCGCGAAGTCGTGAACGTGCCAGAAGAAGTCAAGCGGGGGCTCGACGGCGTTGATGGTGGTCTCTACCGGGGTGTAGCGGTGCAGCGGGACCGAAACGCCGTCGTAGGCGTAGCCGAAGCTGTCCTTGGTCAGGATCGTCAACGGCTGCTCGCCGGACCATTCGATCCCAAGGCGCACGTCGTACTCGTCGTTGCCGGTCGTCTCTGCTGTTGTCCTCGCAAGCGCCAGCAGATCGGCGATGGCGCACTCGATGGCGGCAGACTCCACCTGCCAACCCTCGAAGTAACCGTCGCTGCTCATGCGATGCCCACCGACAGCCGCGGCGACCATCACGGAGCCGTCATGGTGGACGTTCATCCACGCTTCCTTCCAGATCGAGCGCTCGCCAGTCGCCGTGTTCACGGCTACCCAGCGCCGCAATCCAGGACGCAGATTGTCACAGTCGACGTTCTCGAGCGGGTGGATGCCTCCGCGCCCGGCATAGGTCAGGGCCAGCCCCACGGTCTTAG
>NZ_JARKPQ010000163.1 GCF_029975155.1 Propionicimonas sp. | reverse complement strand
AGGGCGAGCCAGGCGAGGCCGAAGAGCCAGGCGAAGATCACGTCGGTCAGCCAGTGGTGGCCGAGGAAGACCCGGCTCAGGCCCATCGCGCCCGCCCACAGCAGCGCGCCCAGCACGGCAGCCACGCGCAGCCACGTCCGCGCCACCAGCCAGACCACCAGGTACGCCAGGATGCCGGCCACCACGGTGCTGTTGAGCGTGTGGCCCGAGGGGAAGGAGAAGCTGTCCTCGTATGGCGGCACGGCGTCGGCGAGCGGCGGACGGCTGCGTCCCACCAGGGCCTTCGCCACGATGGTGAACGACACCCCGCCGGCGGCCGCGGTCAGACTCAGCACGAGGACCGTCCGGCGACGGTACGTCAGGTAGAGCGAGACCATCAGGGTGACGCCGATCACCACCATCGGCAGCGTGCGACCCAGGTTCGTGAACGCGGTCACCCACGCTTCCGAGGCCGGCGTGCGCAGGCCGATCGCCCAGTCGAGGACGGGACGGTCCAGGCCGGCCACGCCGTCCGCCTCGGTCACCGCGTCGTACACCCACGCCGCCCCGGTCATCAGCGCGGCGAACACCACGCCTCCGACCAGGCCGGTCACCACGAGAGCCGCCGTCGTCGGCACGGCTGCCCGAACGGACGGCGACGTTGCGTCCGCCGGGTCATCGGGGACGAGATCGTGGCCCATCCAGCGAGACTACCGGGCGCTCCGGAATAGCCGCGGTTTGGCCGCCGTTGGGGCGTGGTAACAGCTCATCGGACCCCGACCACCGAAAGGCAGACTCCATGACCATCAGCTCCGCGCAGGCCCACTGGGAAGGCTCGCTCGTCGACGGCAAGGGTGAGGTCGAATTCCTCAGCTCGAGCCTCGGCAGTGTCGAGGTCGACTGGCGGTCCCGCGCCGGCGAGGCCCCCGGCAGCAAGACCACTCCGGAGGAGTTCATCGCCGCCGCCCATTCCACCTGCTACTCGATGGCGCTGTCCCACGCGCTCGCCGGCCACGGCACGCCGCCCGCCTCCCTCGACACGAAGGCCGATGTGACGTTCGTGCCGGGCAAGGGCATCACCGGCATCCTGCTCACCGTGCGCGCCTCCGTTCCCGGCATCTCCGACGAGGACTTCGCCTCCCTGGCCAACGACGCCAAGACCGGCTGCCCGGTCTCCGCGGCGCTGACCGGCACCACCATCGAGCTGGATGCAGCGCTGGTCTAGCGGCACGGGCGCTCCGGCGGGATGATCGGAGCGGGTGGCTGAACCTGGATCCACCGATCGAGTGCGTCTCGACAAGCTCGACGAACGGTCTGGTGGATCAGGCTGAACGGTCTGGTGGATCAGGGCAGAACGAGGAGAGAACGAACATGCAGGGCCTGTGGCGCCGACTCGAGGTCGATTTCGGCCGCGTGGTCAGCGACGGCTGTCGCGGCTGAACCGCGTCCGTCCCACCCCTGCCCGCTTCGGGCCTCTCTCTCGAAAGGAACCCGGGCTCGCCGCGAGGCTGTGACCGCCGGGCCGAACCTGAGAATTGCGCAAGGTCCTTCGGTCGGCCTTCCGCCGTCCCGCGCGCGGGGTGATCATGGGAAGGTCGCGAGAGGGGGAGCTCGTGCAGCCGAGACGTGCCAGCACCAGCACTCCACGGCACGCGTCCGGCCGGTCTGGCCCAGACGGCGTCGCCGGTCGTGCTGCTGCGCGCCGGGCGACCGATGCCGCCGAGCCGGCGCGCCACGGTGCGCCGGCCCGAGTGCCCCGACCGCTGGTGCACACGGTCGCCGTGGCAGTGCTCGCCGTGGTCGGCGGGTGCCTGACCTACGTGGTGCTGCCGGTGCCGTCCGCGGCTGCTCCCGGCCTCGGGGAGACAGGGCCGGTGGCTGCTGCCGCTCTGCTTCCGCCGCCCGGGTTGATCGGGGGGACGATCAGTGCGGACGCCGGCGACGCGGACGACCTGCTCACCGACCCGGCCGGGGTGATGACCGCGGCGGCTGATCCGGCGGCGGGCGGCCTGATCGGCTGGCCGGTGAGCGACCACACTCCGTCCACCGGCTTCGGCTATCGCAGCGACCCGTTCACCCATCAGCAGCGCTGGCACGACGGCGTGGACCTCGGCCAGCCCTGCGGCGACCCCGTCCACGCCTCCCTCGACGGGACCGTGCAGTCGGCCGGCTGGGCGGGCGGCTACGGCAACCGGATCATCCTGCGGCACGCCGACCGCGCGGGCCACGATTTCGCCACCACCTACAACCACCTCAGCCAGATCGACGTGGTCGTCGGCCAGACCGTGCAGCAGGGAGCGGTCGTCGGACGGGTCGGCTCCACGGGCCGGTCCACGGCCTGTCACCTGCACTTCGAGGTGATCCTGGACGGCGCATACGTCGACCCGATGCGGTTCCTGACCGGCGACGAGTCGAAGGCGGGGTTGAGCCGCCGGGTGGGCAGCCCGATGCCGTCCGGGCTTCCCTCGCCCACGGCGACCGCGTCACCGACCCGGCGGGCGACGCCCACCCCGACGGTGCGCACCACCTCGCCCACGCCGACGCCGTCCACCACCTCGCCGACCCCGACGCCGTCCGCGGGTTCCCCGACGCCGACGCCGGGCACGCCTACGCCGCGCACGGGGTCGGCGACACCCGGTCCGACCACGACGGACGGTTCGCCGTCCCCTCCCACTTCAGCGCCCGGCGCGACCGACGTCTCGGCGTCGGGGTCGGACACCGCGGCCAGCCCGGCGCAGGATCAGACGTCGGCAGGTGCCCCGGCCTGAGCCGCTACGATGCGCGAGGCCGAAGGAAGGCAGAGGAGTGGCGGACACCCAACTGACGCGCGCGCAGCGCCTTGACCGGCTGCCGTTCACACGCAAGCACACGAAACTGCTTGTCGGATCTGGGGTCGGCTGGGCGCTGGACGCCATGGACGTGGGCCTGATCGCCTTCGTGATGGCGGCGCTGACCGTGGAGTGGCAGCTCGACAAGACCACGCTGTCGTGGATCGCGTCCATCGGCTTCGTGGGCATGGCGCTCGGCGCCACCCTCGGCGGCCTGCTCGCCGACCGGATCGGCCGCCGGCAGGTGTTCGCGATCACCCTGCTCGTGTACGGCGTCGCCACCGGAGCGTCTGCGCTGGCCACCGGCGTGGCCATGCTGATCGCCCTGCGGTTCCTGGTCGGACTGGGCCTCGGCGCGGAGTTGCCCGTGGCGTCGACGCTGGTGAGCGAGTTCGCGCCGCGGCGGATCCGCGGTCGCATGGTGGTGGCGCTGGAGGCCTTCTGGGCCGTCGGCTGGCTGGCGGCGGCCCTGATCGGCTACCAGGTCATCCCGAACGTGGCCGAAGGCTGGCGGTGGGCGCTGGCGATCGGGGTCATCCCGACCGCGTACGCCGCCGTGGTGCGCTGGGGTCTGCCGGAATCCGTCCGCTTCCTCGAGCTGAGGGGCCGGTTCGCCGAGGCAGAGGCCGCGGTGGTCGACTTCGAGCGGGCTGCCGGGGTCGAGCCCGTGCCGAGTCCGGACGTCCCGCCGTCCGCGACGCCCGCGGAGCTGTCGATCTGGTCCCGGCAGTACCGGCGGCGCACCGCGGCGCTGTGGGCGGTCTGGTTCGGGATCAACCTGTCCTACTACGGGGCGTTCACGTGGCTGCCGACCCTGCTGCTGGGCCAGGGTTTCGACCTGGTCAAGTCGTTCGAGTACACCGTGATCATCACGGTCGCCCAGCTGCCCGGCTACGTCGCTGCTGCCTACCTGGTGGAGAAGTGGGGACGGCGGCCGACGCTCGCCACCTTCCTCGCCGGCTCCGCGGTCGCCGCGGCGGCCTTCGGCTTCGCGACCAGCGTGACGTGGGTGATCGTCGCCGGCTGCGCGCTGTCGTTCTTCAACCTGGGCGCCTGGGGTGCCCTGTACGCGATCGGGCCCGAGGTGTACCCGACCGGCGTCCGGGGCACCGGGACGGGAGCGGCGGCCGCCTTCGGCCGGATCGCGTCGATCCTCGCCCCGCTGAGCGTGCCGCTGCTGCTGGGCTGGGGCGGCATGCCGCTGGTGTTCGTGGTGTTCGGCGCGGCGTTCCTGTTCGCCGCGGGGGCCGCGCTGCTGCTGCCGGAGGAGCGCAACCGCGCGCTGGCCTGAGGGTGGGTTTGGGGCCGGCGACGACACTGGAGCGATGAGCCGCGTTGCCGCCCTCGCTGCGGTCCTGGTCGTTGCCCTGGCCGGCTGCACGCCGGCTCCGCCGCGTCCGACGGCACCGCCAGGGGACGCCGCGAGCGTCCCGTCCGGCGGTGTGACGTCGCGTGGGACGGCCGGGCCTCGCACGCTGGCGACCGGACTGGACGTGCCCTGGGATCTCGCCGTCCTCCCCGATGGGAGCTACCTGGTGACGCTGCGGGACCGGGCGGAGCTCGTCCGGATCGGTGTGGACGGTGGTGCGCCCGCGGTGGTCGCGACCGTGGACGGGGTGGCGCCGGACGGGGAGGGTGGCCTGCTCGGCATCGCGCTGTCCCCGGCGTTCGCTCAGGACCAGTTCGCCTATCTGTACTACACCGCAGTACAGGACAACCGGGTGGTGCGCTACCGCTACGCGGACACGGGACTCAGCGACCCGACCCCGATCGTGACCGGCATACCCAAGGCGGGGAACCACAACGGCGGACGGCTCCGGTTCGGTCCGGACGGCAGGCTGTATATCGGCACCGGTGACGCCGGCCATAGCGAGCTGTCGCAGGACCGGTCGTCGCTCGGCGGGAAGCTCCTCCGCGTGGAGGCGGACGGATCCGTCCCGCGGGACAACCCGTTCGGCAACGCCGTGTACAGCTACGGCCACCGCAACGTGCAGGGCTTCGGCTGGGACGCCGCGGGCACGATGTACGCCAGCGAGTTCGGCCAGAACACCTGGGACGAACTCAACGTGATCACCCCCGGCGCGAACTACGGCTGGCCGCAGACCGAGGGCGAGACGGAGGCCGCCGGGATCACCGCGCCTGAACTCGTCTGGCGGACGTCCGAGGCCTCGCCCAGCGGCATCGCCGTCGACCCTGACGGTGTGGTCTACCTCGCCGCCCTCCGTGGCGAGCGGGTGTGGCGGACGTCCCGCGAAGGCGAGGGCATGTCGGACCCCGAGGTGTTCCTCGACGGCTACGGCCGGATCCGCGACGTGGCCATCGTCGGCGACGAGCTGCTGGTGCTCACCAACAACACCGCTCGCGGCACCCCTCGCGACGGCGACGACCGCCTGTTCGCCGTCCCGCTGCCCTGAGATCCCCGTCCGCCCTGGCAAACGGGGACAGGTCCCATTCCCGTTCAGGTCTGCTGAACGGGAACGGGACCTGTCCCCGGTGGTTCGGAGTCAGCGGTCGGGGGTGGCTCCCCAGATACGGGTGAGGTAGTCGCGCATCGAGCGGTCGGAGGAGAAGAAGCCGCAGCGGGCGATGTTGCGGATCGCGGACTTCGTCCACGCCTCCTTGTTCACGTACGCCTTCTCCACCCTTGTCTGGGCGTCGATGTAGGCCTGGTAGTCGGCGAGGGCCATGAACCGGTCCTGGTAGAGCAGGTTGGAGACCACGGGCTCGAACGCGTTCCGATCGCCGTCGCTGAAGGCGCCGGACGAGATCAGGTCGATCGCCGACTTCAGGTCGGGGTTCTCCTCGTAGTAGGTCGACGGCTGGTAGCCGGACGCCTGCAGTTCGGCCACCTCGGGCTCGGTCATGCCGAACAGGAAGAAGTTCTCGTCGCCGACCAGTTCGCGGATCTCGACGTTGGCGCCGTCGTCGGTCCCGATGGTCAGCGCGCCGTTCAGGGCGAACTTCATGTTGCCGGTCCCGGAGGCCTCCATGCCGGCCAGCGAGATCTGCTCGGACAGGTCGGCGGCGGGGATCAGCTTCTCCGCCAGCGTCACGTTGTAGTTCGCCGGGAAGGCCAGGCTCAGCCGTCCGTCCAGGCGCTTGTCGGCGTTGATCGTCGCGGCGACGGAGTTGATCAGGTAGATGATCTCCTTCGCCATCCGGTAGCCGGGGGCGGCCTTGGCGCCGAACACCACGGTGCGGGGCAGGATCGTGGCCGGGTCGACCCGTCCGGAGATGATCTGGTCGTACAGCGTCACCACGTGCAGCAGCTTGAGGGTCTGCCGCTTGTACTCGTGCAGGCGCTTGACCATCACGTCGAGCAGGTGGCCTTCGGGCAGGTCCACGCCGTCACGGCGGCGCAGCAGGTCGTAGAGCCGGGTCTTGTTCAGGTCCTTCGTGCGCCGGAACGCGCGCCGGAAGTCCTCGTCCTCGGCGTACGGCTCCAGCTCGTTCAGCCGCTCCAGGTCGGTCACCCAGCCCGGACCGACCGTGTCGGTGATCAGTTCCGACAGGAACGGGTTGGCCATCCGCACGAACCGGCGCGGGGTGACGCCGTTGGTGACGTTGGTGAACTTGTCCGGCCAGTAGCTGGAGAAGTCCGGCAGCACCTTCTCGGCCAGCAGTTGCGAGTGCAGGGCTGCCACGCCGTTCACCTTGGTCCCGGCGACGGTGGCCAGGTAGGCCATCCGCACGGAGCGCTCGGGGTAGTCGGCGATGATCGACATCCGGCGGGCGCGCAGCTCGTCCTCGGGGTAGGCGGCACGCACCTGCTCGAGGAACTCGTCGTTGATCCGGTAGATGATCTCGAGGTGCCGCGGCAGCAGCCGTCCCAGCAGGTCGGTGGACCAGGTCTCCAGGGCCTCCGGCAGCAGGGTGTGACAGGTGTAGGCGAAGCACCGGCTGGTGACGTCCCAGGCCTCGTCCCACTCCCACTTCTTCTCGTCGACGAGGATCCGCATCAGCTCCGGGACGGCGATCACCGGGTGGGTGTCGTTCAGCTGGAAGTGGATCCGCTCGGGCAGCTGGTGCAGGTCGAAGTCCTCCTCGACCATCTGCTCGATGAAGTCGCGGATCGAGCAGGCTACGAAGAAGTACTGCTGCTGCAGCCGCAGCTCCTTGCCCTGCGGCGTGGAGTCCTCGGGGTAGAGCACCTTGGTGATGTTCTCCGCGAACGTCTGCGCGCGGACGGCCTCGGCGTAGTCGCCGGCGTTGAAGATCGACAGGTCGAACGCCTTGGTCGCCTGCGCGCTCCACAGCCGCAGCGTGTTCACCCGTCCGTTCTGGTAGCCGGGGACCATGTAGTTGTAGGGGATGCCGAGCACGTTCCAGGCCGGCACCCAGCGGGTGCGCTGCGTCCCCTCGTCGTCGTAGGTCTCGGTGTAGCCGCCGAAATCGACCTGGACGGCCGCCTCCGGGTGCGGGAACTCCCAGGGGGCGCCGAGGGCGAGCCAGGTGTCGGGCTGCTCGACCTGGCGACCGTCGACGAAGGTCTGCCGGAAGATGCCGTACTCGTAGCGGATGCCGTAGCCGATGCACGGGACGCTCATCGTGGCCAGCGAGTCGATGAAACAGGCGGCCAGGCGGCCGAGGCCACCGTTGCCAAGCCCGGGCTCCACCTCCTGCGTGCGCAGCGTGGCCAGGTCGAGGCCGCAGGACGCGAGCGCCTTCTCGGCCACCTCGTTGAGGTCGGTGGCCATCAGGGCGTTGCCGAGCTGCCGGCCCAGCAGGTACTCCGCGGAGAGGTAGCCCACGTACTTGGCCTTCGACTGCCGGTTGTGACGCAGGGTCTCCAGCCACCGGGCCATCAGGTAGTGGCGGACGGTGCGGGCCAGCGCGAGGTACTGGTCGTTCACGGTGGCGCGGGAGAGCGCGACGCCCTGGCCGGTGTTGAGTTCGCGCAGGAACTCGCGGACGAAGCCGTCGACGGAATGCGGCGGTGCGGTCACCGGAGCCAGCGCGAGCGGGTGCGTCGGCTTGGCCACGGGGCCGATGTGGCTCGGCTCCATGGTCGGGCTCTCGTCCGCCGGGGTCGGGTTGTCGACGGGTGCCGGTTCGGACACGGTGTCAGCGCTCATTGGGCCACCGTAGCCAAACCGGATGGCGAGCGCGAAAACGTCCTACCCAGCGATTCGGAGTGAGGATCGCGCAGTGGGACGGCGCCGGAAGGCTGGATTCATGAGTCGGCGTGATCGAGGCCGATGTCGAGGA
Source organism: Propionicimonas sp. (assembly GCF_029975155.1). GTDB lineage: Bacteria > Actinomycetota > Actinomycetes > Propionibacteriales > Propionibacteriaceae > Propionicimonas. The sequence goes on along the minus strand of NZ_JARKPQ010000163.1, from coordinate 28,789 downwards.
CGCGAGCGGAGTGGGTGAGCCAGCCGACGGAGATCAGGTCCACGCCGGCCTCGGCGATCGGGACGGCGGTGGCGGGGGTGATCCGTCCCGACGCCTCGGTGATCATCCGGCCGCCGACGACGGCCACGGCTTCGCGCAGCACGTCGGGGGCCATGTTGTCGAGCAGGACGGCGTCCGCGCCGAGTGGGAGCAGTTCGCGCAGCTGATCCAGCGAGTCGACCTCCACCTCGATCTTCACGAGGTGGCCGACGTGCTCCCGGACGGCCGCCAGGGCCGCGGACACCCCGCCGGCCACGGCGATGTGGTTGTCCTTGATCAGGACGGCGTCGTCGAGGCCGAAGCGGTGGTTGCTGCCGCCACCGGCGACCACAGCGTGCTTCTGCAGCGCTCGCAGCCCCGGGATGGTCTTGCGGGTGTCGGCCACCCTGGCCCGGGTGTGCGCGATCGCGTCCGCGATGGTCGCGGTGCCCGTGGCGACGCCGGACAGGTGGCCGAGGACGTTCAGCGCCACCCGTTCACCGGTCAGCAGGCCGCGGGCGGGGCCGGACGCGGTGCCGACCACCGTCCCGGGCTGGACGCGGCTGCCGTCCGGCAGCAGGTCGCGGACCTCGATCCGCGGATCGACCAGTTCCCAGGCGAGCCGGGCGCAGTCCGTGCCGGCGATCACCCCGGTCTCCCGGGAGACCAGCCGGACGGTCGCGCGCGCGTCCGCGGGGATGATCGCGTCGGTGGTCAGATCGCCCGCGCGGCCGAGGTCCTCCCGCAGCGCGTCCCGGACGACCGGCTCGATGACGATGCGCGGCAGTGACCTCATCGGACGCTCGCGATCGCGGCGGTGGTGTCGACAGGCTCGACCAGCGGTGTGGCGGGGGCCGTCAGGATGTGGTCGGCGACCGGCCACGTCTCCGGGAAGTCCAGCCGGGTGTGGCCACCGCGGGACTCCTCGCGGCGCAGCGCGGCCTCGACCAGCAGGGAGCCGACGAGTCCGGCGTCGTGGTGGCGCAGCGGCTCCAGGTCGGTGAGGGCGGCCCGCAGCCCGTCCGCGTCGCGGAGCACACCGGCGGCCGCGCTGACGATGCGACGGGCCGAGTCAACGACCGGGTCGGGCCGCCACGCCTGCGGGTCGGCGTAGGTGCGTGGCGGGGGCGGCGAGCCGGCGGCGACGCGATGGTCGCGCCAGTGCCGGGCGACCCAGCGTCCGCACACCACGGCCTCCAGCAGCGAGTTGCTGGCGAGCCGGTTCGCGCCGTGCAGCCCCGTGGACGCCACCTCGCCGGCGGCGTACAGGCCCTCGACGGTGGTGCGCCCGGCCAGGTCCACCAGCACGCCGCCCATGTGGTAATGGGCGGCGGGGCGGACGGGGAGCAGGTCCTTCGCCGGGTCGAGGCCGGCCTCGCGCGCGGTCGCGTAGATCGATCCGAACAGCTCCGCGAACCGCTCGCCGGGGTCCTTGCGGGCATCGAGGAACACGCGATGCCCGGCCTGCAGCTGCGCCCATTCGGCGCGGGAGACCACGTCGCGCGCCGACAGCGGGTTGCGCAGCACCCACTGCCCGAGCTCGTTGACCAGGATCGCCCCCTCGCCGCGGACGGCCTCGCTGACCAGCGGCATCGGGTCGACGCCGACATCGAGGGCGGTCGGGTGGAACTGGACCATCTCCACGTCGCGAAGCGTGGCGCCGGCCCGGTGGGCGAGCGCGAGTCCCTGGCCGCGCGAGGACAGCGGGTTCGTGGTGTGGCTGAACAACCCACCGATGCCACCGGTCGCCAGCAGCACGGTGTCCGTGCGCAGCTCGACCGGACCGTCCGGGGTGTCGACGAGGACGCCGGTCACCCGTCCGCCCTCGGCCAGCACCTCGCGGGCGGGGGAGTGGTCCCACAGGGAGACGGACGGCAGCCGCCGGGCCGCGTCCACCACGGTCTCCAGCAGTTCGGCGCCGGTACGGTCGCCGTGCGCATGGACGATCCGTCGCCGGCTGTGCGCGCCTTCGAGGCCGAGCCGCAGCGTCCCGTCCGCGGCCCGGTCGAACTCGGCGCCCAGGCCGGACAGCCACTCGATCGCCCCGGGGCCGGCGGCGGTGACGGCTGCGACGACCTCCGGGTCGCACAGGCCGGCGCCGGCGGCGAGGGTGTCGGCGGTGTGCAGGGCCGGATCGTCGTCCGCCCCGACCGCGGCAGCCACGCCGCCCTGGGCCCAGCCGGTCGAGGTTCCGGTGCTGACCGCGCCGGCGCTGAGCACCACACAGGGCAGCGGGCTCAGCTCGATCGCCGCGCTCAGGCCCGCCAGTCCCGCGCCGATGATGACCGGGCAACCGGCCGTGACCGTTGCCTGAGTCCGGTCTGCTCCGAGCCTGTCGAAGGGGCGAGGGCTCATTTCGCCACCCCCACCGCGAGCATCCGCTCGACGGCCAGCCGCGCGCGGTCGGCGACGTCGTCCGGCACCGTCACCTCGTGGGTCATGGTCTCCAGCGCGTGCCGGATCGCGCCGAGGGTGTTGCGCTTCATGTGCGGGCAGAGGTTGCAGGGCCGGATGAACTCCAGGTCGGGATAGGCCTGGGCGACGTTGTCGCTCATCGAGCACTCGGTGATCAGGGCCACGGCGAGCGGCCGCCGGGCGTCCACGAAGGAGACCATCTGGGCGGTCGAACCGGCGAAGTCGGCCTCGTCCACGACCTCGGGCGGGCACTCGGGGTGGGCGAGCACGGTCACGCCGGGGTGGTCGGCGCGCACCTGCCGGATGTCGTCGGGGGTGAACCGCTCGTGCACCTCGCACGCGCCGGGGTGGACGATCACCTCGACGCCGGTCTGCCGGGCGACGTTCGCCGCCAGGAACCGGTCGGGGATCATGATCACCTTCGGCACGCCGAGGCTCTCGATCACCCGGACGGCGTTCCCGGACGTGCAGCAGATGTCCGACTCGGCCTTCACCGCGGCGGACGTGTTCACGTACGTGACCACCGGGACGCCGGGATGTGCCGCCCGCAGTGCCCGGACGTCGTCGGCCGTGATCGATTCGGCCAGTGAGCAGCCGGAGCGCAGGTCGGGGATCAGCACGGTCTTCGCCGGGTTCAGCAGCTTCGCGGTCTCGGCCATGAAGTGGACGCCGGCGAGCACGATCACGTCCGCGTCGACGTTCACGGCCTCACGGGCCAGGGCCAGGGAGTCGCCGGTGATGTCGGCGACGCCGTGGAAGATCTCGGGCGTCATGTAGTTGTGGGCGAGGATCACGGCGTTGCGCTCGCGCTTGAGCCGCAGGATCGCGTCCACGTCCTCGGTCATGGTGGCCCATTCGACGGACGGCACGACGTGCGCGACCTTCTCGTACAGATCGGCGGCGGTGAGCAGTGTGCTGGTCATCGGTTGTCCCTTCGTCGAGCCCTTATGCTACAGATGAGCAAAAGCGCTGCCGGAAGTATTCCACGATCTGAGCAAAAGTGGCGACCGGTCCACCGACCGTCCGGCCGTACGCTCCCACCTCACAGAAGCTGCCGAAAGTGCCAGAGGCTGCCGAAGGTTCGACAGCCAGGGCACGTTTCGGCAGCCGCTGTGAGCTGGGGGCGGCTGGGGGCGCCTGGGAGCGTGGTTGGTGGGGACGGGTTAGCGGGCGCGCGCGGTGGGCAGTTTGGTGCCGGCGACGTGGCGCTCCTGGAGCACCTGGCGCCGGAACCGGTAGAGCCGGGCGGGACGACCGCCGGTCTCCAGCAGGCCGCCGGTCTCCTCGACGAGCGCCTGCTGCTCGATCAGGCGGCGGAAGTTCTGGGTGTGCACGGCGTGACCCGACAGCGCCTCCACGCAGTCCTGCAGCTGCCGCAGCGTGAACGTCGAGGGCATCAGCTCGAACACCACCGGGCGGTAGCCGATCTTCGCCCGCAGCCGGGCGATGCCGGTGGCCAGCGCGCGGCGGTGGTCCCCCAGCATGCGGCCGCCCGGGGCGAGGTCGGCGGACGGGCTGCGCCACTCGTCCGGTGCCTCGGCGACGAGGCCGGCCTCGTAGAGCAGTTCGTAGCGCTGCAGGATCAACTCGGGCTGCCAGGCCCTGGCCGAGAGCCCGAAGGTGACGGCCACGCGCTGGCTGCGATCATCGCGCCGGTCGGGGTCGGCGTCCGCCCAGGCGAGCAGGCGGTCCACCAGCGGCTCGGTCGCGGACGTGTGGCCGCGGTGGTCCTCCCAGCCGAACAGGTCGTACCAGTCAGTCCAGCCGCCGATGCCGGGTTCGCCGGCGGTGGTCAGGCCCAGGTAGGAGATCGAGATGCGCCGGCCACCGCGGTCCCGGTCGAGGTCGGCGAAGGTGTAGAGCTGCTCCAGGTAGCCGAGCCGCCGTCCCGTCTGCTCCTCCACCCACGCGCGCGTCGCGGCCTGCAGCGACCGGTGGCTGGCCAGCAGCGGACCCGCCGGCAGCCGCGGCGGTTCACCGAGCGTGAGCACCGACGGGCGTCCGTCCACCAGCGCGACGACGACGGCCAGCAGTTCAGCGGTCACCGCCTGCCCGGTCATCGCACCTCCTCGTTCGGGTCAGGATAGCGAGCACCGCCGCGGAAGGGTCGCCCGGCGTCGGCCGGCCGGATGCCCGCGGCACGAACCTGGGGGCGACCCGGGGATCCCCCGGATAAGACGATCCCGTCGCGCGAACTCCCTGGAGCGGCGATTAGGCTCGATGCCATGAAACGGCTGTGCATGGCTGTGCTGGCCCTGCTGTTCGTGGTGGGGCCGCTCGCATTCGTTCCCGGCGTCGCGCATGCGGACGGCGACGACTGGCGAATCACCGACTACACCGTGGTCGCGAACGTCGACTCCTCCGGCACCACCGCCGTGCAACTGAGGCTGGCATTCGACTTCGGCAGTGAGGAGGGGCACGGTCCGTACCTGACCTTCCCGTTGCGGCAGGAGATCGGCAACGATCCCGACCACTGGCGGATGCTGGACATGAGCATCGGCGACGTGACCAGCCCCAGCGGCGCGAACACCGAGGTGCGCACCGAGGAGAAGGACGGAAACCTGCTGGTCCGGGTGGGCAGTGAGGGGTACACCTACACCGGGGTCCAGACCTACCAGGTGAGCTACACCGTCCGCGGCCTGATCGCGCCGCGACAGGCCACGTCCGGACTCGACGAGGTGAACTGGAACGCCGTCGGGCCGGGCTGGGAGGTGCCCATCGACGCCGCGCACGTGACCGTCACCGGACCGGTCGCGGTGACGAGGGTCGCCTGCTTCCAGGGCTCGTCGTTCGCCCTGCCGTGCCAGGCGGACAGCTCCGGCACCGAGGCGACGTTCTCCGCACAGGGCATCGGCGACGGGGACGGCCTGCAGGTGGTCGCCGGCTTCCCCGCGGGCACGTTCACCGGCGCGGACGCCCGGCTGGAGAAGCGGTTCAACATTGGCAACATGTTCCCGGTCACCCCGCTGACCGGTGGGGTCACCGCCGCTCTCTCCGCGCTCGGTCTCGCCGCGGTGTTCCGCCGCAGCCGGCGCAGCGCCCGCGACCAGGTGTACCTGGGGCTCACCCCCGGTGTCGTGCCGGCGCCGGGTCAGGAGACGACCGTCGGCCACCAGACCCAGGACGTGCCGGTCGCCGTGCAGTTCACGCCGCCGCAGGGCGCGCGTCCGGGCGAGCTGGGCACGCTCACGGACGCGACTGCCGACACCCGCGACGTGACCGCGACGATCATCGACCTCGCCGTCCGGGGGCATCTCAAGATCACCCAGACCGGCAAGAAGGACTGGACCTTCACCCGGCTCGGCACCCCCGACCAGCTCGTCGACTACGAGCGGTCGCTGCTCGGCAAACTGTTCGCCCAGGGCGACGAGGTCACCACCGACGACCTCAAGGAGAGCAGCTACGCCGGCGTGATCACCGACACCAAGGCGCGGCTGCACCGGCGGGTGGCCACGGAACTGAAGTGGTTCACGGCGAACCCCGCGACGGTCCGCGGGCTCGCGCTCGGCGCCGGCATTCTGCTCGTGGCCTCGGGCGTTGGCCTCGGTCTTCTGTTCGGCCTCGTCGGCTGGGGCCTGGTCGGGCTCGCCGGGGTGATCACCGGACTGGCCGTGCTGGTGCTGAACAACCGGTTCGGTTCCCGGACGGCCACCGGCTCGGCCATCCTCGCGCAGACCCGTGGTTTCGAGCTGTATCTGCGCACGGCCGAGGCCGATCAGATCCGGTTCGAGGAGGGCATCGACGTGTACTCCCGCTACTTGCCCTACGCGATCATGTTCGGCGTCGCGGAGCGCTGGACGAAGGTGTTCACCGAGCTCGAGGCGCAGGGGCGCTACGCCTTCGACACCACAGGCTGGTACGTCGGCTATGGCTACGGGTTCAGCTACTCCAGCTTCGCGTCGTCGATGGACTCCCTGGCGAGCACGATGTCCAGCTCGCTGCAGTCGGCCACGGCCGCCAGCAGCGGCGGCTCGGGCTTCTCCGGTGGCGGCGGCTTCGGCGGCGGCGGTGGCGGCGGCTGGTGACGCTAGAGTCCTGACGTGAGCCCACCGCCCGTCACACCGGAGCTCCCGGGTCGAGCCCGGGACGACGGTGCCGATGACGGCGACGGTCCGGTGACGGCTGGGCAGGACCGGGCCCCGTCGGCTTCCCGGACGACCCGCGGCTGGAGGATCCCGCGGCGGGTGCTGCTGCTCAGCGCCGCGCTCTCCGTCCTGCTGCTGATCCCGCTCGCCGGGGGCTACCTGCTCGCCGGGGTGCCGGCGGCCCTGGGCATCGGCATGGGCTACGTGGTGCTGCTCCGTCCTGCGCTCACCCTGCCGGCGCGGCGCGTCGGGCTCCTGGTGCTGGCTGCCGGTCTCGTCGCGAGCGTCGCGGTGGCCCTGCGCGGCCAGCCGCTCGCCGCCGCGGCGTTCGTGGCGCTGTGCTGTCTCGCGGTCGCGCCGGTCAATCGGACGGGCGAGGGCATGCTCGCCGGGCTGCCGACCGCCGCGTCCGTGCTCGTCGCCGTTCCCGGCGACTTCGACCCCGCGGCGATGGCCGGCTGGGCGGTGCTGGGCGGCGGTATCGCCGTGCTCGTGGCGGCGCGGGTACCCAAGGCCACGCCGCTGCCGGGCCTGGATCGCGATCGCGCGCAGCGCCACGCCGTGGTCATGGCCGCGGCCGCCGGGCTGGTCACGTATCTGGTGCTCGCCCTCCATGTGCCGCACGGCTACTGGGTGGCACTGACCCTGACCGTCGTGCTGCGCCCGTTCGACGACCAGACCCGCACCAAGGCGTGGGAGCGGCTGGTGGGCACCTTCGGCGGTATCGTGCTGGCCGTTCTCCTGGCGGCGCTGCTGCCGCTGTGGGCGATCGCGGTGGCCCTGACCGCCTGCCTCGTGCTGATGACGGCCTACGCCTTGCGCGGCGACTACACCCGGCAGGTGTTGTTCCTCACCCCGTCCGTCGTACTGCTCGGCACGCCCGGGGACCTCGGCCTCGTCGCGGCCGACCGGGCGCTGGCCACGGTGACCGGCGCGGTGCTGGCCGCGCTGATCGCAATGGTGATGGTGATCGTGGACTCCCGGACGGCGGGACGACAGGAGGGCTGATGGGCGCGGTGTTTCTCGGCAGGGTGCCGGTGTGGGCCGTGGCGGCGGCGCTGCCGACCGTGCTGGTGGTGGCGTGGGCGCTGGGTTCGCTCGCCCGCTGGCTGCTGCGTGGCCGGGCGAGGCTCGGCGTCGCGACGTCCATGGTCATCTCGATCCTCGGCACCTCGGTCGGACTGCTGCTCGCCGGCTGGATCGACCCCTCGGTCTCGCTCTGGAGTCCGCTGACCGTGCTGCTCGCCCTGGGCATGACCGTGGCCGGGATCGCCGCCTACGGAGCGGTGGCCGCGCACTTCCAGCGTCCGCAGCGGGAGACGGTGGCGGAGCTGCTGGCCGCGGGGGAGTCGGACCGGGTCGAGTTCAAGTCGACCGCGCGGATCAACCTGCGCACCGGGGCGAAGGACGAGCGGATGGAGCAGATCGTCGCCAAGACCGTGTGCGCGTTCCTGAACGCCGACGGCGGCACGCTGGTGATCGGCGTGGACGACGCCGGCCGTGCGCTGGGCCTCGACCCTGACCTGGCCACGCTGAAGAGCCCCGACCACGACCGCTACGAACTGTGGCTGCGGGACCTGCTCACCACCGGCCTCGGCCAGACCGCGGCCACGGCCGTCGGCATCGAGTTCCCCGCCGTGCCGACGCCCGAGGGCGAGACCGTCGTGTGCCGGGTGACCTGCCGGCCGTCCCCGCGTCCGGTGTACCTGCGACCGGCCAAGGGATCGGCGCCCGAGCTGTGGGTGCGGTCCGGCAACTCCACCCGCCAGCTGACCGTCGACGAGGCCACGGAGTACGTGATGCACCGCTGGCCGCTGAACCTCGGCTCCAGCATCGCGGCGCAGCTGCGGGCCGCCGTCCGCTTCTCCGAGGAGCACTGAGCGGCGGAGTGGACGGCGCACCCGGCCCCACCCGCTAGGCTGGCGGCCTTACCCCGCTCCATCTGAACCGTTCGTCGAGCTTGTCGAGACGCGCTCGTTCGGTGGATCCAGGCTTTCGCCCTTCACGGACAGGACGGCATGACGCACCCGATCCCGCTGGTCGCCCCGGGGTTCTCGCTGTTCGAGCAGAACATCCCTCTGGCCATCGCCATCGTCGTGGTGGCGTCCTTCCTGTTCGCCGGCGGATCCACCATCCAGCACCTCGCGGTGAGCCGCACTGTCGACAAGGGCGCCGAGAACCGCTCGATGGGGCTGCGCCAGGTGCTGGGCCTGCTGAAGAACCCGCGCTGGCTGCTCGGCCTCGGCACCGTGGCCCTGGGCGCCAGCATGCACATCGTGGGCCTGATGCTGGCTCCGGTCACCGTGGTGCAGCCGGTCGGCATCCTCGCCGTGCCGTGGGCGGTGCTGCTCGCGGCGAAGATCCACCACTTCCGGCCCACGAAGGTGATCTGGGGAGCGGTCGCCCTGACCATCCTCGGGATCGTGGTGTTCACGCTGTTCTCCGCCACCACCGCGGCGCCGGACACCGAGCTGCCGCCCACGCGGATCGTCGTCGCCTGCCTGATCGTGTTCGCCTGTGGCGGTGTGCTGGGCTATCTGGGCCGGTTCGGCTCCCCGTCGCGCCGCTGCCTGATGTGGGCCTCGGGCGGGTCGTTCTTCTACGGGCTCTCGTCCGCGATGGTGAAGTCGGTCGCCGAGCTCGTCCGGATCGGCGACTTCCTGCAGCGACCGCTGTTCTGGACGGTGCTGGTCTTCCTGCTGATCTGCTACGTCGTCGGCGGCTGGATGGTGCAGCAGGGCTACGCCAACGGCCCGGCGGAGATCGTCGTCGGCTCGATGACGACCACCGACCCGATCGTCGCGGTCACGTTCGGTCTCGCCGTGCTGGGCGAGGGCGTCCGGCTGGGCCCACTCGACGCGCTCGGCATGGCGATCAGTGGCGCGGTCGCGGTGGCCGGTGTGGTCGTGCTGTCGAAGTACCACCCCGACGCGCAGCGTGACCCGGACCCGCCGGCCGTCACGCCCGCCGATCTCGATGCGGCCGATCTCCCCGGCCACCACAAGGTGGACTGAAAGCGCCGACGTCGACGGTCTCGGTCCACCTTGCGACGCCGGTGCCTAGACGGTGGTGGCCGCGGCCGTGCGTGCGGCGATGGCCTGCCGGTAGACCGAGACGTAGGCCTCCCGCATGGCCTCGGCGGTGAGCCGCCGGCCCAGCGCCCGGGAGGCCGCCGACATCGCCAGCAGCCGCTCGGGTGCGTCCGCCAGTTCGGCCATGCCGGCGGCCAGCGCCTCCGGCTCCGGGCCGGTCAGCAGGGCATTGGCCGGGCTGACCCCCACGCTGAGCCGGTCGTCGCAGTAGAGGATCGGCGTACCGGTGGCCGCCGCTTCCGCCAGCACCATGCCCTGGGTGTCGAACCGGTGGGACGCCAGCACGAACACGTCGGCGTCCGCGATCTCCCGGGCGATGGCGTCCGCGTCGTCGAAATGGCCGAGGAACCGGACGGTCCCGTGCTCGATCCGGGACGCCTGCTGGCGCAGCGACCGCTCGGCCGAGCCGGTGCCGACGATATGCAGTTCGGCGTCGTCGCGGCCGAGCCGGCCGAAGGCGTCCAGGATCACGTCCACGCGCTTCTCCGGACCGAGGCGCCCACAGCTGAGGAACCGGACGGCCTCCCCACGGGGGCGCTTGCGCTCCGCCCTGGTGAAGGCGTCCGCGACGCCGGAGGGGACGACGTGGCCTCGCCCGGCCAGCTCACCGTCCGACGCGGCCACGGTGGCGTCCACGACGAAACCCGCCGGTGAGGTGAAGGCGTCCACGGCGGACGCCAGCCGCGCGACACTGCGCCAGTCGCGGCCGGCCAGCCGGGGCTCGCCCGGCTCCAGGGCCGCGGATCCGGCCGTAGCGATCGGGGGCCGGCCGGCGACGCGGCGCAGCCATCGTCCCGACCAGTCCAGGTAGGTGATCGAGTTCAGACCGGAGGCGAACGGGGTGGTGAGGTGGGTGCCGGCGTAGTTGGAGTGGAACGTGTGCACGTGCGGCGCCCCGAGTTCGCGGGCGACGAGCGCGGCGAGGAAGATCGAGCCCCGCTCGTTCTGGGAGTGCACGACATCCAGGTGGCGGTCGGCGGCGATCCGGGCGGCCAGTCCGGGCCGCGCCTGCAGGGAGCACAGGAAGCTGGGTGTTCCCGGCATGCGCCAGTAGGGCAGGCCTTCCCAGGCACTGCCGGCGGGCGGGGTGAACTTCACCTTCGGGGCGAACAGGGTCACCCGGTGGCCGGCGCGACTGAGCTGCTCGACCTGGAGCTGGATCGACCGGGAGACGCCGCCGGACTCGGGGTAGAAGTCGTCGGTGAAGATGCCGATGTCGAGCGCGGCATCCGGGGGCGTCACGGGTTCACCTTAGCGGCTGGGTGCGAGGTGACCGGGGAGGGTCAGGCCGCCACCGGCAACGCCGACATCTGGTTGCCCTCGGCCGTGGTGAGGATGATCGTGGACGGGCCACGGTTCAGGCGGAAGAACAGCCAGCCGGTCTCCTCGTTGCCGCTCTGGATCGGCATTCCGGAGAACTGGGGACCCTGCAGGCCCGGCTCGGAGTCGGTCGCCTGCACGTCGTTGTTGCCGAAGGCGACGAAGGCGTAGGTCACCGGTCCGCGATCCGCGGCGATCCGGATCTCCACCTCGAGTCCTGCGTCCGTCCACTGATGGCGGATGACCTCCCAGCGGCCGGTGGCCCGCTGATCGGGGGTGACGAACGGCAGGCCGGGGGCAGCCGGTGTGGCGCTCGGGCTCGCGGCGGGGCTGGCGGCAGGAACGGGCTGCGGCGCACGCAGCGTGGTGCCGGCCCAGATCAGGGCTGCGACGACCACGGCGACGAGGGCGACCAGCAGGGGCAGCCGAGATCGCGGCGGGGCGAACTCCTGGATGGTCACCGACGGCAGTGCCGGGCCGCCCAGCGGCGTGCCCGCATCCGCACGCGGCGACGGATCGCCGCCGAACGACGGACGGTCACCGGTCGACAGGGGAGCGGGCGCCCAGCCGGACGGGGGCGCGGCAGGCTCAGCCGGCCGCCGGTCGGGGAAGGGCTCGGTTGGATCGTGCTGCTGGGTCATCGCGGACAAGGCTACCCGGCGTCGGCCCGCGGAAACCTGTGGACAACCGGGCCCTCCGGACGTGGCCTGTGGACGGGTGACCGGATCGGCGGGCCGCTGCTGACAATGGCAGGGTGTGAGCGTCTCTGAACAACCGGCCCGCCTGGCCGTGCACAGCGTCGAGGATCTGATCGGCCTGGTGCCCTACCTGCTGGGGTTCCATCCCGAGGAGTCCCTGGTGGTGCTGATGATCGAGGGGGGCCGGGTCGGGCTGACCGCCCGCGTCGACCTGGCCGTTGTGGCCGATGGCGGCAACCTGGACAGCCTGCTGGCCCGGATGTTCGGCCGGTTTCCTGCCGCCGAGGGCTGGTTCCTCGCCTTCACCGATGACGATGAACTCGCCTGGGCGGTGCTGTCGGGGTGTACCGACGTCGTCGGCCGGCGAGGCGTCGGCAGGGTGCTGCAGGTGGGTCGCCGGTCGTGGCGGGCCGACCAGCGAGACGGTCCCGTGGGCGAACTCACCGGGCACGTCAGTGCGGCGGCGGCCCAGGCGACGGTGCTGGGCATGCCCGCCCGCCGGTCCCGCACCGATCTCGCCGCCGGGCTGGCGGGGCCGCCCGACGCGGCACTGGACGGACTGCTCGCCGAGTTCGAGGTGCGGGCGGCAGAGCTGGAGCAGCTGGGGAGGCGTGGCCGCAGGCGACTGCTGCGTCGCCTGTTGCGCACGCCTGGCCACTGTCCGGTCGCCGACTGTGTGCGGTTGGCGCTGCTCGCCGTCCGGCCGGACGGGCAGGTCGCCGTGCTGCGTTCGCTGGCGCAGGAGAACGCCGATCAGCAGGTCGAGCTGTGGACGCAGGTGCTGCGGCACAGTCTGCTCCGCTATCGGCCGACGGTCCTCGGCCTGGTGGGCATGGCCGCCTGGCAGGCCGGAGGCGGCGCCTTGCAGGTGGTCTGCCTGGAGGAGCTGCTGAAGATCGACCCGTACGTTCCACTCGCTGCTGTGCTCGATGTCCTGAACTCCGAGGTGGTGCCGCCATGGCACTGGGACACGATGCGGGCGAAGCTGCTGGACGACCTCGCGATCGTCCTCACAGCTGCTGGCCGACCAGCCAGCCCACGAGATAGGTGATGCCCATGGCGAGACTGCCGACCACGACGTTCCGGACGACCGGCCGCGCTGGCCGGGCACCGCCCAGCCGGGCGCTGACGTAGCCGGTGATGACCAGCGCAACGAGCACGGCCAGCACGGTGAACGGCAGCCGGACGGCCGCCGGCGTGGTCACCATCGCCAGCAGCGGGATGACCGATCCGGCGAGGAAGGCGAACAGCGAAGCCCGGGCCGCCGCGCCCGGGGAGACCCGCTCGTCGGCGTCCAGGTTCAGGAACACCCGGGCGTGCGCGTCGAGGGCGGCGTGCTGGGTGAGCTCGGCCGCGACGCGCCCTGCGAGCTCTGTGGACAGTCCCCGCTCGGCGTAGTGGGCGGTGAGCTGGCGGAGCTTGCCGTCCGGGTCGGCGGCCAGCTCGTCCTCCTGCTGGCGCAGCGCGGCGATCTCGCTGTCCCGCTGGCTGCTCACCGACACGTACTCGCCGCCGGCCATGGAGAGCGCCCCCGCCACCATGCCGGCGAGCCCGGCGATCAGCAGCGCCACCGAATCGGTGGTCGCCCCGGCGACACCGACGACCAGGCCGGCGGTGGAGACGATGCCGTCGTTCGCTCCCAGGACGCCGGCGCGCAGCCAGTTCAGTCGTTGCGACAGCGATTGCTGGGCGACGATCGTGGTGTCCTGGAGAACGGCCATGAACCCATCGTTCCCAGTAAAACCCCTAGTCGCAAGCTAGGAAAGCCTGTCCTTACCGATCGCCGGGAGGCGCTTCGAGGCCGTCGAATACGCAATTCTGAGTACTCGTCCGGAAAGGTGGGTCCGCACCCGAAACCACGGAGAGCCGCCTGCAGGCGAATCCGATAGCATGACAGGGTGCACAGCGCATTCCTGCTGCTTCGATAGCCGCGGCCGCTTGAGCGGTCGCGGCGGCCCCTGGCGAGCCTGACGGCGCGCAGGGGCTTTTTCATGCCGTGGCGGGACACGTGCAGAACGAAGGAGAAAGACCGAAGTGACCACCGAACAGGTTCGCCGGAGCTACGACGCTGCCGCAGCACAGGAGAAGTGGCAGCGGTTCTGGGAACAGGACGGCACCTTCACCCCGCTCGACGACGGTTCGAGGGAGCGTCGCTACATGCTTGACATGTTCCCCTACCCGTCCGGCGACCTGCACATGGGCCACGCGGAGGCCTTCGTCATGGGTGACGTGGTCGCCCGCTACTGGCGGCTGCGCGGCTACGACGTGATGCACCCGATCGGCTGGGACTCCTTCGGCCTGCCGGCCGAGAACGCCGCCATCGCCCGCGATGCGCACCCGGCCGACTGGACGTACGCCAACATCGAGACGCAGGCCCGCTCGTTCAAGCGGTACGGCCTGAGCCTGGACTGGTCCCGGCGGCTGCACACGTCCGACCCCGAGTACTACCGGTGGACGCAGTGGCTGTTCCTGCGCTTCTACGAACGCGGGCTGGCCTACCGCAAGGACAGCTACGTCAACTGGTGCCCCAACGACCAGACCGTGCTGGCCAACGAACAGGTTGTCCAGGGGCTCTGCGAGCGGTGCAGCGCGGTGGTCACCAAGCGCAAGCTCACCCAGTGGTACTTCAAGATCACCGACTACGCCCAGCGGCTGCTGGACGACATGGCCCTGATCGAGGGCAACTGGCCCGATCGCGTGCTGGCCATGCAGCGCAACTGGATCGGCCGCTCCGAGGGTGCGTGGGTCGACTTCGAGATCGAGGGACGCGAGGAGCCGGTGCGGGTGTTCACCACCCGTCCGGACACCCTGTACGGGGCGACCTTCTTCGTGGTGGCGCCCGAGGCGCCGCTGGCTTCCGAGATCGTCACCGACGAGCAGCGGGCGGCGTTCGAGGAGTACCTGGAGGCCACCAAGCGGGTCAGTGAGATCGAGCGGCAGTCGTCCGAACGGCCGAAGACCGGGGTGTTCCTGGGCGTGCACGCGATCAACCCGGTGAACGGCGAGCGGCTGCCGGTCTATGCGGCCGACTACGTGCTGGCCGAGTACGGCACCGGCGCGGTGATGGCCGTGCCCGCCCACGACCAGCGCGACCTTGACTTCGCGAAGGCGTTCGGGCTGCCCGTCCGCGTGGTCGTGGAGACCGGCCAGCCCGACCCGGCCGAGACCGGGGTGGCCACGCCCGGCGACGGTGCCTACGTGAACTCGCCGGCGCTGGAGGGCCTCGCCGACAAGGCGGCCGGCGTCGCTGCGATCACCGCGCGGCTGGCGTCCGAGGGGCGCGGCGAGGCGGCGATCACCTTCCGGCTGCGGGACTGGCTGCTGAGCCGGCAGCGGTTCTGGGGCTGCCCGATCCCGATCGTGCACTGCCCGGCGTGTGGCGAGGTGCCGGTGCCGGACGACCAGTTGCCGGTCACGCTGCCCGACCTGCGCGGCGCCGCCCTGCAGCCGAAGGGCACCAGCCCACTGGCCTCGGCCACCGACTGGGTGCGCACGAAGTGTCCGGCGTGCGGCGGCCCGGCGATGCGGGACACCGACACCATGGACACGTTCGTCGACTCGTCCTGGTACTACTTCCGCTACTGCTCCCCGCGCTACACCGAGGGGCCGTTCGACCCGGCCGAGGTGGCCAAGTGGATGCCGATCGCGCAGTACGTCGGCGGGGTCGAGCACGCCATCCTGCACCTGCTGTACAGCCGGTTCTTCACCAAGGTGCTCCAGGATCTGGGGCTGGTCGACTTCCCCGAGCCGTTCCTGCGGCTGATGAACCAGGGCCAGGTGATCAACCAGGGCAAGGCGATGAGCAAGTCGCTGGGCAACGGGGTGGATCTGGGCCTGCAGATCGACACCTACGGCGTGGACGCGATCCGTACCACGGTCGTGTTCGCCGGTCCGCCGGAGGACGACATCGACTGGGCCGACATGTCCCCGGGCTCGTCGTTGAAGTTCCTGCAGCGGGCCTACCGTCTCGCGCAGGACGTGGCGAGCCCGGTGGGCACCGACCCGTCGTCCGGTGACCTGGGGCTGCGGCGCGCCACGCACAAGGCAGTCGCGGAGATCACCGAGTCGCTGGACTCGCACCGGTTCAACGTGGCCGTCGCCCGGATCATGGAGCTGGTGAACGCCGCCCGCAAGGTGATCGACAGCGGGGCGGGTCCGGCCGATCCGGCCGTTCGCGAGGCCGTGGAGGCGGTGGCGATCGCGCTGAGCACGGTGGCGCCCTACGTCGCGGAGGAGATGTGGGAGCTGCTCGGCCACGCGCCGTCGGTGGCGAACGCGTCCTGGCCGGTCGTCGACCCCGCGCTGCTGCTCGCCGAGTCGGTGACCTGCGTCGTGCAGGTGCAGGGCAAGGTGCGCGCCAAGCTGGACGTACCGCCCTCGATCACCGAAGCGGAGCTCACCGAGGTGGCCCTGGCCGATCCGGGCGTCCGGCGCGCCCTGGACGGCCGCGAGATCCGCCAGGTGATCGTCCGCGCCCCGAAGCTGGTCAGCATCGTCCCCGCCTGAACGCCCGCGGCACCCGCTCCGCGAGCCTGGATCCGCCGATCGAGCGCGTCTCGACAAGCTCGACGAGCGATTTCGGAGGATTCGAGCTGAGGAGGTCGCCCTGCGACCGTCACGAAGGGTGCACCCGCTGATCGAGCCCACCCAAACCGCTGATCGAACCCCCAAACCGCTGATCGAACCTGTCGAGATCCCGCTAGCTGACAACCAGACTCGCCAGCACCCCCAGATGATCGGTCCCGGCGACCCGGACGGTCCGGTAGCCGGCCGTGCTGAACTGCCGCGAGGCCAGCACGTGGTCCACCGCGAGCAGGGGCGGTAGCCACGAGTTGGCCGGATAGGTCGGCTGCCAGCCGCTGCCGGACGCGCTGTCGTGCAGCCCTGCTTTCGCGGACAGCACCCGCAGCGTGAGCTGTTCCCGGGTCGCGTTCAGATCGCCGGCGACCAGCAGTGGCTCGGAGCTGTGGGCGAGCGCGAGCCGAGTCAGGGCGTCCGATTCCTGCAGCCAGCATGCGATGCCACAGTCGGGCCCCGCCGGATGCGCGGCGACCAGCGTGAACGGATGCCCCTTGAGCGCGACCCGCAGCGCGATACTGCTCGCCTGCGTGTCGGTCGTGTGGCCCAGATCGGTCAGCGGATGACGCGACAGCACCATGGTCCCGCGCACGTCGTCCGCGCCGGCTGCCGTTCCGGCGTCGCTGCCGGCGGTGCCGGAACGGTAGGGGAATGCCCGTGCCCACGGCTTGCGTGCGAAAGCCGCGGCGTTCGAGCGGGTCACCTCGGTGAGCACGAGCAGGTCCGGCGTGGCGCCGGCCACAGTGTCAGCGAGCTGGACGAGGTCGGCGCGGCCGCCGTCCAGATTCAGGGCCAGTACCTCGACGCGCGAATCGCCCGCCGCGGTCGCCGTCCGCCCCGGGAAGTAGGGAGCGAGCACCGCGGCGTGCCAGGTCAGGCCGAGCGCGAGCGGGGCTGCGATCAGGCGGCTCCTGCCTCTGGCACCCAGCAGGGCGAACACCAACGCGGCGGCCCATGCGAGCACGCCGAAGGGTGCGAAGGCCGCGGCCGTTGCCAGACCGGGATGCGCCGTCTGCACCTCCGGAACGAGGTGGACCAGCAGGAGCAGGACTCCAGGCGCCGCGCAGACGGCCGCGGAGACCAGCAGCCAGCGCACGCTGCGCCGCGGTGCGGTCCCAGTAGCCCGGGGACGACCCGGCGAGCGACGGGGACCGCCTGTGGAAGGGGCGGTCGAACGGCGGCTGCCGCCGCGGGCACCGCCATCACGGCTGTTCGCGGTGCTCGCGTTGCCGTTGCGGACGGGGGCCGGTCGCGCCGGGGCGCGCGACGGACCTGCCTGATTCACAACTCCAGCCTCTCAGTCCGCACCGACAGGAGGCGCGGGACAGGCCGGTCAGCGCTTGGTGAACTCCAGGCGGAAGGTCTCCGGGCCGCGCTCGAGGTACACCAGGTCGAAGGCGTCCGGGGCGACCCGGTCGAGCTGGGAGAGCAGTGGCAGGGGATCGTGGCTGACGACGAGGACGAGCTTCTCGCCGGCCTTCATGCTGGTGAGCCCACCGATGATGGCGGCGTGCCGGATGACCTTCGGCAGGGCGCTCACCACGAGCTCCGGGGTGGAGGCGGCCGTGCCGCAGCCACATCCGCAGCCACCGTGAGTGGGCGCAGGGGCGAGGTCGATCTCGGTGGCCATGAGGGCTCCTTCTCCGTTTCGGGGGACGCCCGAAGAGTACCTGCGGGTGCCGGGGCGGCCAATCCCGTTGTCCACAGGCTGGCATGGCCCGGAGCGTTGTCCACAGGCCGGCGAATCGGCTGACGCGCAAGCCGCGGTCCTGCCGATAGTGCAGGGTATGAAGGTCGCTCCCGAGCCGGTGATGAGTGAGGTCGTGCGGCAGCGGCTCGAGCTGCTGTTGGCCGAGGTGCAGCCGCGGTACGCCCTGCCCGAGGCCGAGGCTCCGCCGGCGATGCCGCCGCCGCGCGGTTCCGCTGCCGTCCCCGGGCTCCCGCGGGATCGGGCGACCGGCGCGGAGGGCGGCGTCCACGAAGACCGGTCCGCGCCACCGTCTCCCCGTCGGGCGCCGCCGGCGGGGGAACGGGTGGCGCAGGCCGGCCGGCGGTTGCTGGAGTTCTCCCGTGAGCACCTTTCCGCTGTCGTGGTGGTGCTGCTGGTCGGCGTCGCGTGGACGGCGTACACGCTGCTGCAGGCCAGATCCACGCCGATCGCGGTGGCCGCTCCGCCGTCGATCGCGTCCAGTCCGAGCGCGACGGCTTCTGCGGCCCCGAAGATTCTTGTCCATGTGATCGGTGCGGTGCAGCGGCCCGGGGTGGTCGACCTCGCCGAGGGAAGCCGCGTGCAGGATGCGATCGATGCCGCCGGTGGTCTGGCCCCGGGCGGCGATGCGGGCGAGCTGAACCTCGCAGCCGTTGTCGAGGACGGCTCGCAGGTGGTCATCGGTACGCGTGTGAAACCGCGGGGGGAGGTGCGGGACGCGGGCGGCGGTGGGGGCGGCGCCGGCCAGGCGTCCGGGTCGGGGAAGGTCTCACTGAACACGGCCACGCTCGAACAGCTGGACACGCTTCCCGGGGTGGGCCCGGTGACGGCCCAGAAGATCCTGGACTGGCGTGAGCAGCATGGCCGGTTCAAGGCGGTGAGCGAACTGCAGGAGGTCGCCGGCATCGGCCCGAAGACCTATGCCGACATCGAACCGAATGTCCGCGTCTAGGGCCCCCGGGGGAAGCGATGCCGCGTTCGATCGTGCTGGCGAGGTCCTGGTGGCGACGGACTGGTGGTCGCCCGTTCTGGCTGTTGCCATGTGGGCCGGAGCGTGGGCGGGCACCTCCGGCAGCCCGTGGCTGCTGGCGTGCAGTGCCGGTGTCGCTCTCGGGATCGGTGGGCTGGGGTGGTGGCGGCAACGCTGGCTGCTTGCCGCCCTCGCGGTGGTCGTCGCTGTCGCAGCGGGGATTCCGGGTCTGCGGTCGTGGTTCGCCGAACTGGGGCCGGTGCCGGGATGGGCGCGGGACGGTGCCGTCGTGTCGATCGACGCGCGGGTCGGGGGAGGCCGCACCACCGATGCCGGGCCGGGTGGGCCGGTGTGGACCGCCGGTGCGACGCTGGTCAGCGCAACGGGACGCGGCGAGTCCTGGGCGTCCGGTGACACGATCCGGCTCAGTGCGTCCGGTGGCCTGACGGCGGCCTGGGCGGCGTTGCCGACGGGCACGACCGTCCGTGCGGTGGTGCGGCTCAGTCCGGCCGGCGCCGACGAGGGGGTGAGCGCATGGGCGCGGGCGCGCGCCTCTCCGGAGGTGGTCGCTCCGCCACGTCCGCTGGACGCCGCGGTGTCCTCGGTCAGGGCGGGCCTGCGCCAGTCCGTGTCCGGGCTGCCGCCGGCACCACGGGCGTTGGTTCCCGCGCTGGTCGTCGGAGACACCGACCTGATGCCGGCCGAGCTGCAGACCGACTTCCGCATCACGGGACTCACCCATCTGACCGCCGTCTCGGGCGCCAATCTGACCTTGCTGCTGGCGGCGTTGCTCTGGGCGGCGGCCCGGTTGGGGGTGGTGGGCTGGTGGCGGCGCGGGGTGGCTGTCGTCGGGGTGGTGGCGTTCGTGCTGCTGTGCCGCGCCGAACCCAGCGTGCTGCGCGCGGCGGCGATGGGTGTGGTGGGACTTGCCGCACTGGGGTGGGGCGGGCTCCGCCAGGGGCTGCGCTACCTGTCCTGGGCCGTGATAGGGCTGCTGCTGGTCGATCCGTGGCTGTGCCGGTCGGTCGGCTTCGTGCTGTCGGTCTGTGCCAGCGCCGGGATCCTGCTGTGGGCGAGCCGCTGGGCGCGCCACCTGGCGTGGTTGCCGCGATGGCTGGCGGAGGCGGTCACCGTACCGGTCGCCGCACAGCTGGCCACCCAGCCGGTCGTGACTGCGATCTCCGGCCAGGTCAGCGTGGTGGGGGTGGTGGCGAATCTGCTTGCTGCGCCCCTGGTGGGTCCGGGCACCGTGCTGGGCTTCCTCGCCGCGGGGTTGTCGGTGATCAGCCCGCCAGCCGCCGCCGTCGCCGGATGGCTGGCGGGCGGGTTCGCGCAGGGCCTGGTATGGATCGCGCAGATGGCGGCCGGCGTGCCGGGGGCCGCCGTGAGCTGGCCAGAGGAGCCGGTCGCGCTCGGCGTGCTCACGATGGCCTGTGTCGTCGTGCTGGCCGGGCTACCGCTGTTGTGGCGGCGGCCATGGCTGGTGGTGCTGGTCGTCGCAGGGCTGATGGTGGTGCTGGCCCGTCCGGTGCCGATTCCGGGATGGCCGCCCCGGCATTGGCAGGTGGTCAGCTGTGACGTGGGGCAGGGGGACGCCACGGTGATCGCGGCCGGGCCGGGACGGGCGATCGTGGTCGACACGGGTCCGGAACCGGCGGTGGTGGATCGCTGCCTCGACCAGCTGGGCATCACGGAGGTCGCCTGGCTGGTGCTCACCCACCTGCATGCCGACCATGCGGGCGGAGTGCCCGGGGTGGCGTCCGGGCGCCGCGTCGACCACCTGCTGTACTCCGGGATCACCGAGCCGGCGAGTGGCTGGCGGCTGGTGGAGGAGGCGTTGCCGGACGTGCCGCGGACGGTCGCCGTCCCCGGCCTGGTGGTGGCGGCTGGAGACGTCCAGGTGTCCGTTCTGGCGCTGCGGGCACTGGTCGGCACAGCTGCCGTCGCGGAGGACTCGGCCGACCAGAACGACTCCTCGATCGTGATGCGGGTCACCGCCGGCGGGCTACGGATCGTCCTCGGCGGCGACCTCGAGGAGGCCGGGCAGGGGCACGCGGTCGCGACCGTGCCGGACCTGTCCGCTGAGGTGTTGCTGGTGCCTCACCACGGCTCCGGCCACCAGCTGCCCGCCTTCCTGGACGCTGTCGGCGAGACCGTTGCCCTGATCAGCGTCGGCAAGGACAACGACTACGGCCATCCCGCAGCCCGTACCGTCGCCACGGTCGCCGCCACGGGCGCCAGGATCTACCGGACCGACCAGCACGGCGCGATCGCCATCAGCAGCGACGGCGGGCAACTCCTCGTCACCACCCAACGCGGCTGAGCCGGGACCATCGAGGCAACGATCCCCGCTTCAGCGGACAGTGCGGGTGACGTTTCTGCGGCGCGGACTGTCACCCGCGACTGGCATGCTAGGCGCGTGGACGAACCGAGCCCGTTCGGGCGAGTACTGCTGGTCACCGGACCCGAGTCGCTGCTCGCCGAGCGTGCGGTCGCCGGATACGTGGCGCGCGCCACGACGGAGCGTCCCGACGCAGCGGTGACCAGGCTCGAAGCCGGACAGCTCGAGGCCGGATCGCTGGCCGAAGCGGCTGGCGGCTCGCTGTTCGCGTCCGCGACGGTGCTGGTCGTCAGTGAACTGGGTGACCTGCCCGCAGACCTTGCCGACCAGCTGGTCGCGCTGGCCGGAGACCCAGGTCCCGATCTCGCGTTGGCGCTGGCCCATTCCGGCGGCAACAAGGGCAAAGCCGTCCTCGACCGGCTGCGCAAGCTGCACCTGCAGGTGGTCGACTGCCCGTCCATCAAGCCGTGGGAGCTGCCCCAGTTCGTCTCGGCCGAGGCGCGCCGGCTGAACGGACGGACCGACGCGGCCAGCGCCGCGGCCCTCGTCGACGCGGTGGGCACGGACACCCGCTCGCTGGCCGCTGCCGTCCGGCAACTGCTCGACGACACCCCCGACCGGCTGCTCACCGAGCCCGCGGTCCGGCGCTACTTCGGGGGGCGGGCCGAGGTGACGAGCTTCTCCGTCGCGGACGACACCCTCGGCGGCCGCACCGACGGCGCCCTCGGCAAGCTGCGCTGGGCGCTGTCCACCGGGGTGGCGCCTGTGCTGATCACCAGTGCGCTGTCGAACAACCTGCGCAGCCTCGGCAAGTACCTGGACGGGCGCGACGCGCGGCTGCGCGATGCGGACCTGGCCCGCAACATCGGCGTGCCGCCGTGGAAGCTGAAGGATCTGTCCCGGCTGTCGCGGGACTGGAAGCCGACGGCAGTGGCCGAGGCGATCCAGATCGTCGCCACGGCCGACGCCCAGATCAAGGGTGCAGCCAGCGACCCGGGGTTCGCGCTCGAGCAGGCCGTGCTGAAGGTGATCGGCTGCCGGGGCCGCGGTCGTCGTTGAGGGCCGTGGGCGAGTTCGCAGCCACCTGTTCCCGGAATGACAAACGCCGCCCGGTTTCCCGGGCGGCGCTGGTCGAGGAAGCTCTAGAGCGCTGCGGCCGTCGACGCGATCGCCGACTTGCGGTTCGCAGCCTGGTTCTTGTGGATGACGCCCTTGCTCGCGGCCTTGTCGAGTGCCTTGGTGGCGGTGCGGGCGAGTTCCTGGGCCTTGGCGGTGTCGCCCTCTGCGACAGCCTCGTTGAACTTGCGGACGTGGGTGCGCAGGCTCGACTTCACGGCCTTGTTCCGCAGCCTGGCCTTCTCGTTGGTCAGGATCCGCTTCTTCTGAGACTTGATGTTCGCCACAGGGCTTGCCCTCTTCGCTGGTGATTGTGCTTCGCGCGCCGCGCGGACGCGACTTCGAACTCTATCAGCCGCTGTCCTGAGCCCCCAAATCGACGACGACGTCCCCATTGCGGCGAGCCAACTGCACAACAATGTGGAGATCCTCCGGCGATGACGCCGGGAATCCCTCCACATCGTTGTGCGGGGGTCTCGAATCCACAACAAGGTGGAGATTTTCCGGCGATGACGCCGGGAAGACGTCCACAACGTGGTGGGTGGTGGCGGGCGCGAGGCTGGTCCGCGATCCGGGACACCGGTGCGGCGGACGGGGAGGCGACGACCGCGGGAGGAAGCGGGTCCGGTATCGTGTGCTGGCTGTCCCGCTGACCAGGAAAGTGCATGCCAACTCCCGTCCCCGGCAAGACCCCACCCGCGCTGATCCGCAACTTCTGCATCATCGCGCACATCGACCACGGCAAGTCCACCCTGGCCGACCGCATGCTGCAGCTCACCGGGGTGGTGGACGAGCGCTCGATGCGCTCCCAGTACCTGGACCGGATGGACATCGAGCGCGAGCGCGGCATCACGATCAAGTCCCAGGCCGTCCGTATGCCGTGGACGGTCGACGGCACCGACTACATCCTCAACATGATCGACACCCCCGGCCACGTCGACTTCACCTACGAGGTGTCCCGTTCGCTGGCCGCGTGCGAGGGTGCGATCCTGCTGATCGACGCCGCCCAGGGCATCGAGGCCCAGACGCTGGCGAACCTCTACCTCGCACTGGAGGCCGACCTGCACATCGTCCCGGTGCTGAACAAGATCGACCTGCCCAGCGCCCAGCCGGAGAAGTACGCGGCGGAGATCGCCCACCTGGTCGGCTGCGACCCCGACGACATCTTCCGCGTCTCCGCCAAGACCGGCGAGGGCGTGAAGGAACTCCTCGACCACGTGGTCGCCGATATCCCGCACCCGGTCGGCGATCCCGCCGCGCCGCCGCGCGCGCTGATCTTCGACTCCGTCTACGACACCTACCGCGGCGTGGTCACGTACGTCCGGGTGGTCGACGGCGAGCTGAACCACCGCGAGCGCGTCCTGATGATGTCCACCCGGGCCACGCACGAGACGCTCGAGGTCGGCGTGATCTCGCCCGAGCCGGTGAAGGCGGCGGCGCTGGGCGTCGGCGAGGTCGGCTACCTGATCACGGGCGTGAAGGAGGTGCGGCAGTCCCGGGTCGGTGACACGGTGACCGCCGCCTCCCGTCCGGCGAAGCAGGATCTCGGCGGCTACCGTCCGCCCCACCCGATGGTCTACGCCGGCCTCTACCCGATCGACGGCGCCGACTTCCCCGAACTCCGCGAGGCCCTCGACAAGCTGCAGCTCAACGACGCCGCACTGGTCTACGAGCCGGAGACCTCCGGCGCGCTCGGCTTCGGTTTCCGGGTCGGCTTCCTCGGCCTGCTGCACATGGAGATCGTCCGCGAGCGACTGGAGCGCGAGTTCAACCTCGACCTGATCTCCACCGCGCCGAACGTGGTCTACCGGGTCGTGATGGAGGACGGGACGGAGCACACCGTCACCAACCCCTCGGAGTACCCGGACGGCAAGATCGCCGAGGTGCACGAGCCCGTCGTCCGCGCCACGATCCTCACCCCCGCCGAATACATCGGGACGGTGCTGGAGCTCTGCCAGGCCCGCCGCGGCGAGCAGCTCGGCATGGACTACCTCAGCGAGGACCGCGTCGAGATCCGCTACCTGCTGCCCCTGGCCGAGATCGTGTTCGACTTCTTCGACGCGCTGAAGTCGCGGACGAAGGGCTTCGCCTCGCTCGACTACGACGAGGCCGGCGAGCAGCTGTCGAAGCTGGTCAAGGTCGACATCCTGCTGCACGGCGAGCCGGTGGACGCCTTCAGCGCCATCGTGCACACCGATGCCGCCTACAGCTACGGCGTCGCCATGGCGAAGAAGCTGAAGGAGCTGATCCCGCGGCAGCAGTTCGAAGTGCCCATCCAGGCAGCGATCGGCGCGCGGGTGATCTCCCGCGAGACCGTCCGCGCGCTGCGCAAGGACGTGCTCGCCAAGTGCTACGGCGGCGACATCACCCGCAAGCGCAAGCTGCTGGAGAAGCAGAAGGAGGGCAAGAAGCGGATGAAGATGGTCGGCCGCGTCGAGGTCCCCCAGGAGGCGTTCGTCGCCGCGCTGTCCACCGGCGAGAGCTCCGAGAAGAAGAAGTAGCCCATCGAACGCCACCGTTCCGGTCATCCGCCACAGCGTGGGGTGGAGCGTTTGACCGAAACGGTGGCGTTCGGCGGATGGGCAGGGGTTCGGGGCTCAGCGAAGGTCGCGCCGCATCAGCACCCGCGGAAAGCCGTTCAGGATGGACGTGGTGTCGGCCGCCCAGGTGAAGCCGGCGTCCTCGAACAGCTTGCGGGTGCCGACATAGGCCATCGTCAGATCGACCCGCTCGCCGTGATTGTCGACGGGATAGCCCTCGATCGCCGGTGCCCCGTGCTCGCGGGCGAACGCCGCCGCCCCGGCCAGCAGCGCGTGCGAGATGCCCCTGCGGCGATGGCCCGGCCGCACGCGGATGCACCACACCGACCAGACATCGGCGTCGTCGACGTGCGGAATCCTGCGATTGGCGGCGAAGCTGGTGTCTGCGCGGGGGTGGACGCCGGCCCAGCCGACGACCTCGTCCCCGTCGTAGGCCAGCACACCCGGTGGCGGTGCCTCGGCGCAGAGCTGCCGCACCCGCTCGCCGCGCGCGGGTCCGGTCAGCGAGCGGTTCTCGGCGCTGGACTTCAGCCGGTACGAAAGACACCAGCACACGGTCGCGTCCGGACGTTTGGGGCCGACCATCGTCGCCACGTCGGCGAACACCGTGGCCGGCCGCACCTCGATCGCCATGCGGCAACCCTGCCACCGCCGTCCACCCCCAGGCACCGAACGCCACCGTTTCGGTCAAACGCCACCGCCCACGCTGGAGCGTTTGACCGGAACGGAGGCGTTCGGCGCAGGAGGGGGTGGAGCGTGGGGGTCGGGGGCGGTCGGCGGGGGCATAGGCTTGCCGGCCATGGACGCAGAGATCGGCATCATCGGCGGCAGCGGGTTCTACGAGTTCCTCGCCAACCCCACCAGCGTGGTGGTGGACACCCCCTTCGGCGAACCCAGCGCACCGCTGGCGCTCGGCGAGGTCGGCGGACGCCGGGTCGCGTTCGTGCCCCGCCACGGCCAGCAGCACCAGTTCCCGCCGCACCGGGTGAACTACCGCGCCAACCTGTGGGCGCTGCGCAGCGTGGGGGCCCGCCAGGTGCTCGCCCCGGCCGCGGTCGGCTCCCTGCGTCCAGAGCTCGGCCCGGGTACCTTCGTGGTGCCCGACCAGGTGATCGACCGCACCTGGGGACGCGCGCACACGGTCTACGACGAGGTCGGCGCCGTGGTGCACATCGGCTTCGCCGATCCGTACTGCCCGCGCGGGCGCGCTGCGCTCCTCGGCGCGGGGGACGCCGGCCTCAGCCCGGTCGACGGCGGCACCCTCGTGGTGATCAACGGCCCGCGCTTCTCGACGAAGGCGGAGTCCCGGATGAACGTCGCGCTCGGCGGCACGATCGTCGGCATGACCGGCATGCCGGAGGCGTCCGTCGCCCGCGACCTGGCCATGTGCTACTCGACGGTCTGCCTGGTCACCGACCACGACGCCGGCGTGGACGGCGGCGAGGCCGTCAGCCACCACGAGGTCCTCGCGCAGTTCGCGGCCAACATCGACCGGATGAAGGCCCTGCTCGCCAAGGCTATCGGCGCGCTGCCGGCGAACGAGCCGGACGACGCCACCGCCACCTGCACCTGCCGGCACGCCCTGGACGGCCAGACGCTGCCGTTCGAGCTGCCCTGACCGTGCCGTCCACGCCGCCGGAGGGCCAGCCCGCACCGACCGACGGACGGCTGCCCGCCGCCGCGTTCGCCGGGGTCGGCGAACGCCCGTTCAGCCTGTACGTGCACGTGCCGTTCTGCGCGTCCCGGTGCGGCTACTGCGACTTCAACACCTACACGGCGGCCGAACTCGGCGCCGCGCCCGGGGCGAGCCAGGACGCCTACCTCGCCGCGGCCGTCGCCGAACTCGATCTCGCCCGTGGCGTGCTGGGCGGCACGCCCGAGGTACAGAGCGTGTTCTTCGGCGGCGGCACGCCCACGATGCTGCCGCCGGACGCGCTGGCCGGGCTGCTCACCGCGATCCGCGACCGCTTCCCGCTGGCCGCCGACGCCGAGGTCACCACGGAGGCGAACCCCGAATCGGTCGACCGCGCCTACCTCGACACCCTCGTCGCCGCCGGCTTCACCCGGCTGTCGCTGGGCATGCAGTCGGCCCGGCCCGGCGTCCTCGCCGTGCTCGAACGCCGTCACACCCCCGGCCGGGTCGGCGAGGTCGTGCGCTGGGCCCGCGCGGCCGGCTTCGGGTCGGTGAGCCTCGACCTGATCTACGGCAGCCCGACCGAGACGCTGGCCGACTGGCGCGCCAGCCTGAGCGCCGCCCTGGCCCTGGCGCCCGACCACGTCAGCGCCTACTCGCTGATCGTCGAGCCGGGGACGCGGCTCGCCGCCCGGATCGGCCGCGGCGAGCTGCCCGCGCCCGACGACGACACCCACGCCGACTGCTACCTGCTCGCCGAGGAACTGCTCACCGCCGGCGGCTACCGGGCATACGAGGTCAGCAACTGGGCCCGCCCCGGGCACGAGTCCCGGCACAACCTCGCCTACTGGCTGGGTCACGACTGGTGGGGCGTCGGGCCGGGCGCGCACTCCCACGTGGGCGGCGTCCGCTGGTGGAACGTGCGGCACCCGCGCGACTACACGTCGCGGCTCCGGGCGGGGGAGTCCCCGGCCCAGGCACGCGAGGAACTGACCGGCGACCAGCGCAGGGTCGAGCGCGTGCTCCTCGAATTGCGGCTCTCACAAGGACTCCCGCTCGACGTGCTGACCGCGTCCGAGCAGGGTCGGCTGCCGGGCCTGGGCGCGTCCGGCCTGGTCGAGGTGGCGGACGGACGCGTGCGCCCCACCCTGCACGGCCGGCTGCTGGCGGACGCCGTCGTCCGGGATCTTCTGGACTGACACAGCGCGCTGAGTTGCAACGATTCGGTAACACCGAACCACACAACGGTAACAACGTCGTGATGTCGGGGTGCTCGAATGTGTCCACGCCCGCACCTTGCCCAACCCCGCAAGCACGGGTCCCAGCACTGAGGAGGGAAATTGAAAACCCAGTCCGTCAAGCTCGCCGGCGTCGCCCTTGTGGTGGCGTCACTGGCTCTCACCGGTTGTGGCGCCCGCTCCGAAACCGGCAGCAGCGGCTCGACCGGCGGCTCGGCCAAAGTCGCCAAGATCGGCGTGATCGCCCCGCTCTCGGGCGGCCTGTCCGCCTTGGGCCTCGGCATCCGCAACTCGGTCGACCTGGCGATCCGGCAGGCGAACGAGTCCAACGCGATCCCCGGCTGGAAGCTGGAACTGGCCGCTGAGGACGACGAGGCGAAGGCCGATGTTGGCAAGAACGCCGCCACCAAGCTCGCCTCGGACAACGACGTCGTGGGTGTCGTCGGTGCGCTGAACTCCTCGGTCAGCCAGACCACGATCCCCGTGCTCGACTCGGCGAACATCGTCCAGGTGTCCCCGGCCAACACCGGCCCGTCGCTGACCAAGGGCGCCGACTTCGCCACCAACCCGAAGCGTCCCAACGCCAACTTCTTCCGCACCTGCACCACCGACACCGTCCAGGGTGCGGTGGCCGCGCAGTACCTGATCGACTCGGGTGTGAAGGAACTGGGCACCATCCACGACAAGAAGATCTACGGCCAGGGCCTCGTCCAGTCGGTCACCGAGAATTTCGAGAAGCTCGGCGGCAAGGTCGTCGCTGCCGAGACGATCAACCCCGACGACAGCGACTTCAGCGCGGTGATCACCAAGGTGAAGGCCGCCAACCCGCAGGCCGTCTACTACGGCGGCGAGTACCCGCAGGCCGGACCGCTGTCCAAGCAGATGAAGGCCGCCGGGCTCAAGGTCCCGCTGATGGGCGGCGACGGCAT
Organism: Propionicimonas sp.; assembly: GCF_029975155.1. Taxonomy (GTDB): domain Bacteria; phylum Actinomycetota; class Actinomycetes; order Propionibacteriales; family Propionibacteriaceae; genus Propionicimonas. The sequence continues at coordinate 108 of NZ_JARKPQ010000163.1, read as the reverse complement.
CTTCGACCCGACCTACATCGAACTGGCCGGCGATGCCGCCAACGGTGACCTGGCCACCTCGGTCGGCGAGCCGGTCGACACCGCGAAGTCGGCGCAGGACTTCATCGC
>NZ_JARKPQ010000130.1 GCF_029975155.1 Propionicimonas sp. | reverse complement strand
GACGGTCGGCGGATCAATCCTTGATTCACCGCTTGCCCGCGAGCCCGTCGGTACCGGCCCCTACACGCTGACCAACTGGCAGCAGGGCACCTCCATGACTCTGACCGCCCGCGACGACTACTGGGCCGGCAAACCACTCATCGAACAGATCTACATCGGCTTCGTCAGCGACGAGAATGCCCGCGCTCAACGGCTGCTTTCCGGCAACTTCGATGGCGCGCAGCTGTCCCCGCTGGTCGCGAACCAGCTCAACGGGCAGCAGGGGCTGGAGATCTTCGTCAATCCTTCCGGCGACTATCGCGGCATCACCCTGCCCGAAAGCCAGCCGATCTTTCAGGATCCCAACGTGCGCATCGCGCTGAACCTGGGCACCGACCGGCAGACCATGGTCGACGGCATCCTCGCCGGGCACGGCCAGGCGATCAGCACCCCGATCACCCCGTCGTTCGGTGAGGCCTACGACCCGGACGCGGCCTTCGGCTACGACCCGCAACAAGCCGCCGCCCTGCTGGACGCTGCCGGCTGGACGCTGGGCAGCGACGGCGTGCGCGGCAAGGACGGCGTCCGCTTCTCGTTCGAGCTGATGTATTTCGCCGAGGACACGGTGCGCCGCGACCTGGCACAGGCCTTCGCATCCGACATGGCGAAGCTCGGCATAGAGGTGCAGCTGCTCGCGGTCGACCGGCCCCAGGCGAAGCAGAAGATCGAGACCACCGCATTCGTCTTCGGGGGAGGCGACGTGCCCTACGACCCCGACACGCAGCTCTACACCACGGTGCACTCGTCGTTCGCGGCCTTCGACCCGGACGATCCGTACTCGAACGCCAGCCAGTATCGCAATCCGGCAGTCGACGCGCTGCTCGATCAGGCCCGTCGCGAAGCCGATCCGAACCTTCGCAACGCCGACTACCGGCAGCTCCAGACGCTGCTGATCGCCGATCCTGCGTCGGTCACGGTCTTCGCCCTGGATCACACCTATGTGGCGCGGGGCCTCGACCAGTACTCCCCCATCGAGCATGTCGTCGAGCCCCACGAACACGGCATCGCCTGGGGCCCCTGGTGGAATGTGGCGAGCTGGCGATGAGTGCGACAGCCGTTGTCACGCCCAGGCGCGAACGCAAGCCCGCCGGGGCCGTCCGGCGCGGCCGCCCAGCCGCAATCGTGCGCCTGATCCTGCGCCGGCTCGGCTGGTTGGTCCCACTGCTGGTGGCGCTCAGCCTGCTGGTTTTCGCGCTCGCCGAGCTCTCACCGGTCGATGCGTCGTCGGCGTTCCTCGGCTCGCAGGACGAATTTACCAGCGGGGCTGGACGCCAAGGCGTCGAGCAGGCCATCGCGCAACTGCCCTGGTGGCAGGCCTGGCTGCGCTGGTTCGCCGGTCTGGTGACCGGTGACCTCGGGTATTCGATGTCGGCCAGGATGCCGGTCGCCGATGTCGTTTCAGCCCGGCTGCCGTGGACCCTGCTGCTGATGAGCGGCGGCCTGTTGCTCGGGTTCGCGGTGTCGATTCCCCTCGCTGTGGTGGCGGCCAGGCGTCCACATCATGTGGTTTCCCGGGTGCTCGACTTGCTGATGTGGGTGATCTCGGCAGTGCCGCCGTTCCTGGTCGGGCTGGGTCTGATTGCTGTCTTCTCGTTGAGCCTGCGGGCCTTGCCTGCCGGTGGGATCAGCACCCCGGGCATGCCCGGTGGCATCGCCGATACCGTACGGCACCTGATCCTGCCGGTGACTGCCGTCGCGATCGGGCAATTGCCGTGGATCACCCT
>NZ_JARKPQ010000121.1 GCF_029975155.1 Propionicimonas sp. | reverse complement strand
CCGCCCAGCTGTGGCCCACCATATCGGCGGCGTTTTTTGTCGGGTTACCACAGCTGTCCGGCTGGCACTTCTGGCGGTGACGCTCAGCGCTAGAACGGCCACAGCAATGGGACGAGGAAGATGCCCGCCAAACCGTAGAGCAGCAGCAGTGGCGCTCCGAGTTTCCAGTAGTCATTGAAGCGGTAACCGGCCGCCTCCTGCACCATGAGATTCGCCGGGGTGGCAACCGGCGTCAGCAGTGCGGCCGCGGCGAACACGGCGATCGCCACCAGGATCGGCATTGCCGAGATGTTCATCTGAGCCGCGGCCGACACACCGATCGGGATGACGATCAGGGCGGTAGCCATGTTGCTGATCAGCTGGCCGAGCACCGCAGTGATGACGAACAGTCCCGCGAGCAATGCGAACGGCCCGGCATTACCCACCAGCGAGACCAGGCCCTCGGCCAGCAGTTGCGCCGCGCCACTCTCGGTCATTCCCACCGACAGCGACATCATGCCTCCGACAAGGATGATCGTCGTCCAGGAGACACCTGCGTAGGCCTCTTCCACCGTGATCACTCGTAGCAGGATCATGGCCAGCGCCGCCAGCAGACCCGCGACTGCGGCCGGCACGAGGCCGGTCGCCAGCAGCACGATCATGGCAGCCAGGACGCCCAGAGCGCGCTTGGCGCCTCGGCCGAGAGGAACCGCCTGCCGGCGCACCGCGTCCGGGTCGTCGACCGCGATGATGTCGGGATCCTCGGCGGCATTGGCCAGCGCCTGCCAGGAGCCCTGGAAGAGCAGTGAGTCGCCGGCCGACAGCGTCAGCGGACCGGTGACGTCGCGTCCCTTGTGATGCATCCCTGCCACGACGAGTTCACCCGACTCGGTCACCATTCCGTGGTGGACGAGGTCCCCGATGAATCGGGACCGCGGCGGAATGATGAACTCGGCGGTGCCGCGACCGCGCTGCATCAGCTTGTCCTGGGGCTCGTCCAGCCCGTAGTGCTCGGCGAGCAGCGCACCGTGTGCACCGAGATCGCGCAGTACCTTGCCAGAGGAGCGCTGTGGCACCAGTCGTGAGCCGACAAGCAGCACAACTCCGATCGTCGCGGCGGTCAGCACCAGGCCGATGAGCCCCGTGGAGAGAAGGCCCAGGCGGCCGGCTCCGGTCGATTCGGCATAGTCGGCCACCACCACGGTCACCGGGCTGCCGATCAGCATCAGGAGCGAGCCCGAATGAGCGGCGAACGCTGCGGGCATCAGAAGTTCGGACGGTGAGCGGTGCGCCCGGATCGCGATGACTACGATCACCGGAGTGAGAGCCGCCACCGACCCGTTCGGGGTGATCAGGGCCGTGAGCAGGGCCGCCATCAGCATCACGGTGGCCATCAGGCGGCTCGGGTTGGTTCCGCCCAGCCGCATCGCGAGTCCGCCGGCCGCCGCGGTCACGCCGCTGGCGTCCAACGCCTCGCTCACCACGAACAGAGCCGCGATGAACAGCACTGTCGGGTCGCCGAAGCCGGCCACCGCCTCACCCAGATCGAGCACTCCGGTGGCCCACAGGGCCAGCGGGACGAGTAGTGCGATGACGGCTATGGGCAGCCGGTCCCAGATGAACAGCAGGACGGCGGCCGCCAGGATGATCAGGGCGATGACGCTTTCGGGCATGACAACGCTTTCCGAGGAGACTGCGAGGAGGCTCGGCCGACAGTTCGATGGCCGCCGTGGTCAAGCTGCTGTGGTCAAGCTGCTGTGGTCAAGCAGACAGTTGACCACAGCAGTTCACCCGGCAGCCGGATCGCTCGAATTGCTCAGTTCTTCAGTTCCTGAGCAAGCTCGTTCTCGGCTTCGTCCGAAAGCGAGGTCTTCAAGACGGTGCCGCCGAACTCGGCCATGGCGGCCGCGAACTTGTCCTCAGTGAGCTTCTTGGCCATCACGACCAGAGCCGACTTGCCGGGTGTCAGCAGCCCGTCCACTCGTTCGCGCAGTCCGCGGTTGATGCCTGCCTTGCCCGCCAGGCCCGCCAGCGCACCCCAGGCCCCGCCGACCAGCAGCCCGACACCGGGAACCAGGAAGAGCAATCCGATGATCATGCCCCACAGCGCGCCGGAGGTGGCGGAGACGCCAACGATGGATCCGGGGGTGTCGATGTGCTTCTTGCCGTCATCGTCCACCCGGACAACAGCAAGCCCGGAAAGATCGATGACGAAATCCTTCTGGAGTTGCAGGACCCGCGCCTGCGCGGCCTCGGCGGTTGCATGGTCGTCATAGCCGATGATGATGAGTTCCGACATGGGTGATTGCCTCTCGTGAATTGTGAGCGGACTGCTCACACCGCAGGACTTCAGTCTGCATCAGAAGTCTGGTGTGAGCGCATCTAGCCCACATCACCCGCCACGGGGGAATCGCTTTGACCGGGTGGCTCGGATGATGGAATGACGAGCCGCGGGATCTCGCAGGAAGGTCGACACTATGAGCGAAGCAGGCAATTCCGGTTCCGGGATGCGCGTCAATATCACTCCTCGCACGTGGCTGGGTATCGCGATCGCGGTCGTGGCCATCATCTTCATCTTGCAGAATCGCCAGCCGGTCGAAATCAGTCTGTTGACGTTGCAGGTGTCCGCCCCGTTGTGGGTTGTGCTGCTCGTGGTCTTCCTGGCCGGGTTCGTCACCCGCTGGCTCGTCTCGAAGCGCCGCGAATGACCATCGCCGATACCCCTCGCCGGCTGTGTATCCGCGTGGAGGGCGAGTTGCGAGAGACTTTGGACGCCGAGTTGGGC
>NZ_JARKPQ010000113.1 GCF_029975155.1 Propionicimonas sp. | reverse complement strand
GGCGGGAAGGCCGGCGAGAAGACCGAAGGCGCGGTGCGCGAGCAGATGCGCCTCCAAACCGAGACCCTCGGCGTGATCCGCGAGCATCTCGCCGGTATCCGCGCCGCCCTCGAAACCATCGCCAAGACGGGAGTCCAGGCAGGAATGCCCTCGACGCACTCACCACCATCACCCTGCTCGTCATCGTCCCCGGCGCCGTCTGGATACTCGGACGCACCGGCTGGACCGGCGACCGCAAACGCGCCCTCATCCTGGTTCTGGCCGTCCTGCTTGGTGTCCTCCAGGCCATCCTCACGGGCGTGATCGCGCTCCCGGACTCCTGGGTTAGCATCCTCACCCGGGCGCTCATCACGATCGCCGGGACGATCGCGTTGTCACAGGCTGTGTATCAGCTGCTGGCCGCGAAACTGCCCGACGAGCAGGCCAAGCGCGCGCTGCCCGAGGGCTGAAGCTCGTGGACGCCGGCGTGATGCGACTGCTGCTGGCCCTGATCGCCGCCGTCCTCATCCTTTGCGTCTCCGTGTCCGGCACGGATCTGACTATCGTGCTGCTCGGCGGCATCGCGCTGGCACTCATCCGACGCACCTGGCGGGCGCCACTCGGACCACCACCACGAACACCACCGCCGCGCAAGCCGTGACAACGATGCTGCCCCTCACCTGGACATCCCGGGTGAGGGGCCAGTTCTTGCGTTTCCGGGTGAGGCCCAGGACATCTTCGCCGCCAATGACTCACAAGATGACTCACTTCGGCACTTCAACCGGTGGCTTTCGGAGCCCACTTTTACTGCCTGACTAGGTGGAGCGGACGACGGGAATCGAACCCGCGTAGCCAGTTTGGAAGACTGGGGCTCTACCATTGAGCTACGTCCGCGCGCCCCGCCGAAGCGGTGCGGAACTACTGTAGCCGATCTTCTGCCCCACCATCGAACCCGCGTGACCCCGCCGATCCGTCGAGCGGGTGCCGACGCAGTAAGTCGAGCGAATCCCGCGACGCGGGACCGGCAGGCCGGTAGCCCGGCGAGACGATCTCTCGCTCTGTCTCTCCGGGCCACCAGAAGGGCTGACCATCGTGCGGCTACAGCCACGATGCCCCGTGATCTCAGACCGTGGTGGTGAACCCGCCGTCAAGGCTGATGGTCCAGCCATTCACATAGTCCGAGGCCTGGCTGGCCAGGAAGACCGCGGCGCCCATCAGGTCATCGAGCCGCCCCCAGCGTCCGGCCGGGATCCGATCGGTGATCTTGTTGTAGA
>NZ_JARKPQ010000111.1 GCF_029975155.1 Propionicimonas sp. | reverse complement strand
TCGCAGACCGACGAGGCCGACCTCGAAGCCTCGGCCAGCCAGGCCCTCTGACCGCTCCGGGATCAGCCGGATCCCTCGGTGGGCGGTGACGAGTACTCGCTGTCTTCCCGCTTCTGCCTGCTCGGCTGCACCCGCGGCGGTTCGCCCGGCATCTTCGGGATATCTACCCGCGCAACGTTGTGCCGACTAGGCAACTCAGCGGCAGACTGAGAAGCGCTGTGGCCCAAGATACCGGGCGAGTATTCGCCCAGAATGGGGCCAATCACCATGAACACCTCCGTCATCGCAACTCAAGCTGTCGAGACCCACCAGCCGCCTGTCCCCGTGTCGTCGTGGGCGACGCGCATCACCGATTGGGAAACCCGGAACGACGGGAAGCTCTGGCAGTGCCGGCTCATCGGTGAGCATCACGCCGCCGAGGTTATCCAACACATACGGGTGCACTGGTTCGACGGCGGTTGGGTGTGGCACTACTCGACCCTGTACGTGACGCGGCGCGGCCCGTCGTGCCCGGCGTGGTGCTCCGAGCACGCCAATACGATTCCCGACAGCGAGGAGCTGCAATACGAGTGCATTCAGCACGCGCATCACGTCACGGTCGGGCCGGCCACCGTCGACCTGGACGCGGTCGAAGACCCGACGACCGGGCAGTTCAGCGAGGTGTCCATCACGACCCCGGATCGTCTCGCCCCGATGGATGCGGCCACAGCACGCCAGGTCGCGGCGGCGCTGACGTGGGCTGCTGACCTGCTCGAGCAGACCGAGGCGGCGCGGTGATGGCGATCGATCAGAAGACTGTTGTCGAGGTCTTGATGGATGTGAACTCGACGCCGGATTACTACATGAAGGGCGTGGTGAGTGAGACGCTCGAGCTGGGCGGGTTCACTGTTCAGACGTATCCCTACAAGGCGTACCGCGCTGCCGTCGAGGACGGCCGTCCGCGGATCATCGTTCACTTCCACTCTGATCAGCAGCAGAAGGCCGTGGGGGTGTTCCTTGCGGTTGTGGTGGCCGAGCAGCTGCCGGGTGACTACATCAGCGTTAACTTCTCGCGGTCGACCTGGCGCGTGCTTGATGAGGCTGAATGGCGGTTCGCGGCCGAAGAGAGGCCGGAGATGACGATCCGTAACAAGGTGCGGGACCTGGCCGACAAGTGGGCGGCGGCCCAGCGGGCTGAGGTGGCGTGATGAGCGACTTGTTTCGCATTGTCGACCCGGAGAACTGGGACGTGTTCATCACCGGCAGTGAGCCGGTCGAGTACGTCAACCTCAAGGGCCTGGCGCAGTTGGTGAAGGGCTCGCCGCTGGGTGTCGATCAGGCTATGCAAGCACTCCAAGACAAGGGCATGGACGGGACTCTCGCGGCCCGGGTGTGGCTGGAACTAGCCGAATTGTCCTAGACATCCACGATGGTCCAGGGACCAGTGCCCTGGGTCGTCGTGGGTGCCTACACCCTGAGCGCGTCTCGCCGGCTCTAGCGCCTTCTCAGTAGCCGCCGGTCACAACCCTCCGAACCGCGCGAACCGGCGTGCGGAGTCCGCAACTCGCGATGTTCTCTCGGCGGCTTGTCGGAGTGCTGTGATGTGGCGAGCAGGCCGGTGCTGAGGTTCACAACGGGCCGGCGGGCAGATGGAACGTTGGTGAGGATCTGCCTGGGTTGTTACGCGTAACACCCGTGACTGTTACGGCATTGATACGGCACCACGTACAGATCACTACCGGCCGGCCCCTTCGGGAGTGGGTCGGCGGGTTCGCCGTTCCGGGTACCCCCTACTCCGGAATGTGTGCGGTCCGGCCCGGCTGAGCTGGGACGCGGCTCTTACTGGCATCCACCGCGATATGCCCAGTCATCGGCCCTCAGCGCGCTG
>NZ_JARKPQ010000105.1 GCF_029975155.1 Propionicimonas sp. | reverse complement strand
ATGTTGCCGCGGTAGCTGTTGGCGGCGCGCGTGGCCTCGCGGGAGGCGAGGAACTCCGACTTCGTGAGCAGCATGCCGCCGTGCCGTCCGAGTTCGGTGTGCAGGGCGCTCCACGCCGGCGAGCCGGCCGGCACGCCGAGCTGCGCGAAGACGGAGGACGGGGTGATCGGCACCGACCATCGCTCGCCGGCCGACCAGTCGGCGAGCAGCGAGTCCTCCAGGGCCGGATCGCTGACCAGCGCGGCCACCGTGAGCACCGTGGTCACACCGTCAGAGGTGATCCCGATCCGGTCACCGATCCGGTCGGTCGATCGACCGCTGGCGACCGCGGTCCCGCGGAGGTCGCTGGGCCGGCCGGGTGAGAGGGTGAGGTTCGCGACCGCACCCACGCGCGACGCGTCCACGAACTCGATCGGAACCCTCGTCCCCGTCGTGGTCCGGACCCGAGCGGATCCCCAACGCGTGACCTGCGTGGCCCCTGCGGCCTCGGCGATGCCGGCGACGGCGGTCGCGTCGGCGTCCGCGGCGAGACTGATCACGCTGTCGGCGGAGTAGAACCGGTCGTTCGCGGCCGCCCGCATGGCCTGGTCCGGCACATTGCCCAGCGAGAAGCCCCCGAAGAGGCCCGCGGCGAGGATCAGCGGCGTGATCATGCGGACGAACCGCGGCCCGTCCTTGCGGGCGCGCTGCGACACGAGCAGGGCCGTCCCCGGCAACACGGGACGGATCGCCGTTCCGACCAGGAACGCGACCGCGGGCACGATCACCGGGGCGAGCAGCATCAGCCCCACGGTGATCAGCACGGGGGTGAGCAGCGCCAACGCGCCGGCGTCGACGCTCCCGGGCTGTAGCCAGAAGGCCAGTCCGACGATCGCCGCCGCACCGGCGACCCGCACGATCACCCCCGCGATGCTGCGCCACCGAGGCCGAACGAACTGTGCGGCCAGGAGCCGGTCTGCTCGCAACCCCCGGGCACCCCACCAGCAGGCGACCGCGCAGGCACTGCTGGTGACGGCGACGACGGCAGCGAGCATGTCGAACCGGACCGGGAAGGTGACGACGAGCTGAGCGCCGTAGATCCGCAGCCGCTGGAGGAGCGCGAACGCGGCCGGGGTGACGACGAACCCGATCAACGCGGCCGGCAGCGCGACCACGCCGCCGAGGACGCCGCCCTCGACCGCGATCATGCGACGCACCTGGCTCGCACTGGCCCCGCTGAGCCGTAGCGTCAGCAGCTCGCGGCGTCGCTGGTCCACCACGTTGCGGGCTCCCCCGCCGACCAGGAACACCGCGATGACCGCGGTGAGCAGCGTCATCACGACCGCGATGGCGGCGAAGCCGGCCAACTCGTCGTGGAGAGCGGCCGACTCCGCAGCCGACAGGCCGCTGGTGTCGACGCCGCGCCCATCGGTGAGCGAGCCGTACATCGAGAGCTGGGCGGTGGTCACGATGACGGTGACCGCGATGACGAAGGCCAGGCTGAGGTAGAGCCCGGCGTGTCGCCGGACCAGCGCCGCCGAGGCCCGGAGCTGGCGCAGACCCCTCACGCTGCTGCGCCTCGGAGACTGGCGATGCGGAGGGCGAGGTCGCTGGCGTTCGCGCCGGTGACCGTGTCCGCAACCAGCCCGTCGCGCAGGAAGACGACCCGCGAGGCGTACGCGGCGACGACCGGGTCGTGCGTGACGACCAGCACGGCCGTCCCCGTCTCCGGCAGGCGCGCGAGGTCGTCCATCACGGCCGAGCCCGCGTCGGTGTCGAGTGCGCCGGTGGGTTCGTCCGCGAACAGGACCTTCCGGCGGACGGCCATCGCGCGGGCGATCGCGACCCGCTGGCGCTGCCCGCCCGACAGTTGGTCGGGATAGCGGCGCTCCAGGCCGTCGAGATCCACGTCCACCAGTGCCTGACGGGCGTCGCTGCGGGTGAGCGGGAGCCGGGTGAACAGCGTCGGCAGCAGCACGTTCTGTTCGGCGTTGAGCGCCTCGATCAGGTTGTAGCTCTGAAAGACGAACCCGAAGTCGGTGCGGCGGAGCCGGTCCAGCTCCCGGGCGGGCGCCCGCACGAGGTCCGTCCCCTCAAAGCGGACGCGGCCAGCGGTCGGCCGGACGAGCCCGGCAAGGCAGCTGAGCAGCGTCGACTTGCCCGATCCCGACGGGCCCATGACGGCGGTCATCGTGCCGGCTTCGATGGCGAGGTCGATGCCACGCAGGACGGGCTGCCGAAGCGCACCGTTGCGCGCGGTGAACTCGAGGGATTCGGCAAGCAGCAGCGCCACGTCGGGTTCCGGTTCTGTGAGCAGGTTCCACCGAGTCTGCCGGGGGCGGTTCGGGACGGCAAGGGTGATGCCCCGGGGGTCTTCCCTGACCTCTCCCGGGCCGACCGGCTCCGGGAAACGCGACACGGCCCGCGCCGGACACCTTTCGGTGCCTGACGCGGGCCGTCCTGACCTGCCCGCCGGAGCGCCGTCATCGCGGGCGGAACCCGCGATACTGGCGATCGACGGCGCTCAGGCGGGGTGGCAGGCCGGGTCGAGCCGGTCGGCGAGACGCAGACCGGAGTTGGCGCTGGACCGGATGAGCCGGGCGCTGGCCTCGCGCAGCGAGAAGCGCTCGTCCGGGACGAAGCGGGGGTCGGTGACCACGGTGGCGGTGTGCGCTGCGGCTCACCGCGGACACCACCAACGACGCCACGGTGGCGGTGACCAATCCGGTGACCGCCGGCGACGTCAGCCACCTCAGCTACCGGCTCATCCAGACCGACTCGTTCGGCTGCGACGCCGGCAGCACCGGCACGGAACTCG
>NZ_JARKPQ010000099.1 GCF_029975155.1 Propionicimonas sp. | reverse complement strand
GGAGTTCGCCGCCGACAAGTACCGCGCGCTCGCGAGGAAACACAGGCTCGACACCTGGGAAGCGGTGACGGCGGCGTTCGACGCGATGCAGTACCGCTCGACCCGTGAAGCCAACGATCCGTGGGCGATCATCACCCACGCCGTGCGGATCACCTGCGTCTACGAGGAACGCGCTCAAGGTCTGCTCTGCTCGGTGCACCAGGCCCGCCGCGCCCACGTCTCGGCGTTCCACGACCCTGAACGATTCTCCGAACGCGACACCGCGCTGGCCGACTACCATCCCGCGTTCCACACCACCGACCTTCGTCCCAGCGACCTCGAACCGGAACCGCGCGACAGTCTCGGGTCAGCGCAAGCGTGCATGTCCGCTGGATCGGCGGCCGAGGACGCCATCGCGATGCTGTGCCTGCTCGACTGGCCGACCGACACGGCGCGTGCCGCTGTCGAGCACGTCTGCGGGGCGTTGATGAAGGCTGGCACCCGCCAGTCCGCCTACGAGGCACTGCGCCGCGATCGGCACGCGCGGGCACTGCTCGACCTGCCGCGCCGCTCCTGGGCCGCGCTGCTGAAGGCGCTGCTCGGGAACCCGCACCCGGCTTACGTGGCCACCAGCAGCGGTCGCGGCATCCTGCTCCGGCTGCTGCTGGGCGAAACGCTCGACCTGCTGCTCCGCGACGACGATCTGATCCTTGCGCTCGCACTGGCCGCTCCGAGTGGTGGAGGCGGTGAGTCGTCGTGATCGAGCCACAGATCGGCAGCATCCAGCTCGACCGCACCGTCGAGTCGATCCTCGTCGGCACCCGGCACCGCGCCGACCTCGGCGACATCGACGCCTTGGCCGCGTCCATCGAGCGCGACGGGCTGCTGCAACCTCTCACGATCACCATCGATGGCGTGCTGGTGTGCGGGGCACGACGGCTCGCCGCGATCAAGATGCTCGGCTGGCGCACCGTCAACGTGTGGGTTCGCAGCGGTCTGTCTGACCGGCTCGGGCAGCTCCTCGCCGAGCAGGACGATAACATGCTGCACAAGCCCTACACACAGCTCGAAGCCGCCGGCCTGTACCGCGAGATCAAGCAGGTCATGGCCGAAGACGCCGCCCGCCGGAAGTCCGCCACGCAGTTCAGCAGCGAGAACCAGCCGGGGAACGACGGTGGTGCAAACTTTGCACCACCGTCGAGCGGGCCACTCGGGAAGACCCGGGAGCAAGCGGCGGCGATGATTCCCGGCGGTGCGTCACACACGACGCTGGAGAAGATCGGCTACCTCGAAGACATCGCCAACAACCCCGCTCAGCCCGAGACGTTGCGCGCCGAGGCCGCCGCCGGACTGGAAAGGATCGAGGCCGGTGACCCGGTGCATCCGATCTACCAAACGATCCGCGACGCCGATACCACCGCGCGGGAGCGGCGCGAGGCCGAGCTGCACGCCCGCGCCGAAGCAGCCGTGGCCCAGGCGAAGTCGATCAAGAAGGGCAAGCGCACCCCACCTCGGTCCCTTCCGGTCGTCACCGACGAAGGGCAGCCCGTCCGCTACCCGGTCCGGGCGTTCATCCAGACCTGGGGCGAGCTGACGAACTGGTGGACCCACTACGACACCGACACCCTCGCCGCCGAACTGACCGACGAGCAGTTCGAGAACTTCCTCGCCACCACCGACGGCACCGTCCGGTTCGCCGACGCACTCCGCGTCGCCCGCGAAGGCACGGCGGAGCCGCCACGCCTCCGCGCGATCTGACCGCCGGCGTGGGTGCGGGGTGCGCACCTGCTCGGCATGAGCCCTGCATCCACTGACACCCGGAACCGCCGCCGACTCGTCACCCTCATCGCCGCCGGTATCGTCCTGCTGCTCCTCACGGGGGTCGGCGTCTACGGACTCCTGACTGGCCCACGCAACAGCACCAGCACCGATCCCGACCCGGAGCCCGGCCCGGTCACCACGGCACCGCCGACCGTGGAACCGAGCACGCCGCGACCGCCGGGGGTTCCTGCGGTTCCGCGCTCAGCCGATCCCGAGGCATTCGCTCGGGGCGTCGCGTCAACGCTGTTCGCCTGGGACACGGCTTCGGGGCTGTGGCCGCTGGACTACACCTCGGCGATCCTCACGGTCGGTGACCCCAGCGGAGACGAACAGGCCGGGCTGGCCTCCGACGTGGCCGCGTACCTGCCGACCCGCGACGCCTGGATCGAGCTGCGGCAGTATGCCACCCGCCAGCACCTCACCATCGACACCGCGTACGTCCCCGCCGCCTGGGCCGACGCGGTAGCGCAGGCCCAGCCGGGGCAGCTCGCGGCAGGGACGACGGCCGTAACGATCGAGGGCACCCGCCACCGTGCCGGAGTCTGGAACGGCCAACCGGTCACCAGCGAGCATCCGGTCGCGTTCACCGTGTTCGTCGTCTGCGCACCGACCTACCCGACCTGCCACCTGCTGCGGCTGTCTCAACTCGACAACCCGCTGCGCTGAAGAGGTTGGCGTCGTGTTCCGCAAAGCCGCCATCGCAGCCCTGGCGCTGCTGCTCTTCGCCCCCGCCGCCGCACTCCTCGGCATCGGGGTGCTGATGAACCCCGCTGCCGCCTACTGCGCCACCCCTGCCGGTACCGCGAACCTCGGCCCGATCCCGGACTCGCTCACCGTGACCACCACGAACGGCGAGACCTTCACCCTGAATCGTCAACAGCTCACGCACGCGGCAACGATCATCACCGTCGGCAACGGCATCACCGACGTGGGCCGCCCGGGAATCAAGATCGCGCTGATGGCCGCGCTCACCGAGTCCACACTGCGGATGCTCACCAACACCGGCGCATACCCTGAGTCGGCGAACTACCCGAACGACGGCAACGGCGGCGACCACGACTCCCTCGGCCTGTTCCAGATGCGCCCCCAATCAGGATGGGGCACCGTCGCAGAGTTGATGGACCCGCAGTACCAGGCCCGAGCGTTCTTCGGCGGGCCGACCGGACCGAACTACCCCTCGCCACGCGGCCTGCTCGACATCCCCGGCTGGCAACAGATGGACCCCGGCGAAGCCGCCCAAGCCGTCGAGGTCTCCGCCTACCCCGACCGCTACCGCAACTACGCGCCCGTCGCCGACAGCATCCTCGCCGCCCTCACCAACGGCGGCAGCACTCCGGTTGGCGTGGGTGGCCCGGCGGTCTCGTCGTCGCGGGTGGTATTCCCACTGCCCGAGGGCACCTGGGTGCTGTCCTCGCCGTTCGGGATGCGGGTGCACCCGATCACGGGCGAACGAAAGATACACACCGGCACCGACTTCGCCGCACCCGACGGCACGCCGATCCTCGCCGCCGCGGACGGCACCGTCACCATCGCCGAGTTCTCCGGCGGGTACGGCGGCCTCATCGTCATCGAGCACACCATCGCCGGCAAGACCGTCGCGACCGCTTACGCACACATGTGGCAAAGCGGCATCCACGTCCGTCCCGGCGATCGGGTGAGCGCCGGGCAGCACATCGGCGATGTCGGCTCCTCGGGCATGAGCACCGGCGCACATCTGCACTTCGAGGTCCGGCCCGGCGGCACGAACGGTGAGGCAATCGACGCCGCCGCCTGGCTCAACGAGCACGGTGCCGCGAACCTGCCGACGGCGACCAGCGGATCACCCGCTGCCTGCAACAACGCCACTGCGGGGACGCCGGTCGGTGTCGATGGAGACCCCGACCGGCTCGTCGACGATCCCACCAGCTCGGGCAAGATCACCGCCCGCCTGCTCCACCTCTACCAGCAGACCCTCGCCACGTTCCCCGACACCGGCTGGGGCTGCTACTCACCGCGCCCCGGCACCAAGTCCGAGCATCCCCTCGGCAGGGCGTGCGACATCACCTTCGGCAACCGCATCGGCCAGCGACCCAACCCAGAACAGCTCGACGCCGGCTGGAAGGTCACCAACTGGATGAAGGACAACGCCGACGTGCTCGGCGTCGAGTACCTGATCTGGCAAGGCCAAATCTGGTCCCTCGCCCGCGACTCCGACGGCTGGCGACCGTACAACGGCGGAGGCATGCACGACCCCGCCTCCATCACCGGAGGCCACTACGACCACCTCCACGTCACAGTCAAGGTGAACTAGCAATTATTACGTTAGATGTAATCCGCGACGGCCGGAATCGTGCGTATTCGCTGGTCAGGCAAGGGTACCAGGGGTCACTGATCTGAGCCTTGAACCCGGCTCTTGACCAGGGGAAACGCACCAAGTCTTACGTTAGATGTACTTTTCATACATTAGATGTAAGACTGTTGGAGTGGACTTCGAGGACGGGAACCGCGCCGGATCGGTGACGGCGTTGCGGGCGGGCAACGTGGCGTTGCTGCGTCCGGCGGAGCAGGTCTTCGATGACATGCTCACGGGCTGGTCGGCGCAGCAGGTCTCACGGATGCTGAAC
>NZ_JARKPQ010000095.1 GCF_029975155.1 Propionicimonas sp. | reverse complement strand
GAACCGGTGTGCTCGTCGCGCTCCACCGCCCGGATCCAGCCCTGAACCTCGGCGTTGAACGCATCATGGAACCGATCAATATGACTGCGACAGATCGGACTCCGATCACCGGCGGCATCCCGGACATGGGTCTTCTCCTGATCACCCAACCGGATCGTGCCGGTCTCCATCACCAACTCACACTCGATCGAATAACCCCACTGCAGATTCACATTGATCTCATCATCGATCCGCACCCCCGACTCGGTGTACGCCACCAACACCAACGGATCCTGCAAATGCGCGAACCGATGCGACGTCGCCCGCGGCGCCTCCACCCGCACGCGGGTGATCTCCTCACCCAACAGATAACGACAGATGTCGATCTCATGAACGGCCGTGTCGTCGATCATGTTCCGCGTCGTGTAGTTCTCCGGCACCGACGGATTCCGATGCCGGCAGTGCACCAGAGTCGCATACCCGTGCTCCCCCGCAACCAACGCGGCCCGCATCTGCTGATAGCCCACATCGAACCGCCGCATGAACCCGACTGTGACGAGCTTCTTGCCGGCCCGCTGCTCGGCCTCCACGATGGACAAGGCATCCTCCGTGGTCGTGGCCAACGGCTTCTCGCACAACACATACTTGCCAGCCTCGATCGCCGCCAGCACGTCCGGGGCGTGCACCCTGCCGAACGTGGCGATCAACACCGCGTCCACCTCCGGATCGGCGATCAACTCCGCACCCGTGCCGTAGACCTTCGCCCCCAACGGCTCGGCCACCGCACGCGCACCGTCCAGGTTCACATCCGCCACCGCGACCACCCGGCCACCAGCCAACTCCTGCTCGATCCGCTCCACGTGCGCGCGGCCCATCCCGCCAGCCCCGATCAGGCCGATCCGTACGGTCATGTCTGATTCCCTTTCGCAGGACCAGGGATTTACTTCTTCTTGCCGAAGATCACGTCGACCGCGACCGCGAGGATCAGGATCGCGCCCTTGAACATGCCCTGGTAGTACGGGTTGACGCCCATCAGCACCAGACCGCTCTGCAGGGCCATCAGGATCAGCACGCCTACGAGCGTGCGCGGGATGGACCCGAAACCACCGGACAGCTTGGTGCCGCCGATCACCACCGCCGCGATCGAGTCCATCTCGGCCGCCGGCAGCGCCACCGGCGATGCGGTGCCGAGCCGGGAGGTCAGCATGATGCCGGCGATGCCAGCGATCGCCGCCGCGACCACATAGGCGGAGGCGAGCACGTTGTTCGACTTGATGCCGGCCAGCCGGGCGGCTTCGATGTTGCCGCCGACGGCGTAGATGTGGCCACCCCACCGGGTGTAGGCCAACGCGATGTGCGTCACGACCGCGATGAACACGAACCACCAGACGATTCCCGGGAATCCGAGGAACTGCCAGGAGACCAGGCCCAGCAGCCAGGCCGGCAGGTTGATGAACGAGCCTCCGTCGTTGATCAGCAGTGCCACCGAGGTGAGGATGGTGTACATGCCCAGGGTCACCACGAACGGGTTCACCTTGGCCCGCGAGATCAGGAAGCCGTTGACCAGACCGACCAGGGCGGTGGCCGCGATCGCCAGCACGAACCCGATCGGACCAAACCCGGCCGTGAGCCCCACGACCATGCCGGCGACGACCGCCGACTTGGCGATGCCGATGTCGAAGCCACCGGTGAGGATCACCACGGTCTGACCCAGGGCCAGCACCCCGACGACCGAGGCGCTGAGCAGGATGTTGCGGATATTGGCCTGGCTGAGGAACTCCGGCCGGGCGATCGTGAACACGATCAACAGGAACGCGAAGAAGATCAGCAGGCCGTTCCGCTTCAGGATGGGGCCCAGCCGCGCCCAGCGGCCCGGGACCGATGTCGCTGCCTTGGTCGGCGTCGGAGTTGCCGGGGCGGAGGTTGGAGTGCTCATGATGCTGCCTTCGTATTGTCGGTACGGACCCGGGCGTGGAGGATCGCTTCCTCTGTGGCCTCTGCGCCGGGCATTTCCTTGACCACCTCGCCGTCGACGAAGACCATCACGCGGTGGCTCATTCCCTGGAGTTCGGCATGATCGGCCGACACCAGGATCACGGCCATGCCGGTCTCGGCGAGGGCCACGATCTGGTCGTAGATCTCCCGGCGGGCGCCCACGTCCACACCCAGGGTCGGCTCGTCCAGGATCAACAGCTTCGGCGTCACCGCCGCCCACCGGGCCAGCAACGCCTTCTGCTGGTTGCCACCGGACAGCTCACCGATCTCCTTGTTCGGCGACGACGTGCGAATGTCGAACTGCTGAATCAGCTCGACACCGACCTTCCGCTCCTGCGCCGGAATCAGGAAGCCCGCCCGGGTGAGGTCGTCGGACTTCACGATCGTGGTGTTGCGCCACACCGGCAGGATCGGGAACAACCCGTCCTTCCCCCGGTCGCCGCTCACATAGCCCACGCCCGCCCGGACCGCCAGATCCGGACGACCCTGCGGCAGCGGCCTGCCGAGCAGCTCGATCCTCCCGGTGCCGGTCTCGGCGCCGAACACGATCCGGGCGAAGTCCCGCTGGCCCATCCCGATCGCACCGGTCAGACCGACGATCTCACCGGCACGGATCTCCATCGACACATCCCGAACCAGCTTGCCCGACACATGCTCGGCCCGCAGCACCACCTCATCGGTCACGGTCGGCAGGTCCGGGAACAGGTTGCCCAGCTGCCGCCCCACCAGGAGCGGGATGATCTTGTCCGGGACGGAGTCCTCGTGATTCAGCCCACCCACGTTCTTGCCGTCGCGCAGCACCTCGACCCGGTCACAGATCCGCGGGATCTCGTCCAGCCGATGGCTCACGTACAGCACGGGGATGTCCTGGGCCTTCAAGGTGCCGATCAGTTCGAACAGCTCGTCCACCTCGTCGGGGTTCAAAGCCGCGGTGGGCTCGTCCAGGATGATCAGCGTGTCCGCTTCAGCAGCCGCGCGCACGATCTCCACCCGCTGCTTCTGCGCCACCGTCAGATCGTCCACCAACGTCGTGAGCGGCAGATGGATCCCGAACCGCTCGGTGACCTCCCTGGCCTTGGCCAGGATCGCCTTCTGCCTGATCCAGAACGGCAACCACGACAGGCCCGGCTCCCGGCCCAGCACCAGGTTCTGGGCCACGGTCAGGTTGTTCGCCAGCGAACTGTGCTGATGCACCGTCGCGATGCCCCGCGACAGTGCATCGATCGGCTCGGTGAAGTGCACCTTCTCGCCCTTCACCCTGATCTCACCGCCCTCAGGGATGTACACCCCGGCGAACACCTTGATCAAAGTCGACTTGCCGGCACCGTTCTCGCCGAGGAGACCGACGACCTCCCCCGCGAACAACGTGAGATCCACCTTGTCCAGAGCAGGCACGCCAGCGAAGATCTTGGTCACCCCGCGAGCTTCGATGCGGGGGAGGTCATCGGTCGTCATCTCACCAGTCCCCGGGGTTCGCCGCGGCGTTCTCCTTGGTGATCATCAGGGCGTCGACAACGACGGTCGGGCGCTCGCCACTGGTGTCCACCTTGATCTCCTCACCGCGAACCAGCGCTGCGAGGGTGCGGACGGAGGTGGAGCCGTCATCGTTGCCGGAGACCTTGACGGTTCCGAACATCTTGCCGGAGGCCACCGCCTCGGTGCCTTCCTTGGAGCCGCCGATGCCGATCACGCCGATCTTGCCGTCCAGGCCCTGCTCCTTCAGCACGGTGGCCGCGGCCAGTGCCTCGGGGTCGGTCTGGGCGAGCACGAAGTCGATGTCCTTGCTCTTCTGCAGCATGGTCTGCATGACGTCGGCGGCCTTGACCGGGTCGAAGTCGTTGGTCTGCTCGTCCACGATCTGGATGTTCTTGTGGTCCGCGATCTTGTCCTTCAGGCCCTTGGACCGCGCCACCTGGGGAGTCGCGCCGAGCGTGCCGACCTGCAGGGCGACCCGGCACGGATCCTTGCCTTCGCAGGCCTTGATCAACAAGTCACCCTGGAAGCCGCCCATCTGAACGTCATTGAAGCCGGTGTGCACGATCGGGTTCGCGCCACCGACCCCGCCGTAGGGCGCGTCGAGGGTGCGGTTGGAGGTGATCAGCTTGATGCCTGCATCGGTCGCCGCCTGGATGACGCTCTTGTTGGCAGTCGGATCCACCGACGCCACCGCGATGCCCTTCACGCCGCTCACGATCATGGTGTTGACCTGGTCGTTCATGGTCTGGGCGTCGTTCTTCGCGTCCGTGATGGTCAGCTCGACGTTCAACTTCGCCGCCTCGGCCTGGGCGCCCTTGATCCAGCCGGTCCAGAAGGTCTGGTTGCCGGCTGGCAGGGCGATGCCGAGTTTGATCTTCTCTGTCGATCCGCCGGTGCTGCCTGATTCGGTGCTGGCCGGCGTGGTGCCGGTGCACGCGGTCAGAGCCACGGCGCTGAGGGTGGCCAGAGCGGCCACCAAGGTCTTGCGCATCTGAATCTCCTTCATTGGGGACTACTTCACAGTGGGGGCGGGTGGTGCTGCCTTC
>NZ_JARKPQ010000077.1 GCF_029975155.1 Propionicimonas sp. | reverse complement strand
TCGTAGTCGAGGTACGGCGGCGCGGCAGAGACAGTGACGGTGCCGTCTTGTTCGAGGAGCGGGTAGTCGAAGTGGTGAGAAATGGTGTCGGCATCGGCAGCCGTGTTCTCGATGCGCTGCTCGACGCTGAACATCAGCATCGGCGCGTCGGTCTGCTTGGTGCGGCGGTCGACCAGCACCGTGCCCTGTTTGAGGGTGGGGCCGAGGTCGTCGATGGTGGCCTCGATGACGGCGCGTAGCAGCGGGTGGCCTGGTGCGATGAGGGAGGCGTCGGCGAGGCCGTCGGGGTGCATGCGTGAGAGTTCGAAGGTGATGCGCTCGTACTGGTCGGCGACGGGCGCCCACCGGTTGAGGCGACGCGCGGTATCGATCACGCGGGCCGGGACGCGGGTGATCTCGTAACGGCCGTTCTCTCGCTTGCGGATGCGCCCGCCGAGCCGTGTGAGCGCGGGCAGAAAGAAAGCGGCGATGTAGCCAGGCTGGAGGCGGCGTTCGCGGGCCTTCTCCATCCGTGCCCGCACCTCGTCGAGATTGAGCGCGGAGAACATCTCGGGGTGGAGGGCGCGCTCGGCGAGCATTTCGTCGAGGCCGTGGGAGACGCCGGCGTCGATGATGCGGTCGAGTTTGGCTTTGATCTGGGGCTGGTCACCGTAGCGGATCGCCTCGATCAGCAGGTCACGCAGCGAACGCTCCTGGAAGGCGTCAGCGTCGCCGAGCACGTTGAACAGGTTGCCGTTGTAGGCGATCGACATCTGGTCGATCTTCGCCAGCAGCCGTGTGAACACGTCGCCCTCGCGGGTGTCGCGGGCGACCATGTTCCACAGGTGGCAGACCTCACGCTGGCCGATGCGGTGGATGCGGCCAAAGCGCTGCTCGATGCGGTTCGGGTTCCACGGCAGGTCGTAGTTCACCATCAGGTGCGCACGCTGAAGATTCAGACCTTCCCCGGCGGCGTCCGTGGCCAGCAGGACCACGGTGTCGGGGTTGTGGGTGAAGCGTTCGCGGGCGAGCTTTCGGTCCTCGCGTCGGGTACCCCCGTGGATCGTGATGACCGAATCGGCGCGCCCAAACTGGGCGGTGATCTTGGCTTGCAGATAGTCAAGGGTGTCGCGGTGCTCGGTGAAGATGATGATCTTGCGAGCATCGCCGGAGCCGTCGTGGGTCAAGAGCTGCTCGTCGAGGATGGTGCGCAGCTGCACCCACTTCTTGTCATCGTCTTGCAGCCGGACGCGCCGGGCTACTTTGATGAGGTCTTCGAGGATCGCGATCTCTGCCCGCAGCTCGGGGATCGTCTGCGCGGCCGTGGCAAGATCGACAACCTGATCGGCCTGCTCCTCAAACTGAGCGCGCTCCTCGTCGGTGGTCTCCTCGTCGAAGTCCTCGAAGTCCTCGACCGAAAACGCGGGCAGTGCGTCGCTCCCGAAATCGAGCGTGGTCTTGCCCGTGGTCCATTCGTCGATGTGTGAGGCGATAGAGGTGCTGAATCGGGCGTCGTCGGTGATGCGCTGCAAGTCGCGCAGTTTCGTGTCGAGGCGCTGCTGGCGTCGTTCCAGAGATCGCAGGATCGCCTCGGGGCTGGAGGCCAGGCGGCGTTGCAGCACGGTGAGCGCGAACCCGACGTTGTTGCCGCGCTTCTTGTCCCCGGCTTGGGCGATCCGTTCGGCTCGTCCCATCTCGGTGCGGACGTAGTCGGTGACCTGTTCGTAGAGGTCTCGCTCGGCGGGGCTCAGCTCGTACTCGACGGTGTAGGCCTTGCGTTCGGGGAACAGCGGCTTGCCCTCGAAGGTGAGCAGGTCTTCT
>NZ_JARKPQ010000073.1 GCF_029975155.1 Propionicimonas sp. | reverse complement strand
GGTCGGTGTCGGACCCGCCAGGCCCCACCGCGCACAGGAGGGAGCCGAACCTGTTCCTGCACGCGTCCCTCTCCGCTGGCTCCCCAGTGATCCCGGTGCGGGCTACGCCTATGCTGAAGGGCAGCGATGGACGCGAGATCCGCGCGGATCTCGGGTTTGTAGCGATTCCCCACGTATTCCCCACGACAAGGTGACGCAATGGCTACGGCCCATCAAAATACCTTGTCAGGGGGCCATTCGATCTCGATAGCAGAGAGCTTCAACTCCTCTTTCGCGCACAGAATGTGCCTTTGACTAGGCAAAATGCAGTGAAACGGCGAGAGGTTGAAAAACCTCTCGCCGAACCACTCTCCTTTCGCTGAAGCCTCCGACAAGCGGAAATGCAGGGGAAGAGGCGGCAGTCTGGTTCGGTGAGAGAAGCTGCTTCCCCATGTGATCCCCACGCAGTGGCGTCGTCCAACGACGCTGCGGTCGTGACGCGGCGGAGCATGACGACCGCCGGGCAAACACTTACGCGATGAGCGCGTTTCCGTATCGGATGACGAGGAAGGCCGCCAGTGCGAGGAGCCACAGGCCGACGAAGAGCCGGTCCAGTCCCCAACGCAAGCCGGTTTGAAGGCGGGCGTGGAGCCTTGCGGACAGGTGGAGGTTGTTGTGGTCGATGTTGTAGCGGGTGAGGGACGCGAAGACTCCGGTGGTGGAGACGGTGACCAGCAGGCACCAGGGGCACAGGGCGCCGATGTTGACCACTGCTTCGTAGAACAGCCAGTAGGCGAAGGCGAACCCGAGCGTGTAGACGACCTGCGCGGCGAGCATGAACGCGCGGGGGAACCGGACACCGGCGAGGCTGGCGACCGCGATGGTGATGACGACCGGTTCGGCAATCAGGCCGAGGAATGCGTTGGGGAACCCGAAGACGCTGGCCTGCCACGAGGTGGCCACCGTGCCGCAGCTGATGGTCGCGTTGATGTTGCACGACAGTGCCGTGTCGGGGTTGGCGGCCAGGGCCACGGCGTCCACCGACAGCACGAACGAGGCGATCAGGCTGAGGGACGCCGAGGCGAGCATGGTCGCGAACAGCCAGCGCTCGCCGCGGTTCACCCGCGGGAGGGCGGTTGTCGGATCAGTCATTGGCGGCTGTCTCGATCGCGGAACGCAGCGCGTCGGCTGTCAGCAGGTCACCAGTGAAGGGTTTGCCGTCGATCAGAACAGTCGGCGTTCCTGTGACCCCGGAGGCAAAGTCGGCCTGGGTTCCGTCGGCGACCCACTGCTCGTGGCTCAGCTGCCCGAATGTGTCGGTCACCGACGGGGCCACGCCGACGTCCTGGGCGAGTGTGGCGAGTTGGGCGTCTGTGAGCCCGGTGGTGCCTTCGGCGGGCTGGTTGTCGTAGAGGGCGCGGTTGAAGGCGAGGATGCGGTCGGGGTCTGCCTGGGCGACGGTGACGAACGCGTTCGCCGCCCGGGTGGAGTAGCGCGCCCCCTGGGAGGTCCTATCGAGGAACGACATCGGGTGGATCTCGAGGCGGATGGTGCCCGCGTCGACGAGTTGCTTCAGGCCGGGGCCGTTGGCCTGCTCGAACCGTTGGCAGTAGGGGCACATGAAGTCCTGGTAGACGTCCACGCGGACGGGCGCGTCGACCTGTCCGACGCCGATCGTCCAGGTGTCTCTTCCGCTGGCGGTGGAGCCGGATGTTGCGGTGGTGGCAGCCGGGCTGGCCGGGCCTGTGGTGGCGAGCCAGATCCCGGTGAACACGAGGACGGCCGTCGCGGTGGCGGCGAGGATCAGACCGACGCGGCGGCGGATCCGGCGGTCGCGGGTGTCGCGTGCCGTCTGGGCGGCCAACTCGTCCCGGCGACTACCGGTCGGCGGGGTGGTGGACGGCTTCTTTTGGGGGTTGGTTTTGGGTTGCTTGGGCATAGGAGTTCTGCTCTCTGTGAAGTCGAGAAGTTGTTGGTGCGCGGCGCGTCGGCCCAAGGGAAGGGGCCGGGCCGCAGTCACGAGTGCGGTCGCATCGGGCGGGCCTGTGGAGCCCGCCGCCCGTCCGTGACGAACGCCGAGGTGGCGGAGTTTCAGCAGGGCAGCAGAGTTGGAGGTCCGCGTCGGCGGGAGGGGCGCGCCACGATCGCCGACCGTAGGTCGGGCAGCCGGAAGGTGCCCGCCACAGCGCGGAGTTGCACTGTGGCGTTGGCGGTGGGGCGGCGGGTGCCGCTGGTGTGCCGGGTGAACCAGTCACGCACCCGGCGCAGCAGACCGTGGAGCGCCACGCCCACGCCGGTGATGCCGCCGAGGCTGAGAAGCGCCATCCCCACCACACCCAGGCACAGGGTCAGGGCAAAGGGTCCCGCATGGGCGGTGGCGAGACTTGCCTGGGACATCCCCAGCCCGCACGAGGGCTCTGCGACTACGTCGAAGTGAACCCCGAAGAGCGAGAGTGGGATGGTCGGTCGGCACGCCGCAGGAGCCCCGCCGTACCCGGGCGACAGGGCCCCCAGCCACGACGGCGATCAGGGCCCCCCACATCGCGAGGCGGTCCGAGCGCACCCGCGCCCGCCCCGTCTGCCAACCTGGCATTGGACCGTTCCCGGTTTGGTGGACACTGGTGAGGTTTGCGGTTCCCGATAGGGTGAAGGGGAGCTGATTATGGGATCTACGCGGAGGCATTTCACGGCGGAGTATAAAGCTAACGCGGTGGCGTTGGTGTTGGATGATGG
>NZ_JARKPQ010000066.1 GCF_029975155.1 Propionicimonas sp. | reverse complement strand
ATGCTGGCCAAGGTCGCCGAACTGAAATCACTGCTCATCGAGCGCCGCGCCGCGCTCATCACCGACGTGGTGACCGGACGAAAGGCTGTGGCCTGATGGGACACGCACAACTCATGGAACTCGAGTTCGAGTCCAACCTCTGCGCCGAGCTCTCCGAGCACGGCTGGCTCTATGAGTCCGACGGCAGCACGTCGGCCGCTGGCTGGGACGTGGGGCTCGCCCTCGTGCCGCAGGACGTGCTGCACTGGCTCAGGGAGCAGTATCCCGACGAGTACGAGAAGGCGGTGCCCGCCGATCTCGTGGGAACGCCGCGCGCGATCGCTGAGACAAAACTGCTCACCCACCTGACGAAGGAACTGGCGAAGCACACCCGCATGGACCCGACCTCGGGCCACCCGGTGGGCGGCTTGCTCGGCGTGCTTCGCAAGGGATTCTCCTACGCCCAGGTGGGGCGGCCCACGGCGAAGTTCGGACCGATGATGGCCTTCCCGCCCGCGAACCCGAACCTCACCGAGGTCGTGGAGGCCTCCGACGCCGTGCGCCTGCGCGTCCTGCGCCAGGTCCGTTTCGACACCACCACGAACGAGACCCTCGACGTCGTGCTGACCGCCAACGGCATCCCGGTGGTCACCATGGAGCTCAAGACCGACAACACCCAGACCATCAACCACGCGATCCGCCAGTACAAGCAGGACCGCAAACCTGGCAGAAACCGGCCATTGCTGGCGCCAGGACGCGCGCTTGTTCACTTCGCCGTCTCCAACGACCTGGTGTTCATGGCGACCAAGCTGGAGGGAGAGGACACCGTCTTCCTGCCCTTCAACCAGGGCAACGACGGCCACGAGGGCAACCCGCCCTCGGCCACCGGCTCGCCGACGAACTACCTGTGGCGCGACATCCTCGCCCGGCCCATGTTCATGCGCATCCTGAAGGACTTCGCGCTGTACGAGCCCAGCAAGCAGGGCAAGAAGAGCGAAGGCCGCCTGATCGTCCCGCGCTTCCACCAGCTGCGCGCCGTGGAGCGCGTCGTCGCCGACGTCGAGGCCAAGGGCCCCGGTGGGCGCTACCTGATCTGGCACTCGGCGGGCTCGGGAAAGACCAAGACCATCGCCTGGCTGAGCCACCGGCTCATCCGTCACATGGACGCCCAGTCGAGGTCGACGTTCGACTCGGTCATCGTCGTCACCGACCGCACCGTGCTGGACGAGAACATCCGCGAGGACATGAACCTTGTCCAGTCGTCCAAGGGTCTGGTCGTGACCGTCGGGGAGAAGTCCGGCGCGAAGTCGCCGCAGCTCAAGAGGGCACTGGTCGAGGGCGACCACATCATCACCTGCACGCTCCAGACCTTCCCCGAGGTCATGAAGCTGATCGAGGACACCGCAGAGCTGCGCGGCCGCCGTTGGGCGGTCGTGGCCGACGAGGCGCACTCCTCCCAGTCGGGCTCGGCCGCGCGCGACCTCAAGGCGCTGCTGGCCGACGTCGACGTCGAGGACCCAGAGAACATCAGCGCCGACGAGCTGCTCGCCGCGAAGGACTCCGCCATCGCGGCCTCCAGCAACATCACCTTCATCGCCCTGACCGCGACCCCCAAGGCCAAGACGCTGCGCCTGTTCGGCACCCAGGACGCCGACGGCAACTGGCGCGCCTTCGACACCTACACCATGGCCCAGGCCATCGAGGAGGGCTTCATCCTCGACGTGCTGACCAACTACTCGACCTACGACATGTTCCTGCGCGTCAAGAACGAGATCGAGGGCACCGAGGACGAGCGGCTGGTCGAGACCGGCCCCGCCGTGACCAACATCGTGCGCTTCGCCCGCCTGCACCCGACCTCCATCGCGCAGAAGGTCCGCGTCGTCGTCGAGCACTTCCGCCGCAACGTGATGCCTGCGCTCGGCGGCGCAGCCAAGGCGATGGTCGTCACCAGCTCGCGCGTCGAGGCATACCGGTGGTCGCAGAAGATGAACGAGTACATCGACGAGAAGGGCTACTCGGACATGCGCACCCTGGTGGCGTTCTCCGGCTCCCTGACCGCCGACGACTGCACCGTTACCGAGACCTCGCTCAATGGTCTCAGCGACACCGCCAAGGCCTTCCGCGAGGGGGACGACTACAGGGT
>NZ_JARKPQ010000058.1 GCF_029975155.1 Propionicimonas sp. | reverse complement strand
GCTCGGAGGACGGGTTCGCAAGCGCGAGAAGGGCCGCTATGAGATCACCCGCGTTCCGGCTCGCGTGATCGACGCGGCGCGCCGCCTCAACCGGTGGGCGCCTGTTGCCGAGCAGTACGAGCGCATCACCTTCGAGCTCTCACGCATGCACCCCGACGGCCTCGCCGACGCTTCTCTTATCGCGCCGGGCCACCCGCTGCTGCACGCTGTCATCGAGGCCACCATCGACGACCTCGGCCCCACTCTCAAGCAAGGCACAGTGCTGGTCGACCGTCGCACCAAGCAGACAGATGCGCCGATGCTGATGTTCAGCGTCGAGCAGCGCATCGAGAACACTGCGGACGACGCTGACACCGTCTCCCACCATTTCGACTACCCGCTCCTCCAACAGGACGGCACCGTCACCGTTTTCGCCGCGCCGCCGTACCTCGATTACGACCGACCCGACTCGACCGAGACCGAAGCCGTGGCTGAGATCGCGGGCAGCGACTGGGCGCGGCAGAACCACGAGAAGCTCGTGCGCGCCTGGGCCTACCGCGAAGGGCTCCAGCCCCGCATGAACGAGATCAAGACCCGCCTCGACATCGAGACCGCGCGCACCCGCGCGCAGGTGAAGGATCGCCTGCTGGCCGAGATCAACCACTGGGATCGAGAACACAACCGACTCGAAGCCCTCGAACGAGGAGGCACCGTCGGCCGGCTCCGCGCCGAGACCGCACTCGTTCGTGCCCGACAGCTTGATGAGCGGCTGAGCCACCGGCTCGAACAGCTCGATGAGGCCACCAACCTTGTTGCCGTACCCGCCGTGATCCGCGGTGCCGCTCTCGTCATCCCCAGCGCACTCCTCGCCACTGATGCCGAGCCCGAAGTGCAGACCTTCGCCCGCCAGACCGAGGAAGTCGAGCGTCGAGCGATCGAGGCTGTGCTCGCCGCCGAGCGGGCACTCGGTCGCGAACCTGTCGAGATGCCGCGCAACAACCCCGGCTACGACATCCAGTCCACCGACCAGAACGGCTTCGTCCACTACATCGAGGTCAAGGGTCGCATCGAAGGTTCCGACACCTTCACCATTACCAAGAACGAGATCACGTTCGCCCAGACCCA
>NZ_JARKPQ010000051.1 GCF_029975155.1 Propionicimonas sp. | reverse complement strand
GGGGGCGGCCAACGCCCAGCGCTACCTGGCGCTGACCGTGGAGAACCAGGACGTCCTCAACTACATCCGCAGTGGCACCGAGGTCGGATCCGGCAGGGCGAACCGCTGGCCGAGGGCGGGCCGGCCGGTCAGAAAGGGCTGAGCCCGAATCTTCCGGAGTCGCTCGTCGCCCTCCGGAGTCGCTCGTCGCCCTCCGGAGTCGCTCGTCGCCCTCCGGAGTCGCTCGTCGTCCCCCGAATCGCTCGTCGAGCTTGTCGAGACGCGCTCGATCGGTGGATCCGGGCCGAGCCAGCCGGACCGGGGGCGAGAACTACCCACGGGCCAGGTGCCCTGCGACCCTGTCGACGGCTGCCGTCCGGCAGCAAGAATGGCGGAACAGCCACATGTCTGGAGGATCGCGATGGCTCTGCTCAACCCCTACCTCAGCTTCACCGGCAACGCCCGGGACGCCCTCGAGTTCTACCGGTCGGTGTTCGGCGGCGAGCTGACGATCTCCACCTATGGGGAGTTCCAGATGGCCGAAGCCGGCAGCGCGGACGCGGACCGGGTCATGCACGGCCAGCTGACCACCTCGCCCGGCTTCACCCTGATGGCCTCGGACATCCCGCCCGGCACGCCCCTCAACCAGGGCAGCAGCATCACGATCTCGCTCAGCGGCTCGGAGGGCGACGGGTTGCGGGGCTACTGGGACAGCCTCGCCGACGGCGGGAACGTGAGTATGCCGCTGGAGAAGGCGCCGTGGGGTGACTACTTCGGCCAGTTGACTGACCGCTTCGGCACGGACTGGATGGTGAACATCGCCGGCAGCGGTGACGCCGGGTAGCGGCCGCCTGTCACCCGGGTAGCGCTCTGGGTGTGGGTTCGGCCACCGTCCGTCGTGGAGGAACCCACGCCCAGGGCCCCGGTTCAGTTCGGGCGGGCGGCGTCGATCCTCGCCTTGGCGCCGTCCAGCCAGGTCTGGCAGATCGCGGCCAGCTTCTCGCCGCGCTCCCACAGCGCCATCGACTCCGACAGCGGGACGCTGCCGGTCTCCAGCTTGCGGATCACCTCGACCAGTTGGTCCCTGGCCTCCTCGTAGCCCAGTTCGGGTTCGGTGCTCATGCGTCCTCCGTGATCGCTGTGACGGTGAGATCCAGGCGGCCGTCCGCGAGCCGGGCGGTGAGCCGCGCCTTCGGTTGGGTCGCGGTCACCCGGTCGACCGTGGTGCCGTCCGCGCTGGTGAGAATGGCGTAGCCACGCTGCAGGGTGGCGCGCGGCGAGAGCGCCCGCACACGTTCGATCGCGTGCGCGAGACCGAGGTGCTCCTCGCGCAGTCGGGCGTCGATTGCGCGCTCGAGCCGCTCCCGGGCGTGCTGGAGCCGCTCGGTGTGGCCGGCCAGGACGGCGGAGGGATCGCGCAGCACGGGGCGGCTGCGCAGTTCCTCGAGCCGGCGCCGCTCGGTCTCCACCCGTGTGGCGACAGCCGTGCGCATCCGGACGCGGGCGGCGGCGACGCCCTCGGCCTCGGCGGCCGCGTCCGGGACGACCCGCTTGGCGGCGTCCGTGGGGGTGGACGCGCGGACGTCGGCGACCAGGTCGAGGATGGGCGTGTCGGTCTCATGGCCGATCGCGCTGACCAGCGGTGTTCGGCAGGCGAACACCGTGCGGGCCAGTGCCTCGTCGCTGAACGGCAGCAGGTCCTCCAGCGAGCCGCCGCCGCGGGCGACGATGATCACGTCGACCTCGGGATGGGCGTCGAGCGAGCGGATCGCGTCGATCAGTTGCTCGACCGCTGCCGGACCCTGGACGAGTGAGTGCCGGGTCTCCACGATCGCGGCCGGCCAGCGGCGTCGGATGTTCTCGACGACGTCGCGCTCGGCCGCGCTCTGGGCTCCGGTGACCAGGCCGACGCGGCGCGGCAGGAACGGCAGCCGCCGTTTGCGCGCCGGGTCGAACAGGCCCTCGGCCTGGAGCATCCGCTTGCGCTGCTCGATCGCGGCCAGCAGCCGTCCCTCGCCGGACGGGCGCAGTTCGCGGCACTCGAAGGTGAGGCTGCCGGACTTCGTCCACACCGTCGGCCGCACCCAGGCCGCGACCACCGTGCCCTCGGTGAGCGGGCCGGCGGCGTCCAGCACGGCCGGAGAGGTGGAGAGCGTGACCGAGACCTCGGCCAGCG
Organism: Propionicimonas sp.; assembly: GCF_029975155.1. Lineage (GTDB taxonomy): Bacteria > Actinomycetota > Actinomycetes > Propionibacteriales > Propionibacteriaceae > Propionicimonas. The sequence goes on along the minus strand of NZ_JARKPQ010000051.1, from coordinate 63,643 downwards.
TGTCGCGCATGGTCAGGAACTGGGTGGCCCCGCTGCGCCGCTTGATCTCGATCAGCTGGCCCTCGACCCAGATCGGGTTGAGCCGCTCCACCCAGTTCTTGGTGGCGGCCACGACCGCGCGCAGTGGCTGCGGCTGTTCGGGCGAGCTGGTCAGTGGCACACCGGCAGGCTAGCGGCCCGCACCGACATCGACCGGATTTGGCCCTCTCCAGAAACGGGACAAAGCTGCCGCCAGTTGCGTCCTGACGCGGCGAACCGCTCGGCCAGTGCATCGCGCGGCAACTTTGTCCCGTTTCCGCGAGACGGCGTGTGGCCAGAGCGCACGTAGACTGGCGACCATGCCAGCCAAGCGAGTCGTGGTCGCTGCGCCACGCGGGTACTGCGCCGGGGTCGACCGGGCCGTGGTCACCGTGGAGAAGGCGCTGGACGTGTACGGCCCGCCGGTCTACGTGCGCAAGCAGATCGTCCACAACCGGCACGTGGTGGAGGACCTGGAGGCCCGTGGCGCGATCTTCGTCGAGGAACTGGGCGAGGTTCCCCCGGGCGCGACCGTGGTGTTCTCTGCGCACGGGGTGTCGCCCGCCGTCCACGCCGAGGCGGCCGCTCGCGGGCTGAAGACCATCGACGCGACCTGCCCGCTGGTGACCAAGGTGCACAACGAGGCCAAGCGCTTCGCCGGGCAGGGCGTCCAGATCCTGCTGATCGGGCACGCCGGCCACGAGGAGGTCGAAGGGACGACGGGGGAGGCACCCGAGCACATCACCCTCGTCCAGCACCCCGACGACGTGGACGCGGTCGAGCTCGACGACCCGGCCAAGGTCGCCTGGCTCAGCCAGACCACCCTGAGCGTGGACGAGACCTGGGAGACCGTCAGCCGGCTGCGGGAGAAGTTCCCCGCGCTGATCGACCCGCCCAGCGACGACATCTGCTACGCCACCCAGAACCGGCAGTCGGCGGTCAAGCAGATCGCCACGCACTCCGACCTGGTGATCGTGGTCGGGTCGCGGAATTCGTCCAACTCGGTGCGGCTGGTCGAGGTGGCGCTGGAGGCCGGTGCCAAGGCCTCCTATCGCGTCGACAACGCCGGCGAGATCGACCCGGCCTGGCTCGTGGGCGTCGACTCGGTCGGCGTCACCTCCGGCGCCTCCGTGCCGGACGCACTCGTCCAGGGCGTGCTCGACTACCTGGAGGCGCAGGGCTTTCCGCCCGCGACGGAAGAGCGGCTCACCGAGGAGAATCTCGTGTTCGCCCTGCCGCCGGAGCTCCGCAAGGATCTGCGCCGCAAGGCCGACGGCGACTGAACGGAAAGGGACCCGTCCCCTTTCCGTTCACGAACGGGCCGTCTGCTAGGCTGACGGCCCTGGTTGAAAGATGGACTTTCAAGGAGGTGGGACGTGCGCAACCGTTGTTGCCCGAGCATCTGCTCGGCCATGTGTTGTTGCCGTACCCACTGTCGCACCTGTTTGCTGACCCGACACTCCTGAACCCAAGCCGGCCCGAGAGGCCAGCCCGCTCCATCGCCCGACACCGTCACGAACCGGCCGGATCGTTCCGCGCCGTGACGGTCGCTCTCAACCGGAGGCTCCCGTTTCCAGCCCGAATCCCGGGGCGACCAGTCCCGTCCTCGCCGGTCCCGGCACCGTCTTCCGCGCCCAGCGCGGGTCCGTCCTGCGCGCCCGCAACTGGCGGGCGGAGGCGCTGCTGCGCATGTTCGAGAACGTCCTCGAGGTGGGCGAGAATCCGGCCGAACTGATCGTCTACGCCTCGCTCGGGAAGGCCGCGCGCGACTGGCAGTCCGCCCGGGCGATCGCTCGGGCACTGCTCGCGCTGGACGAGAGCCGGACCCTCGTCCTGCAGTCGGGCACGCCCGTGGGCGTCATCGAGACCGGGGAGCACGCTCCGCTGGTGGTCTCCGCGGTGAACAACACGGTGGGCCGCTGGTCGAGTCCCGAGCGGTTCTACGAGCGTGCGGCCGCCGGGCAGACCATGTGGGGTGGCCTCACCGCCGGCGCCTGGCAGTACATCGGACGCCAGGGCGTGCTCGCCGGCACCTACGAGCTCCTCGGAACCATCGCCCGCAGGCACTTCGGCGCGGCCTCCGGCGCGGAGGCGGACGCACTCGCCGGACGCTGGGTGCTCACCTCCGGCATGGGCGGGATGGGCTCCTCCCAGCCGATCAGCGCCCGGATGCTCGGACTGGCCTCGCTCACCGTCGAGGCGGACGCGGCCAAGGCCGAACGGCTGCGCGCCGCGGGCGGCCTGGACCTGGTCGTCACGGACCTGGAGGCGGCCCTGGCTACCCTCGACGCCGGGCTGGTCACTGGTGGGGCGCCAGCGATCGGCCTCGTCGGCAACGCGGCCGACGTGTTCGCCGAGGTCGCCCGACTCGGCCGCGTCCCGGACATCGTCACCGACCAGACCGCCGCCCACGACGCCCGCTACGGCTACCTGCCGCAGGGCTACGACCTCGCCACCTGGCACGACCTGCGTGAACGCGACCCCGAGCGGGTCGAACGGGACGCCCGGACGTCCATCGCCGCCCAGGTGCGGGCCATGCTCGCGCTCGCCGACGCCGGGGCGGTGGTGTTCGAGAACGGCAACAACCTCCGCGTCCAGGCGGTCGAGCACCTCGGCGAGGCGGCCGCGGCGGAGGTGAACCGGATCCCGGGCTTCATGGAGGCCTATCTGCGGCCGCTGTTCGCCCGCGGGATCGGACCGTTCCGCTGGGTGGCGCTGTCCGGCTCGACCGATGACCAGCGGCTCCTCGACGACCTCGCGGCGAGCCTGTTCCCGAACCGGCCGGAGGTCGCCCGCTGGATCGCCCTCGCCCGCGAGCACGTCCCGCAACAGGGGCTGCCCGCGCGGTCCTGCTGGCTGGGCCACGGCGAGCGCTCGGCCTTCGCGGTCGCCGTCAACGACCTGGTCGCCGACGGCACTCTCGGAGCGCCCGTGTTGTTCAGCCGTGACCACCTCGACTCGGCGGCGATGACCCATCCGCGGATCGGCACCGAGGGCATGCGCGACGGCTCGGACGGCAGTACCGACTTCCCGCTGCTGGACGGCCTGCTCCTCGCGGCCACCGGCGCCGACCTCGTGGCCATCCACTCCGGCGGGGGCGGCTACGCGGGCTGGATGCAGTCCGCGGGCGTCTCGATCGTCGCGGACGGACGCCCGGGGACCGCCGTCCGGCTACGTCGAGCGCTGGATGCCGACACCGGCCTCGGCGTCCTGCGACACGCCCTCGCCGGCTACCCCGAAGCTGCCACGAGCGTGGCCGACGCCGGTGAGACCGGCGACGCACCCCTGACCTGGCTGGCCACCCAACCGCCGGCCGAGCCCGTCGAGACCGGGATCTCGACGGGCTCGATCAGCGGCGTGGGGGGCTCGACCACCGAACCACAGGAGAACCGATGAGGGAACTCACGCCCGACGACGCCCGTCACGCCGTGCTCGGCGGAGGCGTGCTGGCCTGCGGCGGTGGCGGCTGGAAACACCACGGCGAGCTGATGGGCTCCCTCGCGACGAGCCTCGAGCGTCCCGTGCTGGCCGGTGTGGACGAGCTGCCCGACGACATCTGGGTGGCCACGGTCACCGCCATCGGGGCTCCCGCGGCGAAGGACTGGGAGATCCGTCCGGTCGACTACGTGCACGCGCTGCAGGAGCTGATCACGGTGGCCGGAGTCCCGATCGGCGCGGTGATGACCGCCCAGAACGGCTACTCGACCACGCTGAACGGCTGGATCCAGTCGTCCGTGCTGGGCGTGAAGGTGCTCGACACCGCGGGCGACGTCCGCGCGCATCCGACCGGCAAGCTCGGCGGGCTCGGCTTGGGGGAGCGGGCCGGCTACGAGTCGATCCAGGTGGTCAGCGGGGGCAACCGGGCCCTGCACGGGCACTTCCTCAGCATCAACAAGGGGAGTCTGAACACCGTCGACAACGTGCTGCGGGACATCTCGGTGCGGACGGGTGGCTTCATCGCGTCCGCCCGCAACCCGGTGGAGCTCGACTGGGTGAAGGCCAACGGCGCCCATGGCTCGATCTCGCTGGCCCTCGACCTCGGCGCCGACCTGGTCGCAGCCGGGCCGGGCGACCCCGCCGTCGAGGCCGTCCGGAACCGGCTGGGCGCGGACGTGGTCGACGCCGGCCCGCTGCGGATCGGGAAGCGGACGCGGACCGTCGGCGGCTGGGACCACGGCACCTTCCGGATCGGCGACCACACCGTCCCGTACCTCAACGAGTACATGGCCGTGGACGGGCCGTCCGGGCGGGTGGCGACCTATCCCGACACGATCGTGATCCTCGACAGGGCGACCGGTGAGGGCCTTGCGGTCAAGGATGCCGGCCGGGGCGGCCAGGACGTCGTGCTGCTCGTGGCGAAGGCCGGGACGCTCCCTGTCTCCAGTTCCAGCATCGACCGCACCGGCCTTGCCGAGTGCGAGCAGATCATGGGCATCGGCTTCCTCGACCACCTCGACCCGGCCCTGCGTCCCGGTACGGCCGCGTACGTCTCGACGGTCGAGCCTTCACCGCTGGTCGAGCTTGTCGAGACCCCCCGGCCGGTTTCGACAGGCTCAACCAGCGGTTCGCGGAGGCCGGTTTCGACAGGCTCAACCAGCGGTTCGCGGAGCAGCCGAAGGACGTCCCGATGACCTCGCTGTTCCCCCTCGACACGGTCGGAGTGGCCGCGGGTCCGCTGTCCCCGCTGGAGCCCGAAACGTCGGCGCCGCAGGCGTGCCCCACCACCGGCGGAGTGCTGCACGCCGACCGTCGGGTGGTCGAGATCGGCACCCGGCTCACCCCGCAGGACATCGCCGAGGTCGCCATCGGCCACGCGATCGTCACCGTGGACAGGGCCGCGATCGACACTCGTCTCGCCGGCGCGCGAGCCCACGTCGAGGACGCTCTGGCCACCGGCGTCCCCACCTACGGACTGAACCGTGGGCTGGGTCCGCTGCGCAACAGCGAGGTCCCGGCGGAACTTATCGGGGACTTCCAGCGTTACGTCATCGTGAGCCACGCCGCGGCGATCGGGGCGCCGCTGTCCCGGATCGAGGGCAGGGCGGTACTGCTGGCGCGGTTGAGCACGCTCGCCAGCGGCGCGTCCGGCGCGTCCACGACCCTGTTCGACGGGCTGCTCGCGCTGCTCCGCCACGACGTGATCCCGGTGATCCCCGACCAGGGCTCGGTCGGCGCGGGCGACCTGTCCCAGCTGGCGGCGATCGGCCAGGTGCTGCTCGGGCTCGGACGGGCGTGGCTGCCCGGCCACGACCAGTCGGTGACGGGTGCGGAAGCCCTTGCCGCAGCCGGTTTGGAGCCGCTGCGGCTGGAGGCGAAGGACAGCCTCGCCCTGGTCGGCTCCAACGCGTTGTCGGTGTCGATGGCCGCCCTCGCGCAGCGCCGGGCGACGCTGATCGCGGAGCGTGCCGACCTGGTGGCCGCGCTCACGCTCGAGGCACTCGGGGCGAACCTCTCCCCGTTCGACGCCGCGGCGCTCGCCGCCCGTCCGCACGCGGGCCAGCAGGCCAGTGGACGGCGGATTCGCGCGGCCCTCGCCGGCGGAGACCTGGCCGCGGGCCGGCGTCCGGCCACCTCGCTGCAGGACGCGGTGTCGCTGCGCACCGTCCCGCAGGTGCACGGCGCGGTGTTCGACCAGCTCGAGCAGTTGGAGTCGCTGCTGACCGTCGAACTGAACTGCGCGCCGGACAACCCCTTCCTGGACGTCGAGCGTGGCGTGTTCATCTCCAACGGCAACTTCTCGATCACCAACCTCGCCGTCAGCTTCGACGCCCTGCGGATCGGGCTTGCCCACGTCGCGAAGCTCGCCGAGCGCCGGGTGGCGCTGCTGGTCCGGCAACTGCGGCAGGGGCTGCCACTGGCCGACCAGGTGCTGGCGGTGACGACGGCCACGGGCTACGTCACCCCGGTGATCCTCGCCCAGACCGCCTCCGCGCTGGTGGCCAGGGTCACGCACGCCGCTGCTCCGATCTCGCTCACCGGGACGACTGTCGGTGACGGGGTGGAGGATCACTCATCGATGGCTTATCCATCGGTGCGGGTCACGGAGGAGGTGCTGGACGTGCTCGAACAGCTGCTCGCGGTCGAGGCGCTGCTGGCGGCCACCGTGATCTCGGTGTTGCGGGAGCGGGCGGTGCTCGGCGCGCCGGTGGAGCGGTTGCGCGCGGCGATCATCGAGGCCACCGGGCGCACCCAGGTGACTGCGGAGGTGATCGAGTGGGTAATCGAGGCTCTGAGGCGGGAGCGTCGCGGCGACGACCTGGCCGAGATGCGCATACCGGCGGTGCCGTCGCCGGTGGCGAACCACGACCGGGAGGTGGTGAGGCATGATCAGCTTCACTGAGGTCACCAAGGTCTACCCCGGCGGCACCACGGCCGTCGGCGGGCTGAGCCTGATCGCGCCCACGGGGAAGACCACCGTGCTGGTCGGTCCGTCCGGCTGCGGCAAGACCACGTCGCTGCGGATGATCAACCGGATGATCGAACCCACCAGCGGCACGATCGAGATCGACGGACGCGACACCGCGTCCCTCGACCCGAACGAGCTGCGGCGCGGCATCGGGTATGTGATCCAGAGCGGCGGACTGTTCCCGCACCGCACGATCGTCGACAACATCGCCACCGTGCCGCTGCTGCTGGGCTGGGACCGGGCGAAGGCGCGGGCGCGCGCCCACGAGCTCCTGGAACGCGTCGGGCTGGACCCGGTGCTCGCCAAGCGCTATCCCAACCAGCTCTCCGGCGGCCAGCAGCAGCGGGTCGGCGTGGCCCGGGCGCTCGCCGCGGACCCGCCGGTGATGCTGATGGACGAGCCGTTCAGCGCCGTCGACCCCGTGGTGCGCGAGCAGCTGCAGGACGAGTTCCTGCGGCTGCAGGCAGAGCTCGGCAAGACCATCGTGTTCGTCACCCACGACATCGACGAGGCGGTCAAGCTGGGCGACCAGGTGGCGGTGCTGCGGGTGGGCGGCGTCCTCGCCCAGCTCGCCAGCCCGGCGAAGCTGCTGGCCGATCCGCACGACGACTTCGTCGCCGACTTCCTCGGCCGCGACCGCGGCTATCGCGGACTCGCCTTCGCGGAAGCGCCCGAGCTGCCACTGCGCGACGAGCCGGTGGTGCTGCTCGGCTCTCCGGTGGCGGAGGGCGCCCGGATCGCGGCGGGGGACCGCTGGGTGCTGGTGGTCGATGAGGACCGGTCCCCGTTGGGGTGGGCCGAACCCGAGGTCCTCACCGGCGTCATCGACCGCGACCACCTGCATCGCGGCGGCACGGTCGCCCGCATCGGCGGCTCGCTGCGGGCAGCCCTCGACGCCGCCCTGTCCTCGCCGAGCCGGCGCGGCGTCCTCGTCGATGACACCGGCAGCCTGGTGGGCACCGTCCGCGCGCAGGACGTCCTTGCGGCGATCGAGCGCCGTCCGGAGGGGGTGCCGGTGTGAAGTGGTTCCTCGGGCACCTCGACCAGCTGTTCGAGCTGATGCTGAACCATGCCGTGCTGGCGGTGATCCCGCTGGTCGTCGGGCTGCTGCTCGCGATCCCGCTGGGCTGGCTGGCCCGTCGCCACCGCGTCCTATACACGCCGCTGATCGCCGGCACCGGGCTGCTGTACACGATCCCGTCGCTGGCCCTGTTCATCCTGATGCCGCTGGTGCTGGGCACCGGCATCCTCGACCCGGTGAACGTCGTGGCGGCGCTGACGATCTACACCGTGGCCCTGCTCGTGCGCACGGTCGCCGACGGTCTCGGTTCGGTGCCGGACGACGTGACGCAGGCCGCGACGGCCATGGGCATCGGGCGGGTACGCCGCTTCTTCGGCGTGGAACTGCCGCTCGCCGTGCCGGTGATCGCTGCCGGCCTGCGGGTGGCGGCGGTGAGCAACGTGTCGATCGTCTCCGTGGCGGCGCTGCTCGGCATCCCGCAGCTGGGCTCCCTGTTCACCGACGGGTTCGCGCGCAACTTCCTCGACCCGATCGTGGTGGGCATCCTCGCCTGCATGGCCCTCGCCCTGGTGCTCGACCTGGCCATCCTGTGGGGTAGCCGCGCGGTCACGCCGTGGTTGCGTGCGGGGAGGCCGGCATGAACCTGGTGTGGGAATGGCTGGCCAACCCCGAGAGCTGGCAGGGCAGCTCGGGCATCCCCGTGCGGGTGGCCGAACATCTGGCCTACTCGGCGGTCACCTTGCTGATCGCGGCCCTGATCGGGATTCCGTTGGGACTGTGGATCGGGCACACCGGCAAGGGCAGGGTCGCGGTGGTGAACCTCGTGAACGGCGTGCGGTCCGTGCCGACGCTGGGCCTGCTGTTCGTCGCCGTCCTCGTCGTCGGCCCGATGCTGGCCGGTGACATCGCGTTCCTCGTCCCGTCGATCTTCGTCCTGGTGCTGCTGGCCGTGCCACCGATCCTGGCCGGCGCCTACGCCGGTGTGGAGAGCGTCGATCCCGGAGCGCGTGACGCCGCCCGCGGCATGGGGATGAGTCCACCGGAGGTGCTGACGAAGGTGGAGGTGCCCTGCGCGCTGCCGCTGATCTTCAGCGGCCTCCGTTCCGCGGGGCTGCAGGTCGTCGCGACCGCCACCCTCGCCGCCTCGGTCAGTCTCGGCGGGCTCGGGCGGTTCCTGATCGACGGGCAGGCGTACCGCGACTACGGCCAGATGGCCGGCGGGGCTCTCCTCGTGGCGGTGCTCGCCGTCCTCGTGGACCTGGTGTTCGCCGGGGTCCAGCGCCTGGTCGTCTCGCCCGGGCTCTCCACCGTCCGCTCGGCCCGGCGCGCGGCGCGCGTGGGCGCCGTCCCCGCAACCAACCCGACCTGACTATGCAGGAAACCATGGAAGGAAAAGAGATGAAGAAACACCTCGTCACCCTCGCCGCAGCAGCCACAGCGCTGGTGCTGACGGCGTGCTCCTCCGGAGATCCGCTGGCCAGCTCCGCGCCCACCGGTTCGGCGCCGGCATCGTCGGGCGCCGCGGTCTCGATCGTGGTCGGCTCGGCCAACTTCCCGGAGAGCGAGATCCTCGCCGACATCTACGCCGGAGCGCTCAAGGCCAAGGGCGTGAACGTCTCGACGAAGCTGAACATCGCCTCGCGCGAGACCTACGTGCCCGCGTTGCAGAACGGTGAGATCGACCTGTTCCCTGAGTACACCGGCGGCTTCTCCAAGTACCTGGACAAGGACGCGGACACGCACGACGAGGCGTCCGCCCTCGCGTCGCTGAAGTCTCTCCTGCCCGACACCCTGACGGCTCTGGACCCGTCCAAGGCGCAGGACAAGGACTCCATCACCGTGACGAGGGCGACGGCGGACAAGTACTCGCTGAAGACCATCGAGGACTTGGTGCCGGTGGCCGGTGAGTTCGTGCTCGGTGGCCCGCCGGAGTGGAAGAACCGGGCGCTCGGCGTCCCCGGCCTGAAGAAGACCTACGGCCTGACGTTCAAGGACTTCAAGGCCCTCGACGTCGCCGGCCCGCTCACCGTGCAGGCCCTGAAGAACGGTCAGGTGCAGGCGGCGAACCTGTTCACCACCGACCCGTCGATCAAGGCCAACGACTTCGTCACGCTGGAGGACCCCAAGCAGTTCTTCGGTGCCCAGAACGTCATCCCGGTGATCCAGAAGTCGAAGGCGACGCCGGAGGTGACCGCCGCCCTGAACGCCGTCTCGGCAGCCCTTGACACCGACTCCCTCGCCGCGATGGTGACCAAGGTCGTCGTCGACAAGGAGGACGCCGCCACGGTCGCCGACGAGTGGCTGACGTCGAACAGCCTGGCCTGACGCTCGCCCGTCTCCCCAGCAGTCGGTGGGGAACGAGTGGCCGTCTGCCGCCGCTCTCTGAGCCCGGATCCAGCGATCGAGCGCGTCTCGACAAGCTCGACTGAGCGATGTCGGAGGATTCGGGCTGAGGAGCCGGCGAGGAGCGAGCCGGCGTCACGAAGGGCCGCCGAGCCGGCGCCTCCCAGGCCTCCCCACAGGAGATGATGGACGCGTGTGGGTCGCCTTCGCGTTCGGATCAGCGGTGTTCGCCGGGCTGACGGCGGTGCTGGCCAAGATCGGCGTGCGGCACACTGACTCCACCCTCGCCACGGCGATCCGGACGGTCGTGGTGCTGGCGGCGTCCTGGCCGATGGTGCTGGTGGTCGGCTCAGCCGGTCAGCTCGCCACGCTGACCGCGTCCACCCTGCTGTTCCTGGTGCTGTCCGGACTCGCCACCGGCGCGTCCTGGCTGTGCTACTTCCGGGCGCTGCAGCTGGGCGAGGTGAACCGGGTGACCCCGGTCGACCGCGCCAGCCTGGCGCTGACCGTGGTGTTCGCGATGCTCTTCCTCGGCGAGACCGACCACCTCGCGACCCGGCTGCCCGGACTCGCTCTGATCGCGGTCGGCACGTGGCTGATGGTCGCGCGTGCGTCCGGCTCGTCCGAGGTGGACCCGGATCCGGCACGACCGTCCACCGGCTGGCTGCCGTGGGCGATCGGCTCGGCAGTGTTCGCCGCACTGACCGCGATCCTCGGCAAGGTGGGCATCGCGGGAGTCGAGTCGAATCTCGGTACCGCGGTCCGCACGGCTGTCGTGCTGGTGATGGCATGGCTGATGGTCGCGGTGACCGGTCGCGGCAAGGAGATTCATCGGGTTCCGCGGCGAGATCTGCTGTTCATCGTCCTGTCCGGACTGGCGACCGGTGCGTCCTGGCTCTGCTACTTCCGCGCGTTGCAGGAAGGCCCGGCCAGCGTGGTCGCGCCGATCGACAAGCTCAGCGTGGTGTTCACGGTGGGCTTCTCGGTCTTCGTCCTGAAGGAGCGGCTCGGCCGCCGCGCCGCCCTGGGCCTCGCGCTGCTGGTCCTCGGCACGCTCCTGATGATCGCCTGAGCCGGACCGACTGCTGCCTGGTCGTCCGGACCCCGCCCGTTCGCACACAGACGCCCCCGAGGTTCCCAGACGCCCCCGGAATTTCAGGGGCGTCTGGGAACCTCGGGGGCGTCTGTGATGCTGGGTGGGTCCTGGCGGAGCTCGGCCGGCTTGTGCCACAACAGCGCGTAGCGCCAGAGCGGCAGGCGTCGCCAGCGCACGCCGGGCAGAACTCGGGACGCCAGACGGCGCACCTCGCGATAGCTGTGCGGCGGCGGCCAGACGGTCGGCGCGGTGTGGTCCCAGAAGCCGCGTCGCCGCGACAGGTACTGGTGCTGCACGGTGCCGGCCACGTCGTGGGCGAAGTCGAGGAGGGACGTGCTGCGGGCCAGACCGACGACGGCGAGGAGCCCTCCCGGTGCGGTCAGGTCCGCGAGTCGACGCAACCCGGCGTCCGGATCGGGGAAGTGGTGCAGGACCGCGACCGAGGCCACCACATCGAAGCCGTCCGCGGGGAGGGGGTGGGTGAGCACGTCACCGAGCGTCCAGTGCACGGCCGCGTCCACGGCTCTTGCCCGTTCGAGCACGTCCGCGTCCACGTCGATCGCGGTCACCTCCGGCACGATCAGGTGCAGGTCACGGGCCAGCAGGCCGTCACCGGTACCGACGTCCAGGGCCGTGCGCGCGCCGGCCGGAACCCCGGCCAGGATCAGCCGGTGATAGTGCAGGTTGTGGTTCCAGCGGGGGGTCTCGACGGGCTCGACCATCGGTTACAGCTCGACCATCGGTTACGGCTCGACCATCGGTTGCCGCTCGGCTACACGAGGAAGCGGTAGAACGGGCTGTCGGAAGCGACGATCTCGAAGGTGATCGGGCTGGCGTCCATCTTCAGCAGCAGATCGGCCAGGGAGTCGGGATCGCCGAGTTCGATCCCGACCAGCGCGGGTCCGACCTCACGATTGCTGCGCTTGACGTACTCGAAGTGGGTGATGTCGTCGTCCGGGCCGAGCACCTCGTCGAGGAAGCGACGGAGCGCGCCGGGTTCCTGCGGGAAGTTCACCAGGAAGTAGTGCTTGCGACCCTCGTAGACCAGCGAGCGCTCGAGGATCTCGGCGTAGCGGGAGACGTCGTTGTTGCCACCGGAGACGATGACGACCACGTCCTGTCCCGGCTCGGGGCGGTAGAGGCCGAGGCTGGCCGCGGCCAGCGCCCCGGCGGGCTCGGTGACGATACCTTCGGTCTGGTACAGGGCCAGCATCTCGGAGCAGATCCGCCCCTCCGGCACCGGGTAGAGATCGGGACGGTAGCGCTGTGCGACCTCGAACGTGAGGTCACCGATCCGGCGGACGGCGGCGCCATCCACGAAGGTGTCCAGCTGGTCCAGGTCGACCGGGCCGCCCGCGGCCAGGGCCGCGGCCATCGACGCGGCGCCGGCCGGCTCCGCTCCGACGACGGCGACCTCGGGGTGCCGCTCGCCCAGGTAGGCCAGGCAGCCGGCGATCATGCCACCACCACCCACGGGAGCGACCAGCACGTCCGGTGCCCGGCCGAACTGGTCGACGATCTCCTTCGCCACGGTGCCCTGACCGACGATCGTGCGGGCGTCGTCGAACGCCGGCACGATCGCGGCGCCGGTGCCGCCGGCCTCCAGCCGGGCTGCCGCGGCCGCCTCGTCGTAGGTGTCCCCGACCACCGCGAGGTCGACGCGTCCCTCACCGAGCGCGAGGATCCGCTCCCGCTTCTGCCGGGGCGTGGTGGCCGGCACGAAGATGCGGCCATGGATGCCGAGCCGGGCGCAGGCAAAGGCCACGCCCTGCCCGTGATTGCCGGCGGACGCGCAGACGACCCCGGCGCTCCGCTGGGCGCCGTCCAGTTGGGCGATCAGGTTGTACGCGCCGCGGATCTTGTACGACCGTACGGGCTGCAGGTCCTCGCGCTTGAGCCAGATCGATGCGCCGGTGACGGCGCTGAGCCGCTCGTTGAACTGCAGGGGAGTGCGGGTGGCCACGCCGGCCAGCCGCTCGGCGGCCTCGTCCACGGCCCGGGCGTCAATCGTCACCGGCTCATTCTGGCACCCTCTGCGCAGTGCTGTTCGCAGCCGTGTCGGCCGGCGGCGCAGGGGGTCCTTCGTGCCGGTCGGGACGTCGCTCCCGCCGGTCGGGCAGGAAGATGAGGACGCCCGCCACCGCGCTCAGCAGCTTCGACGCGGCATTGAGCGTCGTCGTCGCGACGGTGGCGGGGTAGGCGAAGCCCAGCAGCGCCCACACGGCCCAGACCGCGAACATGCCGGCGAGCGCGAACAGCGTCTGCCGCCTCAGTCGCGCGGCCGGCGAGAGCGTGAGCAGGGCAAGGGTCGCGACGTTGAACAGCAGCAGCGGGACGAAGTACAGCAGCCGGTAGACGCCCGCTGGATCGGGCACCTGGAGCCGGAACGCGATCACCAGGTCGAACGGCACCTCGAACATCGCCGGCCCGGCTCCCGCGGCGGCGATCGCGCTCACCAGGGCGAGCTTCCAGCCGTACGTCCGGGTCAGGACCAGGACGCACCCGAACGCGAGCACCGCGAATCCGATCGTGTACCTGGTGATCGGATTGGTGGGGACGGGCATCCGTCCGGCCTGCTGGTAGATGGCCAGCCCGTAGGCGATGGTCACCACCGACATGATCACGACCGACAGCAGCCAGATCAGGATGAGGAAGGATCCGACGAGCCGCCCGGCCGGACGCGCCGCGAGCGGACGCCGGATCCGCATCCCCAGCAGGACCAGCACGACCGCTGCCAGGACCATGCCGGCAGACAGCAGATACGACTCCAGGCCGCTGTACGGCGACCACACGCTGTAGCCCATCACGTCTCGTTCCGACGAGAATCTGATATCTAAATGATATCAGATTTGTCGGCTGTGGCGAAGAGCTGCCAGCAGAGGCTAGGCGGTCTGGGCGGCCTGCTGCGGTGTGGTCGCCTCGACGGCGAGCAGGTCGTCCAGCTCGGGCTGCGGTCGCTCGAGGAGGAGGTCGTCAGAGGCCCGCGTTCGCCCGATCATCGGTGCGACGCCGGCCGCGTCCTCGACCAGCTCGGCGCTGGTCAGCGGACGCACCGCCGCCTCCGACGCACTGACCGGCGCCAGGTCCTTCTCGGTCACCTTCAGCTCGCGCAGCTTGCGGGCGGTCGGGAACACCCGGCCCTCGATCGAACCGACTGCCTCGTTGTACGCGCCGACGGCCGACGTGAGCGAGCGTCCGACCTTGTCGAAGTGCTTGCCGAGCGTGCCCAGGCGGTCGTAGAGCTCGCGGCCCAGGCTGAAGACCTCCTGTGCGGACTCGGCCAGCGCGGCTTGTCGCCACGAGTAGGCGATGGTCTTCAGCATCGCGATCAACGAGCTGGGCGTGGCCAGCATCACTGCCTTCTCCGCGGCGTACTCCAGCAGTGACGGCAGCTGGCTGAACGCCTCGGCCGCGAGTGCGTCGCTGGCGAGGAAGAGCACGACGAACTCGGGGGTGCCGCCGCCGTCGGCCTTGTAGTAGTCCTTGCGGGACAGCTGGTCGACATGCGACAGCACGTTCTTCGCGAACTGGCCCAGCAGCCGCTCGCGCTCCTTGTCGTCGTCGGCCTCGTGCGCCTCCAGGAAGGCGTTCAGCGGCACCTTCGAATCGACGTAGATGAACCGGTTCTCGGTGAGGGTCACCTTCAGGTCGGGCCGGATCGTGGCTCCGGCCGTGGTCTGGGCGGTCTGCTGCTGCACGAAGTCGCAGTGCTCGACCATGCCGGCCAGTTCGACCACGCGCTTGAGCTGCAGCTCGCCCCATGCGCCCCGCACCTGCGGCTTGCGCAGCGCCGTCACCAGTGCCGCGGTCTCGCGGCGCAGACTCTCGCCGGTGAGCCGCACCTCGCTGACCTGGTTGCGCAGCTCCGTGGACATCGCCACCCGCTCCTTCTCCACCTCGGTCAACCGGTCGTTGAACCGCTGCAGGCTCTCGCGCACCGGTGTGAGCAGCTGGTCGGTGGCCTGCTGCCTGGCCTGAGCGGACGCGTCCAGCTGGCGCGACTGCCGTTCGACGGCTTCCGCGGAGAGTGCCTTGAACTGGGTGACCAGCTGCTCGCGATCCGCAGCGATCTCCTCCGCGCGCCTGACAGCCGCGTCGCGCTCGGCTGCGGCCGCGGCGGCGTCCGCTCTGGCGCCGGACAGCTCGGCCTGTGCCTCGGCCCGGCCGGTGCGAGCCTCCGCCGCGTCGGCCTGCGCCTCGGCCACTGCCAGCTGGACGCGCACCGCCTCGGCTCGGGCCTGCGCCGCCTCTGCCCGGGCCGCGGACGCCTCGGCGCGCGCCTGTTCGGTGCTCGCAGTCAGGCCCGCGCGACTGCCGTCCGAGCGCGCGCGCAGCACCAGCCACGCCGTCACCGCACCGAGCGCGACGCCCACGACCAACCATGCCAACGACTCCATGTCCATGATCCTGCCGGGTGCCACTGACAGTCCGTCGGTGGACGCGCGGGGCAGCCCGAACCGAGCCCCCGGACGGCGAGCAGATAGGGTCGGATCGAGCCGTCCGCAGCCACCCTGGCCCCGGGTGGCGGCGTGAACGGGAAAGGACCCGTCCCCTTCCTGTTCAGGTGAACGGGAAGGGGACCTGTCCCTGGGACGGAGGAGGAGCCATGACCGGCGAGTTGCCGAAGGGACTCGTGCCCCTGCCGGAGCTCGGCGACGACGTGGTCGGGACCCGAGTCGCCGAGTCCGCGCGGTGGGTGCTGTGGGCGAAGGCCGCGGTCTGGGTCGTCCTCGCGCTGGTGGCTCTCTGGTTCGCCGTCGAGAGCCTCAGCTTCGTCACCGGGCTGGTGCTTGGCCTCGTGCTTGCCCTGGCCTGCGGTTTCATGGCCAGCGGGAGCCTCGCGCTCGCCCTGCTGGGTGACCGTCCCGCCCTGACGGTGGACGCGACCACCGTTCGCTGCCTCGTCCCGATGAACCGCGCGGAGATCGAGTTGCGGGCGATCACCCGGGTCGAACGGATCCGGCGAGACCTGCTGATCGAGGCCCGCGGCGGGATCGCGCGGCGGGGTAGGCCGAGCCGCGCGCGGTGGGTGGCCGTGCACAGCGCCCACACGTACGAGGTCTCCCGGGCCGACCTCGCCGAGTATCTCGGCATCCGCGCGACCGCGAGCCGCGAGCCGCAGACGTAGCGCGTGCCGACCGCGGGGATCCGGGGACGACGGGTCTCCCTGATGTGCTGTCAGCGATCGGGTGCAGACTTGCCCCATGCCTGACCACGCCCATGCCAGCGACCTGGCCGCCTTCGTCTCCGCCTCCCCGTCCAGCTATCACGCCGCCGCAGAGTTGGCCCGACGGCTGACCGCCGCCGGATTCACCGCGCAGCAGGAGGCCGAACCCTGGCAGGCGGGCGGCGCGCGCTATGTGATCAGGGACGGCGCGGTCGTCGCCTGGCGGGTGCCGGACGCGATCGGCGGCCCGGCCGGCTTCCGGATCGTCGGCGCGCACACCGACTCGCCCGGCTTCAAGCTCAAACCGGAGCCGTCCGCCTATGCCTTCGGCTGGTCGCAGGCCGGCATGGAGGTGTACGGCGGGCCGCTGCTGAACTCCTGGCTCGACCGCGAGTTCGGGCTGGCCGGACGGGTGGTCACGCGCGACGGCGAGGTCCGGCTGGTCTCGACGCCGGCCTGGCTGCGCATCCCCCAGGTGGCGCCGCACCTCGACCGCAGTGTCAACGACAACCTGCACCTCGACCGGCAGGTGAACCTCAAACCGGTCTTCGGCACCGCCTCGCTCGACCTGCTGGCCGCCGTGGCCGGGACCCTGGGCATCCATCGCGACGAGATCGACGGCCACGACCTGTTCGCGGCCGTCGCGGAACCGCCGGCGTTCATCGGCGTGACCGGGGAGTTCCTCGCGTCCGCCCGCCTCGACAACCTGAGCAGTGTGCACGCCGGTGTGGTCGCGCTGGTGGCCGCGGAGGCGTCCGACCAGGTGCAGGTGCTGGCCTGCTTCGACCACGAGGAGATCGGCAGCGGCTCGCGCAGCGGGGCGTCCGGACCGCTCCTGGAGAGCGTGCTGCGCCGGATCGCGGGCTCGCTGGGCTGGAGCGGCGACGACTACGAGCGGGCACTGGCCGCGTCCTTCGTCATCTCGGCGGACGCGGGGCACGCGATCCACCCGAACTACCCGCAGCTGCACGACCCCGAGCACCGGCCGACGGTGAACGCCGGACCGCTGCTGAAGGTGAACGCGAACCAGCGCTACACGACCGAGGGGCCGTCCGCGGCCCGCTGGCTGCGGGTCTGCCGCGCGGCCGGCGTGCCCACGCAGCCGTTCGTGTCCAACAACGCGGTGCCGTGCGGCTCGACGATCGGTCCCCTGACCGCCACCCGGCTGGGCATCCAGAGCGTGGACGTCGGCGTGCCGCTGCTGAGCATGCACTCCGCCCGCGAGCTGTGCGGCGTCCAGGACCCGGGTTGGCTGGCCGACGCGCTGCGGGCGTTCTACGCGGAGTAGGGCACCAGACCGAGCCGGACGAGGTCGGCGCGCAACCGGTCGGCGTCGGTGAAGACCAGGCCGGTGAGGCCGACTGTCTCGGCGGCCTCGACGTTGCCGGGGGAGTCGTCGACGAAGACCGTCCGGGACGGGGTGAAGCCCGCCCGCTCGCAGGCCAGGACGAAGATGGCCGGGTCGGGCTTGGCGAGCTGCTCCTCGCCCGAGACCACGATGGTCGCGAACCGATCGAGGATCTCGAACTTGTCTCTGGCAACGGGGAATGTCTCGGCGGACCAGTTCGTGAGCGCGGCGATCGGGACGTCGGCCGCTGCGAGCTCATCGAGGATCGCCGGCGTTCCGGGCACGGTGCCGGTGAGGGTGGCCTCGAAGTGCCGCCGGTAGGCGAGGATGGCGTCCGCGTCGGCGGGGAAGCGGGCGATCAGCGTGGTCTCCGCCTCGGCCCACGAGCGTCCGGCGTCCTGGGCGTGGTTCCACGCTGCGAACCCGACGCGGTCCATGAACGCGAGTATCTCGCTCGCGTCCATCACGTGCTCGAAGGCGCGCTCTGGTTCCCACTCGAGCACGACCCCGCCGAGGTCGAACAGCACCGCGTTCAGCTCCATGGCCCCACCTTCTCGCGCTGTCGGCGCAGAGTGTGAGTTCGTCCACGAATGACGGTGGACGAACTCACGGCCAACCGGTCCGGCCTACGCTGGGACCGACTACTCGACGGAGAGGGGCCGACATGACCACTACGGGGGTGAGTCGCCCAGGCCTCTGGCAGCCCTGGCTCGTCCTGCCGGGCGCGGTGTTCGGGCTCCTGCTCACCGACTTCTTCCCGCCGATCGGGACCACGGTCGGTGTCGTGGCGCTGCTGGCCGCTGCCGCGGTGTTCTTCCTGCGCGGGCCGCGGTGGTTGCTGTGGCTGCTCGTGGGCGTCGTCGTGGGCACGCTCATCCTGTGGGCGCTGGCGCTCAACGCGATGTCGAACCCGACACCGTCCGAGGCCTCGGGCAGCGGCAGCGCACGCTGAGCCGGTCAGCGGGCCCCGCGTCCGCCGCTAGGCTAGG
This sequence comes from Propionicimonas sp., assembly GCF_029975155.1. Classification (GTDB taxonomy): domain Bacteria; phylum Actinomycetota; class Actinomycetes; order Propionibacteriales; family Propionibacteriaceae; genus Propionicimonas. The sequence continues at coordinate 45,255 of NZ_JARKPQ010000051.1, read as the reverse complement.
CCGACGTGGCTCTCACCATCGGCATCGTCGGACTCCCCAACGCAGGCAAGTCCACCCTGTTCAACGCACTGACCCGCAACAACGTGCTCGCGGCGAACTACCCGTTCGCGACGATCGAGCCGAACGTGGGCGTGGTGGGGGTGCCGGACGACCGGCTGCCAGTGCTGTCGGAGATGTTCCGTTCGGAGCGCACCGTCCCGGCGACGGTGAGCTTCGTCGACATCGCGGGCATCGTGAAGGGCGCCTCCCAGGGCGAGGGGATGGGCAACGCGTTCCTGGCCAACATCCGCGAGGCCGACGCGATCTGCCAGGTCACCCGGGTCTTCCGCGACCCGGACGTGACCCACGTGGACGGGGCGGTGAACCCCGGCAGCGACATCGAGACGATCCGCACCGAGCTGATCCTGGCCGACCTGCAGACGCTGGAGAAGGCGCTGCCCCGGCTGGAGAAGGAGGCGCGGTTCAAGAAGGAGCGCCAAGGGGAGCTGGACGCCGCCCGCGAGGCGCAGCAGGTGCTGGACTCCGGCGTCGGCGTCCACGCGGCCGGGCTCGACCTCGGGCCGCTGCGCGAGCTGTTCCTGCTGACGGCCAAGCCGTACCTGTACGTGTTCAACTGCGACTCCGACGAACTGGCCGACACCGGACTGGTGGAGCGGATGAGGGCGCTCGTCGCGCCGGCGGAGGCGATCTTCCTGGACGCGAAGATCGAGTCCGAGCTGGTCGAGATGGAGCCGGACGAGGCGCGCGAGTTCCTGGTGGAGATGGGCATTGCCGAGCCCGGTCTGGACACCCTCGCGCGCGTGGGCTACGAGACGCTCGGCCTGCAGAGCTACCTGACCGCCGGCCCGAAGGAGTCGCGCGCCTGGACGATCCGGAAGGGCGCCACGGCGCCCGAGGCGGCCGGAGTGATCCACACCGACTTCCAGAAGGGCTTCATCAAGGCCGAGGTGGTCAGCTACGACGATCTCGTGGCGGCAGGTTCGCTGGCTGCGGCGAAGGCGGCCGGCAAGGTCCGCCTGGAGGGCAAGGACTACGTGATGGCCGACGGCGACGTGGTGGAGTTCAGGTTCAACGTCTAGCCTTCGGCCCCTGGTGTGATCTGTCGGCGGGCGGACGCCGCCTGTATTGCTATCATGACTGATAGCAACTGGAGGTGGTTCTGATGTCGTCCATCGTCGTCCGCGGGCTCGACGAGTCCGTCAAGCAGCAGCTCGCGGCCCAGGCGAAGGAGCACGGCCGCTCCATGGAGGCTGAGGTCCGGGACATCCTCACGAGGGCCGCCCGGCGGCCGCACATCGGCCTCGCGCTCATGCACGCCGCGCAGGAGGCCGGCGGGATCGAGGTCCTCCCCCTGCCAGGGCGCACCGATGTGGCCCGGGCGGTGGACTTCGGGTGATCGTCCTCGACACAAACGTGATCTCGGAGATCCTGCGACCGGAGCCGGACGACGCGGTCGTCGCATGGATGGAAGACCTCACCGGCGACGTCGCGATCACGGCCATTACCCTCGCCGAACTGTTGGCAGGCCTGCGTCGCCTTCCGAGGGGCAGGCGCCGTTCGACGCTCGCCGCGAGGATCGATGCTGCGCTGGAGCCCTATCGGGAGTCCAGGGCGATCCTGTCGTTCGACGAGAGGGCCGCCGACAAGTACGCGGACATCCTCGCTGCACGGGAACAGGCGGGCCGGCCGATTCACACCGCCGACGCCCAGATCGCCGCCATCTGCCGGGCGCACGACGCGGCATGCGCGTCCCGGAACACCAGCGACTTCACCGGCACCGGAGTCGAGTTGATCGATCCCTGGAATGTCTGACCGATGGGTCGTAGGCCGAGCGGCGTCTGAGGGCCCCGGCCAGGCGCGCTAACCCACCGCCAGGAGACCGCCTAGAGACTGCGAAGCACGCGGTTGGGCACCCAGCCTTCACGGCCTTCGGCGTTCCGACACCAGGACCACCCGCTCTCTGCGTCATCCCGGATGACGTCGACCCGTTCGCCCCTGGATGCAGGGAGTTCGGTCGTGTCATAGGGTGCGCGAACGGTGCCCGTCGCCCCCTCGGCATCGATGAGACGAGCCGGCACCCAACCAGATCCGCGAGCGCTCGTGATGAACACGAACGCAGGCCACTCTGTGTCCCGATCGCCCACCTGGACCACCTCACCCGGCCCGATCGTCAACGGCGCACGCCTCGGGATCTCGTGGTCGGCTGTCAGCACGCTTCGCATCCACCGATTGTGGCCAGCGGCCCCGGCGACCGTCCACGTCCGCGCGCCGGCGGCCGGGTCAGGTAGCCCGATGCGTCTACTGCTTGGCAGTGTGAGCGGTATGGCGACGACCACGATCAAGGTTCCGGTCGAGCTTCGCGACCGGATCAACCACGACGCGCGCGAGCGTGGAGTCACGGCCGCCGGACTCATCGAGGGCCTGCTCGACGCGTACGAGCGCAGGCAGCGCATGGAGGCCTTCGGCCGCGCGGTCAGGCGTGCTGATGTGACCTACTGGGACGAGTTCCGGTCGTGGGACGTGACCCTCGCTGACGGCCCCGACGACGAGTGACGTCCGTCGTGGCTCGGTGGTGTGGGCCGAACTCGACCCGGTTCGCGGTCGCGAGCAGGCCGGGCGTCGTCCCGTGCTCGTCATTGCCAGTGACCTGTACCTGGAGCAGGCCGACACTCTCGCGATCGTCCTGCCGGCGACGACCACGGACCGGGGATGGCCGAACCATGTTCTCCTCCGTGGCGACCAGGTGGCCCTGCCGCAGCCGATGTTCGCGATGACCGAACAGCCGCGGACGGTGACCCGCGACCGGCTGGCCGGGGAGATCGGCGTCGTGGACGCGGCGACGATGCGCGATGTGGATCGGTGGCTGCGCGACTTCCTCGCTCTGCCACGAATGTTCGTTGCGGGTGGTGGGCCGGGTGCAGGCCTGGCAGGAACGGTCACGAGGGGAAGGGACCGCGTACCGAGACCCCGCCGTCGAGCACCAGTTGCTGACCGGTCATGTACGCCGAACTGTCCGAGGCGAGGTACACCGCTGCGGCGGCGACCTCGGCGGTCGTTCCGTAGCGGCCGCTCGGGATCTCCTCGACCCACCCGTCGGTCGCGGTGTTCGAGGACGCGGCCGTGGCGATGGCACCGCAGACAATGACGTTCATCCGGATCGCCGCGTGTGAGTACTCGGCCGCGACCGTTCTCGACAGGCTCAGCAGGCCGGCCTTCATGACGCCGTACGCCGCCTGGTCGGGCGCGGCCATGACCCCCGCGATCGAGCCGACGCTCACGATCGACGCGCCCGTGCCCTGGTCGAGGAGTCGGGGCAGGACCAGGCGCAGGGTGCGAGCGACGTAGCGAAGGTTGAGTTCGTAGATCGTGTCCCAGTCGCCGTCCTCGATCTCGTGCAGAGGCACGGCGGGGACGAACGCGACCTGCCCTCCGACCACGGTCACGACCACGTCCAGGCCACCCAGCCACTCCATCGACTGGTCGACCATGAAGGTGAGGTCGGACGGGGACCGCACGTCCACGGTCAGCGGCAGGCCACGCTCGCCGAGTTCGTCCGCCGCCTCTCGGGCACGTCGCTCGTCCACGTCTGCGACCACGACCCTTGCGCCCGCCTCGCCGAAGGCCCGAGCGATGGCTCGGCCGATGCCTTCGCCACCGCCGCCGATGACCAGGCAGCGCTTGCCGTCCAGGTCCATCCAGGCACCGTACCTCGCTTCCCCTCAGGCCGGCGGCACGGGGTGGTTGCTCCGGATCAGGTCGTCCGGGTCGTAGGTCCGCTTGACCGCGCGGAGCCGCGCCCAGGTGTGCGGGTCGTAGAAGCCGCTGACGTCGCTCGGATGCTCGGCGAAGTTGAGGTACATGCCCTGTGCGCGCCATGGTTCCACCGCGTCCAGGAGGCCGGTGACCGCCGCACGCACCGGCGGGACGTCCTCGGGCGTGGGCGTGATCCCGAGGGCGAAGCCGAGGAACGCGCCGGGCAGGCCGTCGACCGCTCCGCCACCCCGGCCCGGCGTGACTGCGGCACCCAGATGGCGCAGATCGATGGCCAGGATGGGCGTGTCCACTCCCGGGCCTGCCGCCTGCAGGACCGCCTCGACCGCCTCAGTGCTCAGGTCGGTCTGCAGCCAGCCGTCACCGTGCATGGGCACGGGCGCCGGTGGATCCATGTTCAGCTGGTCGAGCTGCTCGACAGGGATGGTGGCGAAGGTGTCGTCCGCCGGTCCGAGCGCCCGCAGCGGGGCGAGCAGGTCGTCGGCGGCGGCGGGGTCGAGGGTGGTCGCCACCTCGACCACCGCGAAGGACCGGCCCGACAGCTGTGGCGGCAACTCCGGCATCACGGGGAACCGGATGAGCCGGCCGATCGACATGGCCTCGGCGGGGGCGGTGTCCGTCCAGCGGGCCCAGGCGTTCAGGACGTCGCTGGCGCGCTCGAGCGGGTAGAACAGCGCACCGGCGTACACCTCCCGGATCGGGAACAGGGCGAACTCGATCGCGGTGACCACGGCGAAGCTGCCGCCACCCCCACGCAGCGCCCAGAACAGGTCGGGGTCGTGCTGCGGGTCGACCCGCCGCAACTCCCCGTCCGCTGTCACGACCTCGAACGCCCGGACGTGGTTGAGCGCCAGTCCGTGGGACCGGGCCAGCCAGCTCACCCCGCCGCCCAGGGTGTAGCCGGCCACACCGACGTCGCCGGACGAACCGGCCAGCGCGGCCAGCCCGTGCTCCGCGGCCGCCGACGTGACGTCGCTCCACTGGGCACCGCCCTCGACCCTGGCGACCCGCTCGGACGGGTCGATCGACACGCCGCGCAGCTCGGACAGCCGCAGCAGGATCGTGCCGGCAAGGTCCTCCATCGGCGAGGCGTTGTGGCCGGTCGACTGCGCGGCCACCCGAAGGCCGGCCTGCCGGGCCGCGGACACGACCGTCCGGACGTCGCGCACTGACGCGACCGTCGCAACGGCCGCCGGCTGCTGGTCGACGGCGAGGTTCCAGGCCTGCCGGGCCTCGTCCCAGCCGGGATCGCCGGGACAGGCGAGGGTGCCGTCGAGGTCCAGGGCGAGCAGGTCGAGATCGACATGAACAGACATGATTGGCTCCATTTCCATGAGGTCTCCGTGGCGCCGTGCGCCCCCGGTCAGACCAGCCTGCGTGCCGCGCTGCCGGGTTCCCATCCCTCAATGGCCGGGCGTTACGGAGGCAGATCCCCTACGTTTGGAGGGTTCGCGATCCGGGTCGAACGCGCAGACTGGGTCGGGTGACCACCAGCACGCTGGAACGCGGAATGGCCGGCGTCCGGGATGCGACCGGGCGTGCGGCCAGTGGCGAGGAACTCCTCGAACAGGTCTCGACCCGGCTGCGCCGGATCGTCCCGTTCGACGGCGCCACCTGGTTCGCCACCGACCCGTCGACCGTTCTGGCCACCCTCCCGGTGCGCGTGGAGAACGTCGAGGACGGCCATTGCCAGACCTTCTGGGAGCGGGAGCACCAGGTCGAGGACGTGCTGCTCTTCCGCGACCTGGCGCGCAGTCGGGCCGGGGTCGGCACGCTCCACCACGCGACCGCGGGGACGCCCGAACGGAGTGCCCGCGCCCGCGAGTTCCTCCGTCCGCAGGGCTACGGCGACGAACTGCGCGCCGCGTTCCGCACCGGCTCGAGCACGTGGGGAGTCGTCGGCCTGTTCCGCGAGCAGAAGCGGACGCCGTTCACGGACCGCGAACTGCGGGTCCTCGGCGACCTGGGTCCCGAGATCGCCGAGGGCCTTCGCCGGATCGCCACCCGTCAGGCTGACACCGCAGCCGAAGGAGAGGTAGCCGGGACGCTGCTCTTCGACGCCGACGGCCGGGTCCTGTCCCTCGATGCGGCAGCGTCCCGGTGGCTGGACGAACTGGCCGGTCTCGGGTGGAAGTCCGCCACACCCGAACTGAGCATGATCTCTGCGGTGGTCAGCCGGGCACCCATGGTCGCCGCCGGCCGGGAAGGCCGTCCGGCCGTCTCCCGCATGCGAGCCCGGTCGGGCCGGTGGATCGTCGTGCATGCCTCCTCGCTGCATCACCCGGACGGATCGACCGGCCCGATCGCGGTGACGATCGGTCCGGCGAAGTCGTCCCAGATCGCCCCGATCATCATCGAGGCCTACGGCCTGACGCCCCGCGAGCAGGACATCACCCGGGCCGTCGCACGCGGACTGTCCAACGCGGAGATCGCGACGGCCCTGCACCTCTCCCCGTACACCGTGCGGGACCACCTCAAGGCCGTCTTCGCGAAGGTCGGAGTGGTCACCCGCGGTGAGCTGGTCGCCAAGCTGTTCGCCGACCACTACGAGCCCACCATTCACGCCCCGGGGGCCGCCACCCACGCGTCCTTCTGAATCGCCACTGCGGAGTTGCTGCCCACGTCCGGGGAGATGCCCAACGCCCCTTTGTGAGCCATTTCGCGCGGCGCTGCGGCCCGGGCGGCGCGAGAGTTCCCGGTCCGTTCACCGACTCGTGACCTTGTGGAAGCGTCGAGGCCGCCATGGCTGCCTAGCGTGCCGGTGTGAGCAGCAGCACGCACCCTCGCCGCGCCGCCCGTCCGGTCGGCGCGCGGGCCGCGGCCGTCCCTCGGTGCACGCGCCGCCGCCGCGCTGACGGCGGCTCGCCCGACCGGCAAGGGTGGGTCACGGCGTGACCGGCGACGTGCTGGTGGTGATCCCGGCCAGGGGCGGCTCCAAGGGCGTCCCTGGCAAGAACCTCGCCCGGGTTGGCGGGGTGCCGCTGGTCGAGCGCGCGGTCCGTGCCGCCGCGGCTGCGCGGACGGTGACCCGGGTCGCCGTCTCGACGGACGCCCCGGCGATCGCCGCCGCAGCCACCGCGGCCGGCGCCGTGGTGGTGCGACGGCCGGACGAGCTGTCCGGCGACACCGCGTCCAGCGAGTCGGCGCTCACCCACGCCGTGGAGGTGCTCTACGCCCGCCATCCGGAGTCGCTGGAAGTGCTGGTGCTCGTGCAGTGCACCAGTCCGTTCCTCACCGCGGCCGACATCGACGCCGTCGTCTCCGCTGTGACCGACGGCGGTGCCGACACGGCGTTCACCGCCGCACCCTTCGCCGGCTTCGTCTGGCGGCACGCGGACGCAGCGACCGGCGTGAACCACGATGCCGCCGGACGTCAGCGCCGCCAGGACCGCGAGCCGCAGTGGCTGGAGACGGGCGCTGCCTACGCGATGCGCGCCGGCGGCCTCGCGCGCCACGGCCACCGGTTCTTCGGCCGGACCGTCGCCGTCCCGACTGATCCGGCGCGGGTCCTGGAGATCGACGAACCGGCCGACCTCGACCGCGCCAGGGCCCTCGCCCCCCTGCTGGACGCGGGCACGCGACCCGTGGCGGGGGAGGTGGACGCCGTCGTGCTCGACTTCGACGGCACCCAGACCGACGACCGCGCCTGGCTGGCAGCGGACGGCACGGAGCGGGTCGCGGTGCACCGCGGCGACGGTATGGGCGTCGCCGCGCTGCGCCGGGCCGGCCTGCCGGTGCTGATCCTGTCCACGGAGGTGAACCCGGTGGTGGCGGCGAGGGCAGCCAAGCTGGGCGTGGAGTGCCGCCAGGGGGTCATGACGAAGGGCGTCGAGCTCGCCGGATGGCTGGCCGAGCGCGATCTGCGTCCGGGCCGCGTCCTCTACCTCGGCAACGACGTGAACGACCTGCCCTGCTTCGAGCAGGTCGGCTGGCCGGTGGCCGTCGCCTCGGCCCATCCGAGCGTTCGGGCCGCCGCCCGGGCCGTGACCAGCGTGCCCGGCGGGCACGGAGCCGTCCGCGAGGTCGCCTCGTGGCTTCTCAAGGAGGAACACTGGTGAACATCAATCCCCGCCTGCGCAGGATCGGTGACCGGCTCGTCGGCCCCGGTCAGGCCGTGTACGTGATCGGTGAGATCGGCATCAACCACAACGGCGACCTGCGCACCGCGCTGGCGCTGATCGACCAGGCCAGGGCCGCAGGCATGGACGCGGTCAAGTTCCAGAAGCGCACGCCCGAGGTCTGCACCCCCCGTGACCAGTGGGACGTCGAACGCGACACCCCGTGGGGCCGGATGACCTACATCGACTACCGCCACCGCGTGGAGTTCGGCGCTGCGGAGTACCGCCAGATCGACGACTACTGCCGCGAGGTGGGCATCGACTGGTTCGCCTCGCCCTGGGACACCGACAGCGTCGAGTTCCTCGCCGAGTTCAACCCGCCGGCGTACAAGGTGGCGTCCGCCTGCCTCACCGACGACCTGCTGCTGCGCACGCTGCGCGCCACCGGCCAGACGGTGATCCTGTCCACCGGCATGTCCACGCCCGAGCAGATCCGGCACGCCGTCGAGGTGCTGGGCAGCAGCGGCACCGTGCTGCTGCACGCCACCAGCACCTACCCGGCCCCGCCGGAGCAGCTGAACCTGCGGATGATCGACACCCTGCAGATCGAGTACCCGAACGTGCCGATCGGCTACTCCGGGCACGAGGTCGGCCTGCAGTCCACGCTATGCGCGGTCGCGCTGGGCGCCTGCATGGTGGAGCGGCACATCACCCTCGACCGCTCGATGTGGGGTTCGGACCAGGCCGCGTCCGTCGAGCCGGAGGGCATGCGCCGCCTCGTCCGCGACATCCGGGTGGTCGAGTCCGCCCTCGGCGACGGCGTCAAGCAGGTCTATCCGGGCGAGCTGTCGGCGATGCGCAAGCTGCGCCGCGTCGCCGGCGTCGTCGCGGACCTGGAGGCCGGCCGGGCGGGGACGGGCCGCGTCGCGTGACCACCGAGACCCTGGCGCTGGTCGAGAGCCCGGCCCAGTTCCTGCACGTCCTGGAGTGGTGCCATGCCGAGAACACGGCCGAGCGCACCCGGATCATCGTCCTGGCCCCGACCGACGCGGTCACCGTCGCCCAGCTGGCGGCGATGGCCGATTATGCGGAGGAGGAGGCGATCGGCCTCGACTGGCACACCCCGCGCGCGTCGACACGCGCGGCGCTGCGGACGCTGACGCAGGTTCGCCGGACGGTGGCCGCTGCCCGGCGGCTGGTCCTCGGCGACCCGTTCTCCGGCATGATCCAGGCCCTGCTGCCGTTCGCTCGCGCGGGCGAGGTGGTGGTCGTGGACGACGGCACGGCGACCCTCGAGTTCGCCGCCCAGCTCGTGCACGGCGAGCCGCTGCGTCGCTGGCACGCGCGGCAGAGCCTGCTGCGGATGCCGCTGGCTCACTACGCGCGCCGGCACCTCGGCCGGACCAGGCTGCGGCTGTTCACGGTGATGGGGGTCACCGCACTACCCGGCAGCCGGGTCGACCAGCACACCTACGACTGGACGCGCCGCCGCTTCGGCCCGCCCGAGGTGCTGCGGGGGACGGACGTGGTCGGCTCCTCGCTCGTCGAGACCGGCGTTGTGCAGGCCGAGGCGTATCTGGACGCGGTCGCCGCGCTCGCCGTCCGCGCGGGGGCGGCCGGGCGCTACTTCGCCCATCGCCGCGAGCACCCGGACAAGCTGCGCCGCCTCGCCCGGCGGACTGGTCTGCGCATCGTTCGGCCACGGGTTCCGCTCGAGATCGAGTTGCGGCGCGGCCCGGTGGCGCGGGAACTGGCCAGCTTCCCGTCCTCGGTCGGCTACACGCTGCCCCTGGTGCTGGCCGGGACGGGCTGCCGGATCGCCGTCCAGCCACTGCCGGAGGCGATGTTCAGCGCAGGCGTCAGCGAGCGCGCCCGGGGCTTCCTGGCCAGGGTGGGGGAGGAGATGCGGGGTGCGGCTGCTCTTCGTGACGGCCGCTCGTCCCTCGCGGCCTCCTCAGGGGTCGTTCTGTAGACCGGGGAACCGTTCGTCGAGCCTGTCGAGACGCGTCCCGCCGACCGGTCAGGCCTTGGGCGTGACCACCGGCAGCAGGCCGTTGAAGGTGATCGTCCAGCCCATGCCGTGGGCGAGGATGTAACCCACCCCGACGAGCACGGACAGGATGACAAGGGTGAACATCGCATAGGCGACCACGCGGCCCGTCAGGTGGGGCTTCATCACGACATCGGTCTCGTGTACCTCCGCGTCACCGCCGGTGCCCCACGCCAGGGCACGAATGCCGAAGGCGAAGATCGTCGGCAGGCCGGCGCCGAGCACCAGCCCGATCAGCAGGACGCGCCACGCCCCGTCCAGAGCCGCCCACAGCTGTTCCATCAGTGCACCCCGCCAGAGACCGGAACCTTGACCTCGGACTCGTCGGCGTCGCTGCTCCACTCGTCGTTGACGTTGTGGTGGCCGATCGGGTCGCGCCGGGAGTGCCAGCGCATGTAGACCGCGGCCGCGCACATGATCCCGAAGACCACGAAGGCGCCGGTCGAGCCGCCGATCACATGGCCGAGGTACCACAGCGCCGCGCCGACGAGAGCGGCGAGGGGGAGCGTGGTCAGCCACGCGAGACCCATCCGTCCGGCCACCCGCCAGCGCACCGTCGCGCCCTTGCGGCCCAGACCCGAGCCGAGGATCGAGCCGGTGCAGACGTGCGTGGTCGACAGCGCGAAGCCCAGCTGGCTGGACGTGAGGATGACCGCGGCGGACGCGCTCTCCGCGGCCATGCCCTGCGGCGAGGAGATCTCCACCAGGCCCTTGCCCATGGTGCGGATGATCCGCCAGCCGCCGATGTAGGTGCCGGATGCGATGGCCACCGCGCAGGCGATCTTGACCCACAGGGGGATCTCGTGCGTCGCCGACCAGTGGCCGGAGGCGATCAGGGCCAGGGTGATCACGCCCATCGTCTTCTGGGCGTCGTTCGTGCCGTGCGACAGGGACAGCAGCGACGCCGTGCCGATCTGGCCCCAGCGGAATCCCGACTCCTGGTAGCGCTCGGCCACGCCCTCGGTGATCTTGAACACCAGACGGGTGCCGACCATGGCGACGATGATCGCGATGGCGGGAGAAAGAAGGGCCGGGAGAACGACCTTCCCGACCACTCCGTCGAGCTGATAGCCCTCGCCGACCCACTTGACGCCGCCCCAGCCGAGACTGGCGATCGTCGCGCCGATCAACCCTCCGAAGAGGGCGTGCGACGAACTGGACGGCAGACCCCACAGCCAGGTGAGGATGTTCCAGACGATGGCGCCCGCGAGGCCGGCCATCAGGATCAGCAGCAGGCCGTGACCCCCGTCGGCCATCAGCTCGGGCTTCGGCGTCCCGTCGGGATTCTGGATCCGGATCACAGCGTTGGTCACGGTGATGGCCACCTCGACGGACAGGAACGCGCCGACGAGGTTGAGGATCGCGGAAAGCGTGACCGCGGCCTTCGGGGTCAGCGCCTTCGTTGCGATCGACGTGGCCATGGCGTTTGCCGTGTCATGGAAGCCGTTCGTGAAATCGAAGGCCAACGCTGTGATAACAACGAGCGCCAAGAGTATGAACTCAGGGGTCACGCTTCTCATGGTACGGGTAAGCCCGGCAGATGTGGAACGCGGCCGATTTGGGCACTCCTGCACGCTCGGTGAGCGTCTCACCCCTTGGTGGTGCTATGTCGGCTGAGCCGGGAACACGGGGAGGAGCGAGCACCGCATAGGATGAGCGATCGTGAGTTCCCGCATCCTCGCCGCCGTCGCCTGGCCCTACGCCAACGGTCCGCGGCACATCGGCCACGTGTCCGGCTTCGGCGTCCCGTCCGACGTCTTCTCCCGCTACCAGCGGATGGCGGGCAACGACGTGCTGATGGTGTCCGGCACGGACGAGCACGGCACCGCGATCCAGGTGCAGGCCGAGAAGGAGGGGCTCACCCCCCGGCAGACGGCGGACAAGTACCACCGGGTGATCGCCGAGGACCTGCAGGCGCTGGGCTGCTCGTACGACCTGTACACGCGCACGACCACGCTGAATCACCGCGCGGTCGTCCAGGAGCTGTTCCGCACGCTGTACGACAACGGCTACGTGGTGGCGCAGGTGCAGCAGGGCGCGATCTCACCGTCCACCGGACGGACGCTGCCCGACCGCTACATCGAGGGCACCTGCCCGCACTGCGGCTATGACGGGGCGCGCGGCGACCAGTGCGACAACTGCGGCCGCCAGCTCGACCCGATCGACCTGATCAACCCCCACTCGCGGATCAACGGCGAGGTACCGGAGTTCATCGAGACCGAGCACTTCTTCCTCGACCTGCCGGCGCTGGCCGGAGCGCTGGGCGAGTGGCTGGCGACGCGGACGGACTGGCGTCCCAACGTGATGAAGTTCAGCCTGAACCTGCTCAAGGAACTGCGCCCGCGGGCGATCACCCGCGATCTCGACTGGGGCGTCCCGATCCCGCTGGAGGGCTGGGAGGACGCCGCGATGAAGCGGATCTACGTGTGGTTCGACGCGGTCATCGGCTACCTGTCGGCCTCAGTGGAGTGGGCGCGCCGCTCGGGCGACCCGGACGCGTGGAAGCTCTGGTGGCAGGCGGAGGACGCCAACTCGTACTACTTCATGGGCAAGGACAACATCACCTTCCACTCGGTGATCTGGCCGGCCATCCTGCTGGGCGCCAACGGGCAGGGCGACAAGGGCGGCCGGGGGTCGGCGTACTCACCGCTGAACCTGCCCACCGAGGTGGTCTCCTCGGAGTACCTGACGATGTCGGGCTCGAAGCTGGCCTCGTCGCGGGGGCACGTGATCTACGTCCGCGACTTCCTGGCCGAGTTCGGGCCGGACGCGCTGCGGTACTTCATCGCGGTCGCCGGTCCCGAGAACCAGGACGCGGACTTCACGTGGGAGGAGTTCGTCCGGCGGAACAACTTCGAGCTGGCGAACGAGTGGGGCAACCTGGTCAACCGCTCGATCTCGATGGCGCACAAGAACGTCGGCGCGGTCCCGGTCGCCGGCGAGTTGACCGATGCCGATCGGGAGCTGCTCTCCGCTTCGAGGGCGGCGTTCGGCGTTGTCGGCGACCTGTGGGGGCGGTGCAAGTTCAAGCAGGCCACCTCCGAGGCGATGCGGATCGTCGGACTGGCGAACAAGTACATCTCCGACCAGGAGCCGTGGAAACTGAAGGACGACGTGGCGCGCCGGGACACCGTCCTGCACGTCGCGCTGCAGGTCGTCTCGGACTGCAACACGCTGCTCACGCCGCTGCTGCCGCACGCCGCGCAGAAGGTCTTCGAAGCGCTCGGCGGTGAGGGCGTCTGGGCCGCGCAGCCGGAACTGCGGGTGGTGTCCGAGGAGGGCGGCCCCGACTACCCGGTACTGACCGGCGACTACACGTCCCAGCAGGCGGTATGGGAGTCCCGTCCGATCGAGCCGGGCACCCCCCTGGCCAAGCCGACGCCGCTGTTCACCAAGCTCGACGAGACCCTAGCCCAGACCGGTCCGGCTTGGGCCCCGATCGCCTGAGTCTCCGGTCGCGCCCGGCGCCCCCTCCCCCAACCTCGTCGGATCTCACAACGTTGTGCGGGTTTTCCCGGCGTCTTGCCGGCTTTCCCTACACGTTGTTGTGAGGCGGGAGGGCCAGGGGTGGCAGCGTCAGTGGGGCGGCAGGGTCAGGGGTGGCAGCGGGGGCACTCCTGGAATGGTTCCTGCCAGCCGCGGGTGTGAAGAGCTGACCACAGCTGACGTGCGGCAATGCACGGACGGCCGCGCAGGTCGGCGCTGCCGTACCTGAGCGTGATGAGGTCGCGAGCGGCGTGCGCGTTGTCGCGATGCAGGTCGCGGAAAGCGGAGTTGGCGTCCTCGTGTCCGAGCCGACCATCCACTTCCACCAACACCCCGTACTCCTCGTAGAGGGCGTCGCTCCTGCTGCCCGCCGAGAGGGACTCCTGGCGCACGGCCGTGGGCAGGCCGTGGGCTCGCTCGACATCGCGCCGGTAGACGTACTCCAGCGTGCTCTCGATACCGGAGAGGTCCCCGACGATGTCAGCGAAGCGTGCCCGCAGACGCACGCGATGCCGTTGGTCAAGCGTTTCGCGGACGCGCTCAAGGGTCGTGATCCGCAGCCGAACGGCATCAGAGAGGACGCCGACGAGTGCTTCGGTCGGCAGCCGCTGGCCCACGTCGACAAGGGCGTCCTCAGGACGGATCCGCACCGGCGTGCCGCGTCCGCGCTCCACCCGTCCCAGCCTGTCCCGGTGAACCCTGGTCCTGCCGACGGACAACGGCTGGCGCTCGAATGGCACCCAGACATCGATCTTGTCCACGGACCTGTCGAGTCCGTGGAGGCGCAGTGCGGCCTCGCCCCCAATGGCGTACGGCTCGCCAGCCTGGAGAGAGGCCGCCCAGACGTCTTTGGCGAAGCCGTCGTGCCGTGGCGCCGTGTCGAACAAGCCGCTGCTCCGCCTCGTCCAGTGCCCGTCCCGGATCATTCGCTCGATGGCGTCCTCGCCGAAGCCGAGCGCGCCCGCCTGCCGGGTCGTGATCAGGTCGGCCTGCTCAGCTGCCAGGGTCCGCAGTTCTCGTCCCGGCCGGTGTGAAGCGTGCATTCAGCGATGGTTGACGATGACAGCCCGGAAATCGAGTGGGTCTGGCAAGTCTGTGGATAACGATGCTCTATCCACAGGGCGTTCCGGCCCCTTGCCGCCCGCTCTCCCCACAACAGTGTGGAGACATTCCGGCGACTGCACCGGGAATCCCTCCACCACGTTGTGAGGATGGCGGTGTCCCACGACAAGGTGGAGAAGATCCGGCGACTACGCCGGAGAACTCTCCACACTGTTGTGGGGGTCGGTGAGCCGGGCGACGGCGGTGCGCATGCTCATCGGGGTGAAGCCGGCTGCTAGGGCCTTGCGCTTCAGCGCGGGCTGAGCGCGCCACAGGGCGAGGCCGCGGCGCAGCAGGATCAGCGGCGGCTTGCGCTTCTTCGCCAGATCGCGGCGAAGCCGCAGCCAGAACACCATGGGCGCCGGACGATCGAGGTAGATCGCCTCCGGGGCCAGGCCAGCGGCATGGCAGGTGGCCAGGAACTCGATCGCGAAGATCCCCTCGGCGGTCAGACACGGTGCCCCGTCCAGCCGCAGTTGGTGGCTGCCGGTCCGGCGGCTCTCGCTGATCGAGTACGTCGGCACCACCACCTCGCCGGACGCCAGCAGCGCGCGCAGCGCCGCGACCGCCGCGTCGGCGTCCCAGCTGCGCGGGTCGTCCCAGTCGGGGATGCCGAACTCCGTCCGCGGCAGGTCGGGGTGGTCGGCGTCGACGTAGAAGTCGTCCAGCCGCAGGGACGGGCACCCGGACGCGTGCGCCAGCCGCGACTTCCCACTGCCGGACGGGCCGGCGATCAGCACCAGCCGGCAGCCAGCCTCGGTCACAGCCCGAGAGCCCGGGTCATGTCGGCTCGTGCCTGCGCCATCAGGTCGGTGGCTCTCGCCCGGTCCAGCGCCAGCTCGCCGCCGGCGGGGAGGCGTACCTGCAGATAGCACTTGAGCTTCGGCTCGGTGCCCGACGGGCGTACCACGACCCGCACCCGGTCACCGGTGAACAGCATGCCGTCGGTGGGTGGCAGCTCGGCGCTGCCGGTGGCGAGGTCGACGGAGGTGACCGGTTCCCCGGCCAGTACGGACGGGGGAGTGGTCCGCACCCGGGCCATGGCGTCGGCGATCAGGGACAGGTCGGCCACCCGGAACGACAGCTGCGAGGTCAGGTGCACCCCGTAGGCGGTGGCGATCTCGTCGAGCCGTTCGGCGATCGACGACCCGGCTGCCTTCAGCCCGGCGACCAGGGCGAGGATCCGCACCAGGGTGGTGATGCCGTCCTTGTCGGGCACGGCGGCGGCGTCGGTGCAGTAGCCGATCGCCTCTTCGTAGCCGAACGCCAGTCCGGGCACCCGGCCGATCCACTTGAACCCGGTCAGGGTGGTGGCGAACGGCTGGCCGTGCGCGGCGGCCATGGTGCCCAGCAGCGTGCTGGACACGACCGAGCACGCATATGTCCCGGTCACTCCGCGGCGGAGCAGGTCGTCGGCCAGCAGGGCGCCGAGTTCGTCGCCGGTGAGCATCCGCCACTGTCCGTCGATCACCGCCGCCGCGGCGCACCGGTCGGCGTCGGGGTCGTTGGCGATCGCCACATCGGCGTCCGCCTGGCGGGCGAGCGCCAGCGCGAGGTCGATCGCGCCGGGTTCTTCGGGGTTGGGGAACGGGACGGTGGGAAACGCCGGATCGGGCTCGATCTGTTCGGCGACCCGGTGCGGCTCACCGAACCCGCACGCCCCGACCACGGCGTCGACCACCGCCGCGCCCACCCCGTGCATGGCGGTGTAGACCCAGGTCACATCCCGCGGCGCGTCGGCCGGCACCAGGGAGGCCGCCCGGGCGACATAGGCGTCCACCAGCTCGCCGCCGACCAGCGGGTAGTCGTCGCTGCGCGCGATGTCGGCCAGCGGGCGGGCCGCGACCTCGGCGATCCGGGCCGCGATCTGGGCGTCGGACGGCGGCACGATCTGCGAGCCGTCCCCCAGGTACACCTTGTAGCCGTTGTCCTGCGGCGGATTGTGGGACGCGGTCACGACCACCCCGGCCACGCATTCGAAGTGCCGGATCCCGAACGCCGCCACCGGCGTCGGCAACGGGCCCGAGCACAGCAGTGGCAACAACCCCGCCCCCGCCAGGATCTCCGCGGTATCGGCGGCGAACACCTCCGAGTTGTACCGGGCATCGAACCCGACGATCACCCGGCCGCCCTCGAGACCGAGCGAGAGCAGATGCGCCGCCAGCCCCGCGGCGGCCTGACTCACCACGACCCGGTTCATCCGCGCCGGCCCCGGCCCCAACGGCCCCCGCAACCCCGCCGTCCCGAACGCCAGCGGCCCGGCGAACGCCTCGATCAGCTCATCGGCCGCAGCCACATCGCCACCGTCGGCGCGGGCCAGCAACTCGTCCAGCGCCGCCGCCGTGGCCACGTCCGGATCCTGCTCACGCCAGGCCAGCACCTGCGCGCGAAGTGCGTCAGTGATCACAGCCACTCCCTACAGCCGGTCCAGCAGGCCGGAAAGGAGACCGCGCAGCCGTGGCTCGGCAGCCTTGCCGGCCGCGATCACCTCGGCGTGCTCCAGCGGGGTCGGCGAGATGCCGGCGCCGGGATTGGTGACCAGCGAGATGCCCAGCACTTCAAGGCCGGCCTCCCGGGCGGCGATGGTCTCCAGCGTCGTCGACATGCCGACCAGGTCGCCGCCGAGGACCTTCGCCATCCGCACCTCGGCCGGGGTCTCGTACTGCGGCCCGCGGAACTGCACGTACACGCCCTCGGCCAGCGTCGGGTCGACCTCGTGCGCGAGCGCGCGCAGCCGGGCGGAGTAGGCCTCGGTGAGGTCGATGAACGTGGCGCCCTCCAGCGGGGTGGCGCCGGTCAGGTTGATGTGGTCGCGGATCAGCACCGGCGTGCCCGGCGCCCACTCGACATGCAGGCCGCCACAGCCGTTGGTGAGGACGATGGCCTTCGCGCCGGCTGCGGCCGCCGTCCGGACGCCGTGGACGACCGCCGCGACGCCCCGTCCCTCGTAGAAGTGGGTGCGGCCGGTGAACAGGGCGGCCACCTTGCCGGTGCCGGTGCGGATCAGCTTGAGGGCGCCGCCGTGGCCGGCGACGACCGGCTTGGCGAAGCCGGGCAGGTCCTCCAGCAGGCATTCGGCGATCGGTTCGCCCAGGCCGACGGATGCGCCCGACCACCCCGAGCCGAGCACGAGGGCCAGGTCGATGGAGGGAACTCCGAGTCGTTGGGTGAGGGCTGTGGCGGCCTCGGCGGCGAGGGGTCTGGGATCGTTCTGCGCGGTCACCCGACGACTATAACGACGGGTCCCGCTCCGGGTCAGCCGCGGCCTCGTCCGCTTCGTCCGATTCATCGTCGGGAGCCAGCGAGAACCGGGTCATCCGGCGCCGGGGCTGCCGCCGCAGCATCACCAGCAGCGCGGCCAACAGGCCCAGCCACACCAGCAATTGCCCGCCGTGGACGAGGCCCCGCGGACCCACCCCATAGGCCCAGATCATCACCACGAGCCCGAGGGCGGCGGCTGCCCCGCCGCCGATCAGCACCATGCGCGACCGGCGCCCCACCGGTCGGGACGCGCGCAGGTGCAGCATGACCACGCCCACCGCGACCGAGACCGACAACGGCAGGGACGAGAGCTCGAGCAGCACCGACTGCGCGGGCGTCGCCTCCGGCAACCCGAGCAGCACCATCGCGACGCTCAGCAGCACCCCGGCGAGGGCGACCGCGGGCAGGAGCACTCGGGAGACCACCGCCCGAGCCTACTGCCGCGCCCCGCCGAGACCCCGCCTTGCCGCGCCCGGCCCAACCCGAGGTGGGAAGCGTGGGAGAATCCGGGTGTGACGGACGTGGTGATCATCGGTGGCGGGCCCGGCGGTTACGAGGCGGCCCTGGTGGCGCGCCAACTCGGCGGACGGGTGACGCTGGTCGAGCGACGCGGCGTCGGCGGTTCGGCGGTGCTGACGGACGTCGTCCCGTCCAAGACGCTGATCGCCGCGGCCGAGGTGATGGCGAAGATCCGCAGCGCGGAGGAGTTGGGACTGTACCTGGCCGGCGACGACCGCAGGGTCGGCGCGGCGGTCGGCGTGGATCTGGCCCGCGTGCACGCCCGGATCCGGCAGCTCGCGCTGTCGCAGTCCGCGGACATCGCCGAGCGGCTGCGCGGTGAGGGCGTGCGGATCGTCAACGGCACCGGACGCCTGGACGGGCCCCAGCGCGTGATCGCCCAGACCACGGACGGCGAGGAGGACCTGCCCGCCGACATCGTCCTGGTGGCGACCGGCGCGCATCCGCGCGAACTCAGTACGGCGAAGCCGGACGGCGAACGGATCTTCACCTGGTCCCAGATCTACGACCTCGCCCAGGTGCCCGAGCATTTGATCGTGGTGGGCTCCGGCGTCACCGGTGCGGAGTTCGCCAGCGCGTACACCGCGCTCGGCGTGCCGGTCACGCTCGTCTCGTCCCGGCACCAGGTGCTGCCCGGCCACGACGACGACGCCGCGCGGGTGATCCAGCACGTGTTCGAGAACAGCGGCATGACCGTGCTCAACGGCGCCCGCGCGCTGTCGGCCGAGCGCCATGGCGACCAGGTGGTCGTGCGGCTCGCGGACGGCGGCGAGGTGGTCGGCTCGCACTGCCTGATGGCCGTCGGCGCCATCCCCAACACTGCGCACATCGGGCTGGAGGAGGCGGGGGTGCGGCTGACCGCGTCCGGGCACATCGAGGTCGACCGCGTCTCGCGGACGAGCGCGCGCGGCGTCTACGCGGCCGGCGACTGCACACCGGTGTTCGCCCTCGCCAGCGTGGCGGCCATGCAGGGCCGGATCGCGATGTGGCACTCGCTCGGCGACTCGGTCGCCCCCCTGGACATGCGCACGGTGTCGTCCAACGTGTTCACCGCGCCGGAGATCGCATCCGTCGGCTGCACCCAGACCGACATCGACACCGGCGTGATCCGCGGGCTGACCATGATGCTGCCGCTGCGGGGCAACGCCAGGGCCAAGATGCAGGCCCTGCACGACGGCTTCGTGAAGGTCTTCTGCCTGCCCACCACCGGCATCGTGGTCGGGGGAGTGGTGGTGGCACCGTCCGCGTCCGAGCTGATCCACCCGGTGTCGCTGGCCGTGCGCAACAAGCTCACCGTCGACCAGCTCGCCGAGACCTTCACGGTCTACCCGTCGCTCTCCGGCTCACTCGCCGAGGCCGCCCGGCGCCTGCACGGCCACTCCAGCGAGCAGGTCATCACCTACTGACCGCGCCCCGACCGCCCGGCCATTCCCCGCGTCTTCCCCTTCGTCATCCCGGCGAACGCCGGGATCTCCGCCGCCGGCTGGGCAATGCGGCCATCAGGGATCCCGGGTCAAGCCCGGGATGACAGGGGTCCGGTGAACGGAAAGGGGACGGTTCCTTTACCGTTCACACCCGTTCGCGTCAGTCCGGCGAGCTGGTCGACGCGCGCACGACCAGGCGGGTGTCGAGGGTGATGTGCCGCCGGGGCACGTCGCGTCCCTCCAGGAGATCGAGCAGCAGCTGCATGGCGCGCTCACCCATCTCGTGGAGCGGCTGCGCGATCGTGGTCAGGGGGATCTCGTACTGGCTGGCCTCCGGGACGTCGTCGAAGCCGATCACCGAGAGGTCGCCCGGCACCTCGAGTCCGAGCTCCCGCGCCACCTCGATCGTCCGGATCGCGGTCAGGTCGTTGGCGGCGAACACCGCCGTCGGACGGTCGGGACGGTCGAGCAACTCCCGCGCGGGCACGCTCGCGGTCTCGGCCCGGAATCCGCCGACCCGCACCAGGGAGTCGTCGAAGGCGATCCCGGCAGCGGTCAGGGCCTGCCGGTAGCCCTGTTCCCGCAGTTGCGCGGAGAGGAGGTCTGGCCGGCCCGCCAGGAACCCGATCCGCCGGTGGCCGAGGCCCAGCAGGTGTTCCACGGCCGTCCGGGCGCCGCTGAGGTTGTCGGAGTCCACGGTCGGCGGGTCGGACGCGCCGGTGTGCGGGTCGATCGCCACCACGGGGATGCGCTGGTCCCACTCAGAGACGGTCGGCGTGACCAGGATCGCGCCGTCGATCAGCGTCCCGCTGAGCCGGGCGAGCGAACGCCGCTCCCAGCCGGCGTGGCCGTGCGGCCCGCCGCCACCGGAGTGGGCGAGCAGCTCGTAGCCGCTGTCCCGCGCCGCGTGCGACAGGCCCTTGAGCAGTTCGGTGCTGAACGGCTCGAACTCCGCGACGAGCACCCCGAGCACTCCCGTCCGGTGGGAGCGGAGGCTGCGCGCGCCCAGGCTGGACTCGTAGCCGAGCTGCGCGATCACGTCCCGGACGCGGCTCGCCGTGCGCGCGGCCACCCCGTACCGGTCGTTGATCACCTTCGACACCGTGGACACCGACACCCCCGCGGTGCGCGCGACATCGACGATCGTCGCGTTCCGGGGCTGATCCACGGGCGACAGCGTACCTTGATAACGGTTTGGATAACGTTATCGATAACGATTGACATTTGTTGTGGGTCACTGCAAAACTCGGGTCACCGATGGTCAAGGACGACGGAAGGACGGGCCGGATGAAGACATGGCGCAAGCCGGTGTGGGCCGTGGCGCTGGTGGCGGCGGGCAGCATGCTGGCAGCCTGCGGCACGAGTGGGGGAGCGGCGACGACGACCTCGTCGCCCGGAGCGGGCCAGGAAGCGGTGACGCTGACGTGGTGGCACAACTCCAACAGCGACCCCGGCAAGAGCTACTACGAGAAGGTGGCGGCCGACTACCAGACCGCGCACCCGGGCGTGACCATCACCATCGAGGCGATGGCCCACCAGGACATGCTGACCAAGCTGAACAACGCCTGGCAGAGCGGCACCGGTGCCCCGGACGTCTACATGGAGCGCGGCGGCGGTGAGCTCGCGGCTCACGTGGCCGCCGGGCTGACCAAGGACATCACCGACGGCGCGGCCGACACGATCGGCACCATCAAGGCCTACACGCCGGGCTTCTCCGTGGAGGACCGCGTCTACGCGCTGCCCTTCTCGATGGGCATCGTGGGCATCTGGTACAACAAGTCGCTGTTCGAGAAGGCCGGCATCACCGAGCTGCCGACCACCATCGACCAGCTGCTGGCCGCATCGGACAAGCTGAAGGCCGCCGGGATCCAGCCGATCGCGCTGGGCGCCCGCGACCTGTGGCCGGCCGCCCACTGGTGGTACTACCTCGCGCTGCGGCAGTGCTCGCAGGACGTGCTGGTGACATCGCTCGCGGACAAGGTCTTCACCGACCCGTGCTTCGTCGCGGCCGGGGACACCCTGAAGAAGATCGTCGCCGCGGAGCCGTTCAACAAGGGCTTCCTGAACACCCCGGCGCAGGAGGGCGCGGCCAGCGCGTCCGGACTGCTCGCCAACGGCAAGGCCGCGATGGAGCTCATGGGCCACTGGGAGCCCGGCGTGATGCAGGGTCTCACCGAGGACAAGAAGGGCCTCGGCGACGACACCGGCTGGTTCCCGTTCCCCGCGGTCGAGGGCGGTGCGGGCGACCCGAAGGCAGCGATCGGCGGCGGTGACGCCTGGGCCTGCTCGAAGGACGCTCCCGACGCGTGCGTCGACTTCATCTCCTACCTGCTCAGCGACGAGGTGCAGCAGGGCTTCGCGAAGAACGACATGGGCCTGCCGACCAACCCGGCCGCGTCCGGCTCGGTGTCCGATCCCGTGCTCTCCGACCTGCTGAAGACCAGGGACGCCGCACCGTTCGTGCAGCTCTACTTCGACACCGCGCTCGGTGAGAACATCTCCGGTGCGATGAACCCGGCGATCGTGAACATCTTCGCCGGCAAGGGCACGTCACAGCAGGTCGTGGACGCCATGACCAAGGCGGCGGCCAACGAGTGACGCCCGGACGGGCAACCAGTGACGGCGGCAGAACAGGCGAGGTGGTCGTGAGCACGAGTGCGCAACCCGAGGTTGGGGAGCTCGTCCCGGCCACCTCGCCGGCCCCCGTCCGAGCCGGCCGGGCCGGCGAGGGCCGGAAGTGGGCGGAGATCGCCCTGTTCGTCGGACCGGCGCTGGTGCTGTTCGCGCTGTTCGTGGTGGTGCCGATCGTCCAGGCGGCGCGGTACTCGATGTTCAAGTGGAACGGCCTGGGCCCGCTGAAGAACTTCGTCGGGCTGCAGAACTACGTCAACGCGCTGTCCGACGAGGTGTTCCGCGGCGCGATCGCGAACAACTTCATCATCGCGGGCCTGTCGATCCTCGTGCAGCTGCCACTCGGCCTGGGGATCGCACTGCTGCTGAACCGCAACATCCGGGGACGGGCGCTGCTGCGGGTCGTCGTGTTCGTCCCGTACGTGCTGGCGGAAGTGGTCGCCGGCGTGATCTGGCTGATGCTCCTGCAGCCGGACGGGGTCGCCGACGCGCTGTTGCGGACGCTCGGTCTCGGCTCGCTCGTCCAGCTCTGGCTGGGTGACCCGAGCGTGGCGCTCGGCACGGTGTTCTTCGTGCTCACCTGGAAGTACCTCGGCCAGGCGATCATCCTGTTCCTCGCCGGGCTGCAGGGCGTCCCCGAGGACCTGTACGAGGCCGCTCAGATCGACGGCGCGTCCTGGTGGCAGATCCAGCGGCGGATCGCGATCCCGCTGCTGGGGCCGACGATGCGGACGTGGGCGTTCCTGTCGATCATCGGCTCGCTGCAGGTGTTCGACATGATCTGGATCCTCACCCGCGGCGGCCCCGTGAACTCCACGATGACCATGGCGATCTACATGATCACCCAGGGCTCGAAGCGCACTTTGTACGGCTACGCCTCGGCGGTCGCGGTGATCCTGTTCGTGATCTCGATCGCGGTGGCGTCGCTGTACCAGGTGTTCATCCTGCGGCGGGACAACCTCGCCGATCCCAGGCCGAAGGGGGCCAGGCCATGACGCCGGAGTGGCGGAAAAGGGGTCTGTCCCCGTTATCGGCCACGAGGGGCCGGACGGGTCGTCGGGCGAACCTCGTGGTGTACGGGGTGGCGCTGGTCGTCGTCGCGCTCACCCTCGGGCCGGTGCTGTACGCGGTGCTGGGCGGTTTCCGGACGAACGGCCAGTTGGCCGCGAACCCGGTCAGCCTGCCCAACCCCTGGGTGGTGGACAACTACGCGAACGTGCTCACGTCCGGCATGTTCTGGCGCTACGCGTTGAACTCGACGATGATCGCCGTGATCACGACCGCTGTCGTCGTGGTGCTCGGGGTGATGGCCGCCTACCCCCTGGCCCGGTACCGGTTCCGCGGACGCGAGCTGCTGTTCTCGGTGTTCACCCTCGGGCTGATGTTCCCGATCGCCGTGGCCATCGTGCCGCTGTTCCTGATGGTCCGTGACCTGCAGCTGGTGAACACCTTCTGGGGTGTGGCGCTGCCGCAGGCCGCGTTCGCGCTGCCGGTGACGATCGTGATCCTGCGGCCGTTCCTGATGGCCTTCCCGACCGAGCTCGAGGAGGCCGCGCTGATCGACGGCACCACCCGGGTGGGGTTCTTCTGGCGGATCCTGCTGCCGCTGTCCACGCCGGGACTGGTCACGGTCGGGGTGCTCGCGTTCGTCGGGTCGTGGAACGCCTATCTGCTGCCGCTGCTGGTGCTGAACCAGCCGACCGCCAAGACCCTGCCGCTCGGGGTGGCCGACTTCTCCACCGAGCACGCCGTGGACACCGCGGGCGTGCTGGCCTTCACGACCGTCGCGATGATCCCCGCCCTGGTGTTCTTCCTCGCCATGCAGAAGCACATCGTCAACGGCCTGCAGGGCGCCGTGAAGGGCTGACCCCGACCACCTGCCAACCAGTGAGGAACCAGTTGTGAGCGAAGACACCGAGCGTGCCGGGGTGGGTGCGGAACCGGCGGCCCCGGACCGGGTCGAGCAGATCCTGGCCGGGCTGAGCCTGCCCGAGAAGCTTGCCCAGCTGGTCGGGTTCTGGGTGGACTTCGGTGGCGACACGGTCGCGCCGATGGCCGGCGAGATGGCGTCCTCGGACGCGTTGGCGGAGACCACCGCGGACGGGCTGGGCCACTTCACCAGGGTGTACGGGACGCGTCCGGTCGACCCCGGCGAACGCCGCGCGTGGTTGCGCGAGGCGCAGCGCCGGCTGGTCGAGGACACCCGTCCCGGCATCCCGGCGATCGTGCACGAGGAGTGCCTCACCGGGCTGGCCGCCTGGCAGGCGACGACCTTCCCGGCACCACCGGCCTGGGGCGCGTCGTTCGACCCCGAGCTGGTCGAGCAGCTGGGCGCGGCGATCGGGACGACGATGCGCTCGCTCGGCATCCACCAGGGGCTGGCGCCGGTGCTGGACGTGGTTCGGGACGTGCGCTGGGGACGGGTGGAGGAGTGCATCTCCGAGGATCCGTACGTGGTCGGCACGATCGGCAGCGGCTACGTCCGCGGCCTGCAGTCGGCCGGCGTGATGGCCACGCTCAAGCACTTCGCCGGGTACTCGAACTCACGGGCCGGCCGGAACCTCGCGCCCGTCCACGCGGGCCCGCGGGAACTGGCCGACGTGATCCTGCCCCCGTTCGAGATGGCGCTGCGGGACGGCGGCGCGGGCTCGGTGATGCACTCGTACGCCGAGATCGACGGCGTGCCCGTGGCCGCCGACCCCGAACTGCTGACCGGCGTCCTGCGCGACCGGTGGGGCTTCGACGGCACCGTCGTCGCCGACTATTTCGGCGTCGCGTTCCTGCACCGGCTGCACGGGGTGGCGGGCGATCTCGGCGAGGCGGCAGCACTGGCGCTGGCCGCCGGCGTCGACATCGAGCTGCCCACCGGAGAGGCCTACCTGGAGCCGCTGCGGGCGGCCGTCGAGTCCGGCGCGGTGCCGATCCATCTGGTGGACCGCGCAGTGCGGCGGGTGCTGCGGCAGAAGGAGCGACTCGGGCTGCTCGACGAGTCCTTCTCCGTCGCGGAGGCCGCTGATCCCGTGCTCGATCCCCCCGAACACCGCGCGCTCGCCCGCCGGCTCGCCGAGGAGTCGGTGGTGCTGCTCGCCAACTCCGGCCTGCTGCCGCTGGGCGGTGAGTCCGAGGCGGGGCCGCGGACGATCGCCGTGATCGGGCCCAACGCCGACCGGGGCGAGGCGATGTTCGGCTGCTACTCCTTCGTCAACCACGTGCTCGCCAACCATCCGGGGTTCGAGCCGGGGATCGAGGTGCCCACCGTGCTCGCCTCGCTGCGGGCGGAGATGCCGGACGCCTCGATCACCTACGCCGCCGGCTGCGCGGTGGAGGGCGAGGACCGCTCCGGCTTCGCGGACGCGGTGGCCGCCGCCACGGCGGCCGATGTGGCCGTACTGGTGGTGGGCGACCAGGCCGGACTGTTCGGCCGCGGCACGTCCGGGGAGGGCAACGACAGCGACGACCTGGAGCTGCCCGGCGTGCAGCGCGAGCTGGTGGAGGCCGTGGTCGCCACCGGCACGCCGACCGTCCTGGTGCTGCTCACCGGCCGGCCGTACGCGGTCGGCTGGGCACTGGACTCGTGCGCGGCCGTGGTCCAGGCGTTCTTCCCCGGCGAGGAGGGCGGTTCTGCGGTCGCGGGAGTGCTGTCGGGACGGGTCTGTCCGTCCGGCCACCTGCCGATCTCGCTGCCCCGCTCGGCCGGTGCGATGCCCTACTCCTACCTGCATCCCCGGCTGGGTGGACCGACGGAGGTGACGCGGCTGGACAACACGCCGCCGCTGGCGTTCGGTCACGGGCTGAGCTACACGACATTCGCGCGCGAGGAGCTGGACGTCGAGCCGGAGGTGGCGACGTCCGGGTGCTTCACCGCGAGCGTCCGGGTGACGAACACCGGCTCGAGGGCAGGCACCGACCTCGTCCAGTTGTACGGGCGGGACCCGGTGGCGTCGGTGACGCGCCCGCTGGCCCAGCTGTTGGCCTACCAGCGGGTGGATCTGGCTGCCGGTGAGACGGCGGTGGTGCGCTTCGTGGTGCCGACGAGCCGGCTGGCGTTCTCGGGCCGCGACCTGGTCAGGATGGTCGAGCCGGGAGCGATCGAGCTCTGGGTGGGACCGGACTGCCGGACCCGTGAGACCGAAGCGGCCCTGCGGCTCGCCGGTCCGGTCCACCCGGTCACGAGCGCGGACGGACGGCTGGCGCGGGCAGAGGTCGTTCGTCCGGTCGGCGTGCCTGGCTGACGGACGGACAGAGGTCCCGGGCCCTCGTCGGGCCCGGGACCCCTGGGTGTCGCCGGTGGTCGGTGTGCTGAGTCGGTCACTGCAGGCTCCGGAACAGCAGCATGCTGTCCCAGCGCAGTCGCTCGCGCTCCAGCTCACGGTGGAGCTCGGCGCGGGCACGGTCGCGCATCGCCTGCTGGCGGCGGGTGGCGACGCGCTGCGCGCGCACCTGCTCGGAGCGGTCGACCCAACCGATCAGGGTGATGCCGACGCGCAGTGCGATCCGGTCGAGCAGGCCCGGTGGGGCCAGGGTGCTCGGCCGCGACTGCTCGACGGCGTGCAGGAGTGAAGTGTTCATTGTGGTGTTCTTTCTGAAAAATGGGTCGCTGAAATCAGCGTGCTGAATGCACCGCGCATTCAGGGCAGGAATAAGGCCCCGTGGGAATGACGCGGGTTGGCGACGCAGTCGTGCTGCGTAGGTGGTGGGCCTTGTCGGACGCCACCGTCGAGCGCGGTGGCGGCGGGTAACCGCTAGCCGTTCAGGACAGTGAAGGCGCCGACGAAGCCGGCATCTGCAGGCGCGCGCACGGCGCCCGTATCGGCGTTCGTGGTGATCATCACGGGCCGGCCTCCTTTCCTGGTTCGGCGACAAATGCAAAGCTAGCGAATGTCGGGGCCATTGTGCAACCCGGGCTTGCCGGCTTACGCATTTTCACCACGATTCGTCCGGCGAGGTATCGCGGCGTGAGCCGCCCGAGTGCCCGGCGTGTGCTTTCATGCTGGCGTGCGAGGTGTCTCGGTGTTGCGTCGGGCGGCGACGGTGCTGCCGGCGGAGCCCGGGGTCTACCGGTTCCGTGACGACCGGGACCGGGTGATCTATGTCGGCCGGGCGACCGACCTGCGCTCTCGCGTCCGTTCGTACGCGGGCGACCTGGCCGACCGCCCACACCTGCGCCGGATGGCGCCGCAGGTGGCGAGGGTGGAGGCACTGGTGTGCGCCTCCGCTCACGAGGCCGCCTGGCTGGAGCGCAACCTGCTGGAGCGTTCGCTGCCGCGGTGGAACCGGGTGCGCGGCGGCATGGAGCTGGTCGGCTGGCTGGTGGTGCGCGCCGACGCCGGCCGGCCCGGACTCGACCTGGTGATCGACGGACCGGACATGCCGTGTGCGGCGTTCGGGCCGTACCTCGGGGTCGAGCGCCTGGCCATCGCGCGCAGCGCGCTGCTGCGGACCTGGCCGCTGCCGCTTGCCGGGAACCGGCTGGACGCCGCAGACCGCTCGCTGGCGGAAGCCCGCGGCGTGGGACCAGGTGACCGCGGCCGGTTCGCGGATCGCCTGCGCGCGGTGCTCGAACGCGAGCCGGCTGCCGTCGCCGAGTTGCACGATCTCCTGCTCGTCGCGCGGGACCGCGCGGTGGCGCAGCTGGCTTTCGAGACCGCGGCCCAGGTGCAGGCGGAGGTCGCAGCCGTCGACTGGCTGGTGTCCCCGCAGCGCGTCACCGGCTGCACGCCAGGTCTCGTCGTCTCAGGCTGGGCGGACGACGTGCTGGTCACCCTGCGCACCCCCACCGACCGCCTCGACCACTGGACGGCGCGCCGGACACCCCAGGACGCCGGTGAGCGCGCCGCGAACCAGACCCCACCGGAGTGGCGAGAGTTCGCCACCAGGAATGCCACCCTCGCCGCCGCCCTGCTCGCCACAGCCGGCGCCGGGGACCAGCCCAGCCGCCCTCCGCCCCGGGATCCCGGGTCGAGCCCGGGATGACGGTTGGTGGGGCCGGTCACCCCGCCACGGTTCCCGAGGAGCGCGAGCAGTCTCCTTGCGCGGTCGAGGAGTCGGTCGCGCCGCTCCTCACGATCCCTGAGGGCGAGCGTCAGCGAGCGTCACGAAGGGCCCTGCGATGGATGTGGCAGGTCCGCGTTCACCTCCTGCACTGGCCTGGGGACGTGGGGAGATCCCGGGTCGGGGCCCGGGATGACAGTGGGTGGGTCGGTCGCGCACCCCATCACGGTCCCTGAGGAGCCGTGAGGAACGAGCGTCGTCACGAAGGGCCTGCGGACGCGCGAACAGTCCCCACACCTGATGTCATCCCGGCGGGCGCCGGGATCCCTGCCACCGGCATGGCGGCTACCCCCGCGCCGTCCGTTCAGGCGGCAGGGGAGGGTCTGGTCCGTGGTGTGCCGGGTGGGTGTCTGTGCCTGGCGTGGCGGACGGGTTGTCGGTCGGGGTCGAGCCGGGCGGGTGGGATGAACTCGGGCAGGCCGTCCGGGGCGATCCGCACCTGCCATTGGTCGCGGATACCATGCCGGGCCGGTTCACACACCGGATGGTGGGCATGGCACAGCAGGACGAGGTTGTCCAGGCCGGTGCAGCCGCCCAGCCACCAGGGCCGCACGTGGTGGGCTTCACAGCGCGATGGTGGGGCGTCGCATCCGGGGAACACGCAACCCCCGTCGCGGGCGATCAATGCGATCCGCAACTCTGGCGTGACCAGCCGTTCGGCCCGGCCGACATCCAGCACCTGGGAGGGTCCGCCGAGGACGACCGGGATCACTTCGGCGTCGCAGCACAGCCGGCGCAGTTCACCGGCCGAGAGTTGCTGCCCGTCCGGCAGCACGCCTGCTGCGGTGGCGTCGGCGGCGAGTCTGTCGTAGTCGAGCATGACCAGGACCCGGGCTGACGGGCTGTCGCCGCCGTGCTGGGTGCGTTGGCCGATCTGGGCGATCAGCGCGTCGGCGCGTCGCTGTTCCGGGGTCAACGCGTCGGCCAACGGGTCCCGACGCTCGATCGCGGTGCGGCGGGCTTGTTCGGCATGGTGGTCCAGCTGGGCGATCCAGGCTTCGGCGGCTGTTCGGGGCAGGGAGCCGTCGAACCGGACCGAAGCTCCTTCGAAGAAGAACCGGAGCGACCGTTGCCGGTGCGCCTGTTCGGCCTGGCGCTGCAGGTGGATCTCCAGCGACTCCGCGGCACGCTCGGGCACGACCACGTCGAGGACCTGGCCGGCGGCCCTGGACAGTTGGTCGGCGTCCAGGTGGCCGGCCAGTCCGACCATGACCTGTTCGGCCCGGGCCTGCTGGGCGTCGTCCAGCTGGGGTGCCAGGTTGTCCAGCACGGTGGCGATCGCCCGGGCCTGGCTGGTGCCCAGCTTGCCGGCCACCGCCGCCTCGCCCACCAGCCGGTGCTGGGCGAGCCTGCGGGCTTGGCGCAGGGTGCCGGCGGCCTCCTTGCGGGACAGGTTCTCGCCCGTGCCCAGCCACGACGCCAATGGGGTTCCGGCCGTCTCCTCGGCCGCCTTGGCCTGGTCGGCCTCACCGGTCAGCTGAGCGGTCAGGGCGGTGACCCTGGCCTGCACGGAGCGAGCCGCCCGCAACCACGCCAGCCGCGTCTTCGGGTCGACCCGGCTACGGTCGGGGTCGAGCCGGTCCAGCAGCGCGCCCATCCCGGCCAGGGCTTCACCGGCCGGGACGAGATCGCTGCTCAACGTCATGGTCCTATCCAAACAGGCGGGTCTGACATCCGATCCCGACCGGTCTCGACAGGCTCGACCAGCGGTAGCGGGGCTGGGTCTCGACGGGCTCGACCAGCGGTGGGGCCGGGGGTCTGGACGGGCTCGACCAGCGGTGGGGCCGGGGTCTGGACGGGCTCGACCAGCGGTGGGCGGGCGGGGGTTCGACAGGCTCGACGGGGGGTTCAGGCCCGGGGACGCAATTGTGCTCTGTCGCAGGCGCGCGGGGGCGCGGGACGGGCGACCGGTGTCGGGCCGGACGGATACGATCCGGGCAACCCCGAGGAGCAGCGAATGTCCGTTCGGCGAGTGTTCGTGCAGCTGGTCGCAGCGCTGCTCGCGCTGTGCTGGCTCGCCGTGCCCGCGGCTGCCGCCGAACAGGCCGACATGGAGATCACCCAGACCGGGTCACCCAGCCCCGCCGCCGTCGGCGGCGAGCTCACCTGGACGATCGTGGTCACCAACAACGGGCCGGGCTCGGGCGTGAACGTCGAGGTCAACGGCAACTTCAACCAGTACGGGCCCACCACCGAGTTCGTGTCGCTCACGACCAGCAGCGGCACCTGCACGCACCTGACCTCCACCTACAACTGCCAGATCGGTACCGTCGCGGCCGGTGCCACGGTCACCATCACCCTGACGGTGACCGTGGTCAGCGGCGACTCCGCGGTCAGCGTCGCAGACGTGACCACCGGCTCCAGCGATGCGGACGGGGACAACAACCATGTCGTCGGCGAGGTGGCGGCCGGGCCGGCAGCGGACGTGCGGCTGGCCACGTCGGCCAGCCCGTCCACCGTTGCTCCCGGGGACACCGTGACCTACACCCTCACCGTGACCAACGCCGGTCCGACGACCGCCTCCGGCGTCGAACTGTCGGACACACTGCCGGTCGGGCTGGTGGACGCCACCGTGGATCCGTCCGCCGACTGCGAGGTCAACGGGTCGGACGTGTCCTGCTCGCGCTCCTCGCTGGGCAGCGGCCAGACCTTCACCGCCACGGTCGAGGCGACGGTCGACCCGTCCTTCACCGGGACGGAACTGGTCAACGCCGGCGCGGTGACCAGCACCACCATCGACTCCGACCCCTCCAACAACACCGCCTCCGCGCGCGTGGAGGTCGAAGCGGCGGCAGCGGACCTCGCCGTCACCAAGTCCGCGACCCCGGATGATCCGGTCGCCGGCGAGCCGGTCGCCTACACCATCGAGGTTCGCAACGCCGGGCCGGCTGCGGCCGAAGGTGCGACGCTCGCCGACGAACTCCCGGCCAGCCTGACCGGCGCGTCCGTGGGTACCGACGTTGGCAGCTGCTCGCTCACCGGCCGCAGCGTCGCCTGCGACTTCGGGACCGTTCCGGCCGGCGGAGTCGTCACGGTCAGCGTCGACGCGATCCTCGCGCCCTCGGCGTCCGGCGCGGTGGGCAACACCGCGACCGTGGC
Source organism: Propionicimonas sp. (assembly GCF_029975155.1). Classification (GTDB taxonomy): domain Bacteria; phylum Actinomycetota; class Actinomycetes; order Propionibacteriales; family Propionibacteriaceae; genus Propionicimonas. The sequence continues at coordinate 13,804 of NZ_JARKPQ010000051.1, read as the reverse complement.
CAGCTCGACCGATGATCCGGACCCCGACAACAACACCTCGACGACGACCTTCACCGCGGGGAACTCCGCCGACCTCGCGATCGCCAAGACCGGCGCGCCGGCGTCCGTGACGAACGGTGACGAGGTCACCTACACCCTCCTGGTCACCAACCACGGGCCGTCCGACGCGCTCGGGGCGGAGGTCGCCGACGAGTTGCCGGACGGCCTGACCTACGACTCCTGCACCACCCCGCAGGGTTCCTGTGGCGCGGCGGACGACACCGTGCGGTTCCAGCTGGGCACGGTCGCGGCGGGGAACTCGGTGCAGCTGCAGATCACCGCGACGGTGGCCGACGACTTTCCCGGCGGCCAACTGGCCAATACCGCCCGGGTCAGCCACGACGGCGACGACCCGGCGCCCGACAACGACGAGGCCACCCACCAGCTGAACGTGACCGCGGCCGCCGACGTCACGCTGGCGAAGACCGCCGCCCCCTCGCCCGTTATGGCCGGCAGCGCGGTGACGTTCACCCTCACCGCCCGCAACGCCGGTCCGGGGCCGGCGACCGACCTGGTGCTCACCGACGCGGTCCCGGCGGCCGTCCGGGTGACCGCGGTCGCGGCATCGACCGGAACCTGCGACTCGGGTCTGTCGAACAACCTGCACTGCACGCTGGACGACCTGGCCCCTGACGCCGAGTGGACGGTCACCGTGACGGGCACGCTCGACCCGGCCACCCCCCGCGGCACGCTGCGAAACGTGGCCATGGTCACCGCGCCCGACGACCCGACCACGTCGAACAACACCGCCGTGGCCGTGGTCCCGGTCGCCACCCGGGCCGACCTCACGATCACCAAGACCGCGCCGGCGACGGTCGTGGCGGGGGAGCGGCTCACGTACTCCCTGGGCGTCACCAACGCCGGCCCGTCCGTGGCCGCGGCGACCGTCGTCGTGGACCGCCTGCCGGCCGGTACCAGCTTCGTCTCGGGTGGCGGCACCGGCGTCACCTGCGCAGCACAGGCCGAGGCCACCGCGCTGGTGGTGTGCCGGATCGGCGCGCTCGCGCCCGAGGAGTCCGCCACGTTCGCCATCACGGTCGCCGTGGATCCGGAGACCCCGGCCGGCACCACGCTGGTCAACCGGGCGCAGGTCTCCTCGGCCACGCTCGGGGCCACGACCGGGCTGCCGGCCGTCGCGGCGACCGAAGTCACCGGGTCCGCCGATCTCGTGACGGCCAAGGCCGTCCTGCCCGGGGTGCTCGTGGCGGGAGGCCACGCGACCTACGTGCTCCGCGTGCGGAACGACGGGCCGTCGGCGGCGGCCGGGGTGCAGGTGACCGACGCCATTCCCGCGGGCCTCTCGATCGACTCGGTGATGCCGGCGGGCGGTACGTGCAACACCTTCGGTGACACCGTCACCTGCCAACGGGCGAGCCTGGCCGTGGACGCCACCTGGGTGATCGTGGTGCACGTGACCGTCGATTCCTCCGCGTCCGGTGAGGTGGTCAACAGCGCGGTCGCCACCAGTGCGACCCCCGACCCCGACCCGGGCAACAACACTGGCACCGTCACCGCGCAGGTTGTCGTCGCCGCCGATGTCGTGACCGTCAAGACCGCGCTGTTCACCGAGGTCCGGGCCGGACGGACGGCGATCTTCTTCCTCAGCGTCGTCAACACCGGGCCGTCGACGGCCGCCGACGTGGTGCTGTCCGACACCTTCCCCGACCTCCTGACGCCCACGGCGGTCAGTGGCGGAGACTGTGCGATCACCGGGCAGCAGGTCACCTGCAGCTACCCGACGCTGGCTCGGGGCGAGATCCGCACGGCGATGGTCATGGCGGCGGTTGCCCTCGATGCCGGCGACGGCGCGGTCACCAACACGGCCAGCGCGACCGCGTCCACGCCGGATCCGGACGCGGCGAACAACACGGCGAGTGCGGACCTGACGATCACGGCGGACGCCACCTCACCGGGTGGCGATCTCGCCACCACCGGCGTGAGCCCGGGACTCCCGCTCCTCGCGGCCAGCGGTCTGGTCGCGCTGGGCGCGGGCGGTCTGCTCCTGCTCGTCGGCAGGAAGCGCCGCGACCGGACGTCCCGAGCACCGGCACCGCGGAGCTGACCCGGGGCTCAGCCCTGATCCACCGAGACCGTTCGCCGAGCTTGTCGAGACGCGCTCGATCGGTGGATGCGGGCTCAGGGGTCGACGATCTCCAGGAGCACCTGTCCGGAGGTGACGGCGTCGCCGACGGCGGCGGCGATGCGGGCGACGACGCCGGAGCGGTGGGCGGTGATCGGCTGTTCCATCTTCATGGCTTCCAGGACGACCACCAGATCGCCTTCGGCGACCTCGTCGCCGTCGGCGACCGACACCTTCACGATCGTGCCCTGCATCGGCGCGGTGAGTTCGTTCGACGACGGTGCCTTCGCCCGGGCGCCCCCGGTGCTGCGGCGCGTGGGCCGCTTGGCCGTTGCCGGTTTCACGACCGGCGCCGCCAGCGAACTGGGCAGTCGCACCTCGAGGCGGCGTCCGTTCACCTCGACGACATAGGTGTTGCTCTCTGTCGGCTCGGTCTCGCCCATCGTGCCGACGTACGGCTCGATCGGCGCGTTGAACTCCGTCTCGATCCAGCGGGTGTGGACGCCGAACTCGCCGTCCGCGGCGACGTACGCCGGGTCCTCCAACACCGCCTTGTGGAACGGGATCACCGACGGCATCCCCTCCAGTACCGTCTCCGCCAGCGCGCGCCGCGACCGCTGGATCGCCTGGCCCCGATCCGCCCCCGTCACGATGATCTTCGCCACCAGCGAGTCGAACGATCCCGGCACGGCCATGCCCGCGAGGTAGCCGGAGTCCACCCGGACCCCCGGTCCGGACGGCGGCTGCCACGCCGTCAACGTGCCCGGTGCCGGCATGAACGAGCGGCCCGGGTCCTCCGCGTTGATCCGGAACTCGATGGAGTGCCCGCGCGCGGACGGATCGCCGTAGCCCAGCTTCTCGCCGTCCGCGATCCGGAACATCTCCCGCACCAGGTCCAGCCCGGTGACCTCCTCGGACACCGGGTGCTCCACCTGCAACCGCGTGTTCACTTCGAGGAACGAGATCGTGCCGTCCTGGCCGACGAGGAACTCGCACGTCCCCGCGCCCACGTAACCGGCCTCTCTCAGGATCGCCTTGGACGAGTCGTACAACCGCGCCCGCTGCTCCTCGGTCAGGAACGGCGCCGGAGCCTCCTCGACCAGCTTCTGGTGCCTGCGCTGCAGCGAGCAGTCCCTGGTCGAGACCACCACGACGTTGCCGTGCGCGTCGGCGAGGCACTGCGTCTCCACATGCCGCGGACGGTCCAGATAGCGCTCCACGAAGCACTCCCCGCGGCCGAACGCCGTCACGGCTTCGCGGGTGGCCGACTCGAACAGTTCCGGCACCTCGGCCAGCGTCCGCGCCACCTTCAGGCCACGGCCACCACCCCCGTACGCCGCCTTGATCGCGATCGGCAGCCCGTGCTGCTCGGCGAACGCGAGCACCTCGGCGGCATCCGCCACCGGATCGGACGTGCCGGGCACCAGCGGCGCGCCCACCTTCGCCGCGATGTGCCGGGCCTGCACCTTGTCGCCGAGGGCCTCGATGGCCGCCGGCGGCGGACCGATCCAGGTCAGGCCGGCGTCGAGCACCGCCTGGGCGAAGCCCGCGTTCTCGGCGAGGAACCCGTAGCCGGGGTGGACGGCGTCCGCGCCCGAGCGGGCCGCGACGGCGAGGATCTTCGCCACGTCGAGGTAGGTGTCGGCCGGGGTCAGCCCGTTGAGGGCGAACGCCTCGTCCGCGAGCTTCACGAACAGCGAGTCCGCGTCCGGGTCGGCGTAGACGGCGACGCTGGCGAGCCCTGCGTCCCGCGCTGCCCGGATCACCCGGACCGCGATCTCGCCACGGTTGGCCACCAACACCTTGGTGATCGGCATCGACTCCTCCTCGGGGCACTCGTTGCGGAGTCTAGCCGCGCTGGTCGTCGCCGGCGGCCGGTCTGTCATGACAGGCTCGACGCGGCCCTTCGTGACGCGCGGGCCTTCGCAAGCTCAGGCGTGCGCTCCTCAGGGATCGGTCAGGGGGCAGGCGTTCTCGTCATCCCGGGCTTGACCCCTTGGTCGTCCCGGGCTTGACCCCTTGGTCATCCCGGGCTTGACCCGGGATCCCGTGGGTGGCGTCGCGACAGCGGTGAGGGGATCCCGGCGTTCGCCGAGATGACGTGTGGGGCTAACCCAGGTGGGCCTCGATCGCCTCGATGATCTCCGGACGCAGGCGGGCGGCACTGATCACGCGGTCGACCGAGCCGACCTGGACGGCGCGGTGAATGTTGTGGACGCCGTCGAACTCGGCGGCCACCTCGCTGATCTTCTCCGCGCGGACGGCGGCGCGGACGTCCGCCAACTCCAGCTGCAGGCCGGCCCGGTCGGGGGCGTGCGCCGTCCGCAGCCTCGCCTCCAGGGACGCCACCCGCGGGTCGGCCGCCGTGCGCTTGGCGACGTCCCCGGCGAACACCACCGCCGCGGCCGGCGCGCCGCCGATCACGGACGCGAACGAGCCTTCGATCGCCAGCACCGTCATGCTCGGATTCAGCCGCTTGCTGAACACCACGAACGCCCCGCCGTGGTATCTGCTGATCACCACGAACACGATCGGGCCGCGGAAGTTCACGATCGCCCGGCCGATCTCCGCGCCGTACTCCAACTGCAGGTTGCGCATCGACTCCGGCGAGCCGTCGAAGCCCGACAGGTTCGCCAGCACCACCAGGGGCCGGTTGCCGGACGCGGCGTTGATCGCGCGCGCTGCCTTCTTGCTCGACTTCGGGAACAGCGTGCCCGCGGTCCACGTGTCGGGGCCGTCCGTGGGCGGGAAACCGGCCCTCGGCACCGGCGTGCTCTCGATACCGAGCACCGCGACCGGGTAGCCGCCGACCCGGGCGTCCATGACTACCGCGGTGTCGGCGTCCGCCATGCCGGCCCAGCGCTCCACGCGGGGGTGGTCGGCGTCGCAGACGGCCGCGATCACCGTCCGGATGTCGAAGGCCTTCTTACGGTCGGGGTTGGACGCGGGGGAGAAGATCTGGCCCACCGTGCTGAACTCGCTGCCCGGCACGTCGTGCGGGAAGTCCGAGACGTCCCGGTCGAGCGGGTCGGACGTCGATGCCCGCCGCGGGCCGCCTTCGCCCGGCACGACGTAGGTGTGCTCGTAGTGCTGCATCAGGATCCCGAACGCGCCGGCCAGGTCGGGCGCCCAGTACTGCGCCTGGCCGTTGGGCCCCATCACGCGGTCGTAGCCGCCGATGCCGAAGTTGTCCTCGGCCGAGACGCCGCCGGAGAAGTCCAGCGACTGCTTGCCGGTGAGCACCATCGCCGAGTCCGGCGTCATCACGAGGATGCCCCGGGTGTGCATGAGCATGGTCGCCTCGGCGTTCCAGTACGGCTGGGCGCCCACGTTGATGCCCGCGACGACGGCGTTGATCTCGCCGCCGGCCTGCGTGAACTCCACGATCCGGCGCAGCGCGGCCCCCACCCAGTCCATGTTCTCGGTGCCCGAGTCCATGGAGATCCGAGCGCCGGAGCTGAGCGTGTACCACTCCAGCGGCACGCCCAACTCGGCGGCGAGGTCGAGGGCGGCGATGATCCGGCGGCACTCGGGTTCCGCGACCGCGCCCAGCCCGCGGGTCGGGTCGCCGGACAGCACGATCCGCGTGATCCCGTCCGGGTACAGCGGCGTGGGGGTGGTCACCTTCGCGGCGATGATCCCGGCCTTGTTCCGGCCCGGCGGCCGCTGGACGGCGACCAGCCGGTCGGGCGCACCCGGTGCCACGTCCTCCTCGAGGTCCAGCTCGACCAGCGTCCCGCCCGGCCCGGCCAGGGTCTCGGACAGCTCGTAGGGGTAGACGAGACCGCGCCGACGCGCACGAACGACCTTGGCCGCGTAGTCGTCCAGCGGGTGCAGTGGTTCGGTGGGTGGCGGCTCGACGGACGCGGCGACGCCCGAGCCGGGCTTGGCGTGGAACCGGATCGCCAGCCGGGTCGGTGGCACGTCCGGACGCACGAAGGTGCCCTCGGCCAGCACCTCCTCGATACCGGTGCCGTCCGACAGCGGCGTGATCTTGTGCTGCAGCTCCATCACGTCGCGGAGGTCGAGGTCGATCTGCGGCCACACGTAGACCCACACGTGGTTCATGTCGAGCCGGCTGCCCGCCGAACCGCGGGCAGCGCGCGTCCTTCGGATGGCCTCCAGGCAGTTCTCCACCGCCCGCTCGGCGTGCGGCAGGCCGATCAGCCGGCCGTGCTCGTCGCGGACGGCCGCGAGCTGGTTGACCTCCGCCATCGCCACCAGACGCCGGTCGTCCGGGTTGGTCCTGGCCACGCAGTCGAACAGCAGGACGCCCCGCGGCGCGGGCAGCCGCGTGGCGTCGAATTCGCGCAGCCGCCACAGGTTGAGCCGCCGGAACACCATCGGGTGGACGCCGTGGACGCGCTCGTCCTCGACCAGCCGGCCGGCCGCGTCCGGACGGAAGGTGACGTAGTCGACCTCGCCCGCGGGCGAGCAGGCCGCGACCACCATCCGGCGCAGGCCCGACAGGTCCCAGCCGGAGAGGCGGGCCTGGAGGTCGGCCGCCAGCTCGGCCCGGTCGGGCGCCTCCGGCCAGGCGACGTACAGCTCGACGACGGCGTCCCTGCCCTGCGGACGGGCGCGCAGCTGGTCCGCGATGACGCCGGCCACGGGGCCGTCGCCGTCCAGCTCCTCCGCGGTCGCGATCGTGGTGATCGCGCGCGTGGGACGTCCGTCCAGCACGTAGTCGGCGACGACCACCGAGCGGCCCCCGACCGTCAAGGCCCGGACGTCGGCGAGGTCGTGATCGCGGTAGTGCTTGCGCAGCAGGATCTCCAGCAGCGGCTCGTGAGGGGTGACCCCCTCGGCCATCCGCTCGGCCAGCGTCGGGACCATCCTCTCGGGGATCGCCGCCAGCGCCGCGATGCGTTCGGCGTAGTCAGGGGCATCCGGATGGGCGGAGAGGTCTGCCACTTCCGCGGCCACGTTGGCCAGCACCTGCTCGCGCTCGGCGTCCACCTGGGGCTGGTCGAACCAGCGGAACCGCACCGAGCGGGCCACGTCGCCGACGGCGGGGAAGCGCCGCTGGGTGGCTCGCACCAGCCGTTCCAGCTGCGGCCGGGCGGAGGCCGCCGCCGCGTCGTCCGGAGCGGGCTCGCCGATCCAGCGGTCGAGGATCGCCAGCACGACCTGGACGTCCGCCGCCACCCGCTGCTGGGCGAGGAAGACGCGGAACAGGGCGTCCTCGAGCGCGGGCGTGCGGTCGAGACCGGTCACGCCGTAGTGGGCGAGCGCGCGGCCGAGCCGGTCCACGAACCGGGTGGGCAGCGCCGCGCGCGAGACGTCGAGGCTCTGCAGGTAGCCGTGGAACAGCTCGCGGTCGGAGTGGACGCGCAGCTCGGTGCCGTCCTGCTCCCCGGCCGGACGGTTGCGGCCCAGCTCGGCGAGGTCGGCGAACAGCGAGATCAGCTCGACCTCACCGGCGAGCACGTCGATGCCCTCCGCGCGGGCCTGGTCGCGGGCGGCGAGGTAGGCCGCGAGCACGCCCGCCGCCGGGTCGGTGTCATAGCCCATCAGGTGCGCGGACAGCTCGCCGAGCAGGCGGGTGACGCGGTCGTGGGTCGACGGGTCGGACGCCCCGTCCGGCAGCTCGACCTCGCCGGCCTTCGCGGCGGCCTCGCCGCCATTGCCCAGCGGCTCGAGCCGGACGAGCGGGGCCAGGCTCTCCACCTGGCTGCCGGCCATCACGAGGAGTTCCTTCACCCGGGCCGCGAACGGCGCAGTGACGACGGTCTCCATCTTCATCGACTCCAGCACCACCACCGGAGCGCCGGCGGCGACCTCCTGCCCGACGACGACCGGCGTGGCCACGACCAGCGCCGGCGCGGGAGAGCGCAGCACGCCGCCCTCGTCGCGCGAGACCCGGTGGGTGACGCCGTTCACCTCGATGAGATGGACGGGGCCGTGGGTCGCGGTGACGATCCGGAACTCCTCGGCGCCCACCCGCAGCCGGCCGTGCACCTCGTCGAGACGTTCGAGGCCGGCGTCCACGACGACCCCGCCGACCCGGACGCGGTACCGGTCGGGGCCGGTGCGGAAGGTGACCAGCGTGTACGCCGCGCCGCGGAGCTTCAGGTCGACCGACAGTCCGGACGCGTGCTGCGCCTGCGGCCGGCCGCCGTGGGCGGTCTCCAGCAGCCGGGCGACCTCGCGCTGCTCCGCCTCCTGGTAGGCCTCGATCGCCGCGGAGACCAGCGCGACCCCGGAGTGCCGGTCGGCCACCAGGCCGCCGGCGGCGCGCGTCCGGTCGATCCAGCCGGTGTCGGCCCACTGCGCGGATCCGCCCGGCTCGGGGCCGACCACCTCGGGGTGGCCGAGCAGCTCGAGGATGAAGCTCTTGTTCGTCGCGCCGCCGTCGATGATCACCGTGGTCTCGGCCAGCGCGCGGCGCAGGCGGCCGAGCGCCTCCGCGCGAGTGCGTCCGGATGCGATCACCTTCGCGATCATCGAGTCGAAGTCGGCGGGGATGGCGTCGCCCTCGGCGACGCCGGTGTCGACGCGGATGCCGGGCCCGACAGGGAAGTCGAGCCGGGTGATCACACCGGGGGAGGGGGCGAAGTCGCGGTCGGGGTCCTCGGCGTTGAGCCGGGCCTCGATGGCATGGCCCTGCTCGGCCGGCCGGTCGGTGAGCGGCTCGCCCGCCGCGACGCGCACCTGGGCCTTGACCAGGTCGAAGTCGTTCGTGACCTCGGTGATCGGGTGCTCGACCTGCAGTCGCGTGTTCACCTCGAGGAACGCGAACAGCCGGTCGGCCGGGTGGTAGAGGAACTCGACCGTGGCGGCGCCGCGGTAGTCCACGGCGAGGGCCAGCCGTTCGGCGGACGCCTTCAGTTCCGCGGTCTGCTCTGCCGTGAGCAGCGGCGAGGCGGACTCCTCGATCACCTTTTGGTTGCGGCGCTGCACCGTGCAGTCGCGGACGCCGAGCGCCCACGCGGTGCCCTGGCCGTCCGCGATCACCTGGACCTCGACGTGGCGCGCGCCGGTGACGAGCTTCTCCAGGAAGACCACGCCCGAGCCGAAGGAGCGTTCGGCCTCGTCGCGGGTGCGCTGGTAGGCGTCGGCCAGGTCTGCGGAGGAGTCCACCCGGCGGATGCCGCGTCCACCGCCGCCGGCGGTCGCCTTCAGCATCAGCGGGTAGCCGATCCGCTCGGCCGCCGCCAGGGCGTCGTCCAGCGTGTCCACCCCACCGCGGCTCCACGGGGCGACCGGGACGCCGACCTCCTCGGCGATCAGCTTGCTGCCGATCTTGTCGCCGAGCTTGCGCATCGCCTCGCCCGACGGGCCGATGAACGTGATGCCGAGGGAGGTGACGAGGTCGGCGAAGGCCGCGTCCTCCGCGACGAAGCCCCAGCCGACCCAGACCGCGTCCGCGCGAGCCCCGACGAGCACGCGGGTCAGCAGGTCGTGGTCGAGATAGGGACGGGCGGACGCCGGGCCGAGCGGATACGCCTCGTCGGCCTCGCGGGCGAACATCGCGGTGCGCTCGGCATCGGTGTACAGCGCGATCGTGGTGAGCTGCGGAGCGTCCGGCCGCTCGGCGTTCAGGTCGCGAACGGCATGGATGAGCCGCATCGCCGCCTCACCACGGTTGACGATCGCGATGCGCTGGAACACGGGGCCTCCTGTCGCGGGCAGTCACCGGACCCGCCTGCCGGCAGGTCCGTCGGCAATCTGCCACGCCGGGCGTCGCAGTGCGAGTCGACACTGACACAACTGGACGAACTCGCCAAGTTCCACGCCCTCGGAACCAAGATAGACCAGGTTTCGTTGTAGGTTTCCCACAAACCCGGCTCGGCGCCCACCCCGCGCCCCCCAGCGGCCGCGGCCCCACCCGTCCGCTCCCGCCCCAGTCAGAAGCTGCCGAAACTCGCCGAGGCTGCCGAACCTTCGGCAGCGTGAGTGAGTTTCGGCAGCTTCTGTGGCCGTCAGACCCGTCCGGCGACGGCCAGGTGGACGGGCAACTCGGGCTGGGCCGGCGCCTGCGGGGACGCGATCACGTGACCGGCCTCGACCAGGGCCACGCGGACGGCTCGCGCGCAGTCGCGTTCGGCCTGGGTGTGCCAGGGCAGGCGCACGCAGTCGTAGCCGCCGGACGCGACCGCGTCCACGGCGCGGCGGGCCACGGTCTCCGGATCGGTGACCACGGCACCGAGGGACCCGTTCGCGTTCTGCAGCCGGTGGGGCTGGAACTCCCTGGCCACCGAGAGTCCGTTGCGCTCAGCGGTCTGCAGCAGCCGCGACTCGGGCAGCCCGATGATCGTCAGAGAGGGGTCGTAGTCCAGGACGGCGTTCACCAGCGCCCATGCGTGATTGCGGTCGGTGCGCGCGGCCTCGAACAGTGCCCCGCTCGGCCGGACACGGGTGACCCGCGCCTGCTCGGCGAGCGCCAGGCCGTCCAGGGCGCCGAGCTGGTAGATGATCGCGGCGGCCAGGTCGTCCGGGTCGTAGTCGACGAACCGCTCGCCGCCGCCCATCCGGTCCGCGTAGCCGACCGCGGCACCGAGCGAGACCTCCCGCGCTTCGGCTTCGCTGCACGCCCGCAGGATGGACGTGGGGTCGCCGGCGTGGACTCCGCAGGGCACGAGTGCGGTACTGATCAGGGGCCAGAGCGCATTGTCCGCGGCGATCGCCGCTTCGCCCAGACCGTGCCCGACTTCAGCGGTCAGGTCGATCTCCACAAGCCGAGAATCTACCCTCTTCCGACGCCCCGTGGCGGAGAGTTCACGTCGCGCGGCGTACCTCGTACACCTTCGCGCGGTGCCATGCTGGGGATCGTGAGCACCTGTTCGGGCCGGGCCTGGCGCGCCGGCGTCGAAGTCGCGGCGGACTTCCCGCTCGCGGAACTGGACCGCTGGCTCGCCGAGCCCGACGTCCTGGTGTGGTTCGACCTCGTCGAGCCGGGACAGGAGTTGCTCGACGAACTGGCCTCTGAACTCCACCTGGATCCGTTCGCCGTCGAGGACGCCACCGGCAGGCACGAGCGCCCCAAGGCCACCCGGCACGCGACCCACACGTTCATCACCTGCGCGGCCACGTCCTTCACCCGCTCGGACGGCGTGATGCGGCTGGACACCATCCCGGTCTCCGCCTTCGTGCTGCCGGACGCGCTGATCACCGTCCGCGGTGATCAGCGGCTGGACATGGGTGAGGTGCTGGCCTACTGGCAGGACGCCGGCCTGCTCGCCCACGGCGTGGCCGCCCTCGTCCATGGCCTGCTCGACTACCTGGTGGACGGGCATTTCGACACGGTCGAGCAGCTGGACGACGAACTGGAGGGGCTGGAGGACCTGCTGTTCGACGCCTCGATCAAGACCCGGGTGATCCAGCAGCGGGTGTTCGGAGTCCGCAAGGCCCTCGTCCAGCTGCGTCGCGTCGTGCTGCCGATGCGCGAGGTGGTCAGCGCCGTGATGCGTTACCGGGCCGAGCACGACCGTCCGCTCTCGGTCGAACTGGAGGGCAACTTCAACGACCTCTACGACCACGTGATCCGGGCGGCGGAGTGGACGGAGAGCCTGCGCGACATGGTCTCCAGCGTCTTCGAGACCAACCTGTCGCTGCAGGACGCCCGGCTGAACGAGGTGATGAAGAAGCTCGCGGCGTGGGCGGCGATCATCGCGGTGCCGACGGCGGTCACCGGCTGGTTCGGCCAGAACATCCCCTATCCGGGCTACATGGCCGCGTTCGGGCTGTGGCAGAGCGTGCTGCTGATGCTGGTGGGGACGGTGGGCCTGTACATCCTGTTCCGCAAGGTCGACTGGATCTGACCGCCGGCGCAGTGCCACCGCTAGGCTGTGCGCATGGCAGGGCCGCCGGGAAACTCGCCGACCTGATCATGCCTGCCGCCGCCACGTTCGTCCTTGGCCTTGCCATCCTGGTGGTGGGCGCGGAGTTGGTGGTGCGCGGCACCACCCGACTGGCCATGACCGTCGGGATCAGCCCGTTGATCCTGGGCCTCACCGTCGTCTCGATCGGCACGAGCGCTCCGGAGCTGGCCGTCGGGATCACCGCCAGCCTGGAAGGTGCTCCGGCGATCGCCGTCGCCAACATCGCGGGCACCAACGTGCTCAACCTGCTGTTCATCCTCGGCCTGGCCGCGCTGCTGCGTCCGGTGCCCCTGCACCTGCGGATCCTGAAGCTCGAACTGCCGACCATCGTGGCCGCGGCGGCGCTGATGACCCTGCTCGTCTGGGACGACGGCGTCCTGACCACCTCGGACGGCCTCGTGCTGCTGCTCGGTGCGGTCGGATACACCGTGCTGCTCGTCCGGGAGAGCCGGCGGGAGGGCCGCCAGGCCCGCGAGCAGTACGCGGAGGCGTTCGAGGAGGCGCCGGTGCCGACCGAGCGGGTCGGCCGGCTGCGGCTCGGCTACGGGCTGTTGCTGGTGGTGGCGATCGGCCTGACGATCTACGGCGCCGACCTGATGGTGGACGGCGCCGTGGAACTCGCCCGCTCCTGGCGGATCTCCGAGGCGCTGATCGGGCTGACCATCGTGGCGATCGGCACGTCCGCGCCAGAACTGGCGACCACGCTCGTCGCCACCGTGCGCAACGAACGTGACGTCGCGGTGGGCAACCTGATCGGGTCGAGCATCTACAACATCCTGTTCATCCTCGGCGTCACCTGCGTCGCTCTCCCCGGCGACCTGCCCGTCGACGCCGACCTGCTCACCGTCGACATCCCCCTGATGGCCGGCGTCGCGGTGCTGTGCGTCCCCGTGTTCGTCTCCGGACGCAGCATCTCCCGGATCGAGGGCGCGATCTTCGTCTCGATCTACCTCGCCTACCTGGCCTACCTGATCGCGGTGCGAGCCACCTTCTGAGGCCGCCTCTTCCGTCATCCCGGCGAGCTCTTCCGTCATCCCGGCGAACTCTTCCGTCCATCCCGGCCAGCTCTTCCGTCATCCCGGCGAACGCCGGGATCCCTGCACCTGCTGGCAGTACACGTCGCGGGATCCCGGATCAAGTCCGGGATGACAAGGATCAAGTCCGGGATGACAAAGCGCGCGGGCCCCGGAACGAGAGGCCAAGGTGGTGACGACAGCGGAAGCGGCTAGCATCTGCGCGTGACGCTCACCCAGGCCCTCATCGGCTTCACGTTGCTCGCTGCGGTGGTCACCCTCACGCCCGGGCTGGACACCGTGCTGGTCCTGCGCCAGGCCCTCCGCGACCGCCGCAGCACGGCCTTCGCCGCCGGCGCCGGCATCTGCCTGGGCACGCTGGTCTGGGGTGTGGCCGCGGCCACCGGGCTGGGCGCGCTGTTCGCGGCGTCCCAGGTTGCGTACACGGTGCTGAAGTGGGCTGGTGTGGCCTTCCTCGCCTATCTCGCCTTCGGCTACCTGCGCTCGGCGATCCGCGGTGATGCGCACGTCGCCGAGTCCACCGGCAGCCCCGACACGGCGGGCGAGGCCTTCGTCAAGGGACTGCTGACCAACCTGCTGAACCCCAAGGTGGCGGTCTTCTACGTCACCGTGCTGCCGCTGTTCCTGCCCGCCGGCTACCCTCCGGCGGCCATCGGCGCCACGCTCGCCGGCATCCACGCGGCCATGGGCATCGCCTGGTTCACCGTCGTGATCTTCTGCGCGCACGCGCTGCGCGGCTTCCTCGCCAGCCGCCGCGGCGCGCGGGTCGTGGACGGCGCCGCAGGCGTCGCGATGCTGGGCTTCGGGGTGGTGCTCGGCTTCGAGCG